>CAZOTR010000080.1:1874-18074 GCA_964582755.1 uncultured Methylococcaceae bacterium | reverse complement strand
GACCCCGAAATAGGCTTCCGCAAGATTTTCCGCGACGCCATCCGCGACAACCCCGGCCCCATCGCCTCGATGCATGTCGCCACGGAGAGGCCGCAGACGGTGAAGACGCTGCCCGGCTACGGCCTAGCATTGGACCTGCCCAGTTGCCGCCCGCTCGCCTCGCCGGTCAGCCCGACCGACTATGCGTTCTGCCTGGCCCGCCGCGTGGGCCGGTAGCCTTTGCGCGGGCTGGGCTGTTATAGTGAAATCGCGTGGCAATCTTCAATTTGGTCTCTGATAGCATGAAATTCAATCCCTTTCCCTGGCTGCTTATTCTCGCCGCTTTCGGCGTTTCCTGGTGGGCGCGCAGCCAATTGATGGAACAAAGCGAACTGGGCTTTTTCTGCGCCGGCGGCGGGCAAACCTTGCTGTGCAAGGTCCGCTGGCTGGTCGAGAAAAGTTTCAGCCATGGCGGGCTGGGCTATTTCGCCCTGTTCCTCGGCCTGCTGTCGGCGGTCACCCGCTCGGGGCTGGTCGGGCTGCTGGCCGGCATGGTCGGCATGGCCGGCTTGATGCTGTATTGCTGGGACTATGCCGCCGTCGGTTTCCTGCTAGGCGTGTTGACGCTGGCCCGCGCGCAGTTCGACGATTACCGGACCCAGTACCGAAACGGCCAGCAGCAGGCATAGCGCCGCCCAGCCCAGGGCGTGTTGGTTGATGCCGTCCGCCACTTGCCACGGCCCGTCCTGCGGGAAGGTGAGATGTTCGGTGACGGCTATCCACGCCCCCGCGCAGCCTATCCATCCTGCCAGCAAAATCTCTTCGAGGTCAGCGCCGTTGCCGTCGTTGATCCAGGCCAGCAAGGCTAGGCCGACGGCCGGCACGGCATAAATCCCCAGCGGGAAATCGCGCGAGCCGGGGTTAAACACCAGCAACAGGCCAACCACGGCGGCGCCGAACAGGAACGCGATCCGCACCGCGCCCAAGGCGGTTTCCTCGAAATCTTGCCCGCCGCGGCGAAACCGCCGCGCCAAAGCCACGACCGGGGCCGGCCGGGGCGGCGGCTGGCCGGTCGCGCACCAAGCGGCCAGCGGGCCGCCGAGCAAAAACGTGGCAACCAGCAGCAAAGCGGCATACACGCCGGTATAAGCCCATTCCAGCCAGGAGCGGTTGGCCATCACCAAGTCTCGGCAAACCTCGACCCAAGCCCCTCCGCCAGCGATGCTGACGGCCAGCAAGGCCAAGAGGGTGCCGACGTCCGGCTTGCGCCGCCGCCATTGGAACAGCACAAACATGCCGAAGAACGCCAACATGGCGCCGTAGGCGGCGTGGCTCCAAGCCGGCGCTTCCGCGACCGGCCCGCGAAAGGGAAACTTGGCGCTGCCGTCGGCGGCGTAAAGTCCCCAAGTCCCGCCGACCACGCCTTCGTAATTGCGCTTCCAGGGCTGGTCGAACGCCTCGATGACGTTGTAAGGGATTTTTTCCTGTTCGGCGCGCAAGGCGAATTCCCGGATAAACCGCGCTTGGTTGACCCGCGTGGGTTCCGCATCTTGCCGTTGGCGTCCATAGCTAGGCCAGCCGGTTTCGCCGATCATCACGTCCTTGGCCTTCAATTGCTCCTTGACCTGCCGGTAAATATGGCTGACATGGTCGACCGCGTTGTCGGCGCTCATCGGGTCGTTTTCCCAATACGGGATGATATGCACGGTGGCGAAGGATACGGTATCCAGCAGATCCTGTTGGTACTTCAGCCAGAATTCCCAGGCGTCGGCATAGCTGACCGGCACGCCCGGCAGCGCCGTTTTGACCCGCTCGATATAAGCCCGCATCGCCGAGGCGGGTTGCTCCTTGCGCAGTAACGTCTCATTGCCGACGATGACGGCGCGGATGGCGGCGGGATATTTTCGCGCCAGTTCGACGGCCAGGGCCAGCTCCTTCTCGTTCTCCTCCAGTTCGCGTCCAATCCACACGCCCAGCAAAACCTTGATGCCTAGCTTTTCGGCAAGCCTAGGCACTTCATGCAGGCCTTGGATGACGGAATAGATGCGGACACAATCGAAACGCTGCGCCAAGGCTGCCATATCCGTTTCGATTTGCTCCAAGCTGATATACAGCGTCTTGTCGAAAGGCGTTTGCCCCGGTTTGTGGAAGGGCGCGTAGGAGACGCAACTGAGGCGGTCGGTCAGCGCGTCGGCGAGAGCCACCGGCCGGCTTAAATTCCAGCAGTATAGGATTGAGAGCAAGGCGGCAGCCGCCAGGATGATGGAAACGAATCCACGTTTCAAAAGCATGTCAATCACACCGCATATACTGAATAGGTATCGGGAAACACCGGGATATTGGCATCATCCGGGGCTTGGCAGTTTAGCGCTGGGCGGATGGATCGGCGGCGGTTGGCAGGAGCGAGCCATTGGGTCCGCCGAACGCAGGCGTGTCGCCAAAATTGACGAGCTGGTCCACGATGTAAATGGGGCGGCGTTGGACTTCCTCATAGGTGCGCGCCAAGTATTCTCCGACCAAGCCAATCAGGAAAATCTGCATTCCGCCGAGCAGCAGAATGGATATGTAGAGGAAGGTAAAACCGGCGGGGCGGTAGCCGGGCCAGAAGAAAAACTGCCACAAAACCACCAGTATCCACAGGCCCGCGCCAGTGGCTACCATAATGCCTAGCCAAGTGGCGAGCTTCAGCGGCGCGGTGCTAAAGGATGCAATTGAATCAAACGCCAGTTGGATGAGTTTGAAATAGTTGTAATGGGACTTGCCCGCAAAACGCGGTGCCCTGAGAAAGGCTACCCCGGTGGATTTGAAACCCGTCCAGCATAGCAGTCCACGGACGAAGCGGTTGCGCTCCGGCAGCGCGTTGAACGCATCGACCACCCGCCGGTCCAGGAGCCGGAAATCGCCGGTGTCCTTGGGAATGTCGATGTTCGCAAACTTCCGCATCAGCCGGTAAAAAAGCCAGGACGTGGTTTTTTTCAACACGGTTTCTTCTTCCCGCTTGGAACGGACGCCGTAGACGATCTGGTAGCCTTCCCGCCATTTGGCGAGCATTTCCGGGATCACCGTGGGCGGGTCTTGCAGGTCCGAATCCATCAGCACCACCGCCTTGCCACGGGCGTAACGCAAGCCGGCCGTCGAAGCCGCTTCATGGCCGAAGTTGCGGGAGAAGGAAACGATGCGGATACGGCGGTCCTGGGCGGCGAAGGTGGCGGCAATCGCCGGCGACTCGTCGTGCGAGCCGTCGTTTACGAGGATAAGTTCCCAGCCGTCCCCGCCGTCTGCGCTGAGATCCAGCGAGTCCAGCGTGGCGGAAACCTGCCGGATAAACTCGGCCAAGCCTTCGGCCTCGTTGTGGAAGGGCGAAACGACAGAAAGCACGGGGGTGGGTAAATGCGCCATGGTTAAGATTTCCCTGGTTATCCTAATGGATGATCTGTGTTTCGGGTGATTAAAGCAAGTGATAAGATGCCTGGCAATTAACGGCATCCCCCAAGCGCTGCGTAATATGTGGCGCGTCCCGCCGGGGAGTGAAACCCCTGGCACCATGAAACTCGGAGTAATCACAGCAATGACAAGCAAGACTATGGCAGTGCCGCCCGGATTCCTCTGGGGCGTATCCACATCCAGCTTTCAAATCGAGGGGGCAACCCAGGAGGACGGCAGGGGGCCTAGCGTCTGGGATAAAATCTGCCGCGAAAAGGGCGCGGTGGCCAACGGCGACACGGCGGACGTGGCCTGCGACCACTATCACCGCTACGCCGAGGACATCGCCCTGATGCGCGGGCTGGGGGTGCCGGCCTACCGCTTTTCGGTGGCTTGGCCTAGGTTGCTGCCGCTAGGCAAGGGGCCGGTCAACGCGAAGGGCTTGGACTTTTATGACCGCCTGATCGACGGCCTGTTGGCGGCGGGGATCGAGCCTTGGCTGTGCCTGTTCCACTCGGATCTGCCGCTGGCCCTGCATGAGCGGGGCGGTTGGATCAACCGCGATAGCGCGGGTTGGTTCGCCGACTACGCGGTGCTGGTGGCCAAGCGCTACGGGGATCGCGTCAAGCATTTCGCCACAATCAACGAGCCTTCGATCTTCACCTTGTTTGGCTATGCCCTGTACCCGGCGGTGCCGGGCTTTCCCAATCGCGCAGCCAATCTACAGGCCATCCACCATGTCAACCTCGCCCATGGCTCCGCCGTGGATGTGTTGCGCGCGCTGGTGCCGGGCGCGAGCATCGGCTGCGTCCATGCCCGCCAGCCGGTGTGGCCGGGTAGCGACGCGCCGGAGGACCGCAAGGCCGCCGAGGTCTTCGACGAACATTGGAACCTGTGCTTTCCCGATCCGCAGATACTGGGCCATTACCCGCCGAATATTGGCCGCGAGATCGAGCCTTATGTGCAAGCGGGCGACCTCGCCAAGATTTGCAGGCCGGTGGATTGGTTCGGTTTCAACCATTACAGCGTGGTCCATGCCAAGGCGAACCCGGACACCGTGTGGGGCTTCGGCTTTTCCGATCCGCCAGTGAAGCTGCCGGCCACCGAGATTGGCTGGAGCATTTGCCCCGAGGCTTTTCGCACGGAGTTGTTGCGGGTGTCGAAGAGCTACCGCTTGCCCATCTATGTGACCGAGAACGGCTGCGGCAGCGACAAGGACGCCCCCGGCGCGGAGGGCGAGGTTGATGACCGGCACCGCATCGAGTATCTGACCGCCTATATCGGCGCGATGCAGGAAGCCATCGCCGAGGGCGCCGATGTGCGCGGTTATTTCGTCTGGTCGCTGCTGGACAATTTCGAGTGGTCGGCCGGCTATGCCAGCCGCTTCGGATTGGTCTATGTCGATTACGCCACGCAGCGCCGCATTCCCAAAGCCTCGGCAAAGTGGTATTCGCAGTTGATCGGCGGGGCTAAGGATTGATGACCGGAGGCGGCGCGGCGTCCGATGCGGCCTTGGCGGCGGGCGCGGCGCTGGCGGTGATGCTGGTTTGCACGGCGCTGGGCGCGGCGGTGGGCGGGGGCCGGGAGCGCCTGCCGGGGACGGACACCGTGGTCGGCTTGGGGCTGGCCGGTGGCCTCCTGACCCTGCTGGCGGTGGCGACGCGGTTGCCGGTTGCGCTGTGGGCGGGCTTGCTGGGCATGGCCGGTATTGTGGCCTTGGCTTGGTCGGCTAGTCTTCGCCGACTGCCGGGTGGATTGGGCTTCGCCGCCGCCTTGCTGCTGGCCTCGCCTGTGTTGTGGTTCGCGGCGCTGGGGCCGGCGACGCTGTCGGACGATTTCGCCCATTGGTTGCGCAACGCCGCCTATGTCTTTCAGCACGACAGCCTGCCGCGCCCGGAGCTGCCGCCGTCGCCGTCGCGCTGGCCGGGTTATCCGCACATCATGCCCTTTGTTGTGGCTACTTCGTCCTGGTTGGCCGGGCGCTTCCTGGAGGCGGCGGGGCCGGTGGCCAATGTGGCGCTCCTGGCCTCGGTTGGCGCCGCCATCGGCGATGCCGGGGCGGCGGGCTGGCCGACGCGACTGGCTACCGCCGCCGCCGCCATCGCTGCCTTCTTTCTTCTGTTCTACCCCGAGTTGCCGCGCAACGTGCTGTTCTCGTCCTATGCCGACACCGCGACGATTGCCACGGTCGGCGTGCTTGGCTTGTTGGGCGTGGCCTTGCTGGAACGGCTAGGGCAGGGCCGCGACGCCGACGCCCGGCTGCTCGCTTGGCGGTTCGGCCTCGCCGCCGCCGCGCTGGTCAACCTCAAGCAGGCTAATCCCGTGTTGCTGGCCTTGTTGTTGCTGGGCCTGCTGCTGGCGGCATGGCGCGGCGGGCGGCTGTATTGGGCGCGTACCCTGCGCTTGGCGCCGCCTATGCTGCTGCCCGCCGCGTTGGTGTTCCTGGTGTGGCGGCATTACGTCAAGCACAACCTGCCCGCAGGCGAGATGGCTTTTCGCCCGCTTGCGCTGTGGAATTGGGAGACCATTCCCCGGATGGCGCATTCGCTGGGCTACGAACTGGCGCGGAACCTGCCGTTCCATCTGCTGATGTGGACGGTGGCCCTGGTCGGCTTGTGGAAGTTGCGGACGCCGAAACGGCCCGAGGAGTTGCTGGCGGTGATGCTTGCCGTGGTGTGGATCGGCTACAACGTTTTCCTGATTGTTGTCTATCTCGGTTCGATGGCCGCTTGGGAGGCCGAAATCGCCGCCGATTACTGGCGTTACACGCCCCATGTGGGGATGCTGGCGGTGGCGGCGGCGCTGCTTGGGCTGCGGCAACTGTCCTGGCCGGCGCCGCTTGCGTGGCAGGCGCGGCCTTTGTTGCTGGGCTTCGCGGCCTTGCTGCCGCTGTCGCTGCTGATCGCAGGGCCGCAGCGGCTGTCGGCGTTGGGGAAGGCGTGGCCGGCGCAGTTCCGCATGCTTGGCCGCGACCTCGCCGAGATCTTGCCGGACAATGCCAGCTTGGCGGCGACGGCGGGGTTCGACTTTAGCCTCACCTATTCCGGCATCAATTACGATCTGCATCGTTTTGGCCGCGACGACCGCGGCCTGCGCTTGTGGAATGGAGGGCCGGTCACGCTGGCAGTGTTCTTGTCCGGCGAGGCCACGCATTTGCTGGTGATGGACCACTTGGGCAGCCGCGACGAGGTGACCGGCCCTCTCGGCATTCCCCCCGTGGTCAATGAATCGGCGCTGTTCGAGTGGACGGGCACGGGTTTTCGCAAGATTCACGCTTGGCCGTTCCCTCGGTCGTCCCAAGCAAAGTAGGGGGTCATGGTGGTTGAAAACGGTGTGCCGTTCGAGGCGGTTCTGGCGGCTGGCGCGACGCTGGCGGTGATGCTGGTCTGCGCGGCGTTGGGAGCGGTGGCGGGCGGGGGCAGGGAGCGCCTGCCGGGGGCGGATGCGGTGGTTGGCATGGGATTGGCCGGCGGTATCTTGACCGTGTTGGCGGTGGCGACGCGCGCGCCGGTTTCGCTGTGGGCTGGCTTGCTGGGCGTGGCCGGCCTTGCGGCCTTGGCGTGGTTGGTTTGGCGGCGGAGGCTGCCGGGCGGGGCCGGGTTTGCCGCCGCCGTGCTGCTGGCGTCGCCGCTGCTGGCGTTCGCGGCGCTGGGACCGGCGACGATGTGGGACGACTTCGCCCAATGGCTGCCGAATGCCGCCTATGTCTTTCAGCACGACAGCCTGCCGCGCCCCGATCTGCCGGCCACGCCCTCGCGCCATCCCGGCTACCCGCACATCCTGCCTTTCATTGTGGCGGCTGCGTCCTGGCTGGCCGGACGTTTCCTCGAAGCGGCGGGGCCGGTGGCCAATGTGGTGTTGCTGGCCTCGGTCGGCGCGGCCATTGCCGATGCCGCGCAAGGCCAACAGCGCGGTTGGCCTGCGCGGCTGGCGGCCGCCGCCGCCGCCATCGGCGCTTTCCTAGTCCTGTTCTATCCCGCGTTGGACCGCAATGTGCTGTTCTCGTCCTATGCCGACACCGCGACGATTGCCACGGTCGGCGTGTTGGGTTTGTTGGGCGTGGCGCTGTTGGAACGGCTGGACGAGGATGCCGACGCCCGTTGCCTGGCTTGGCGGTTCGGCCTCGCCGCCGCCGCGCTGGTCAACCTCAAGCAGGCCAATCTCGTGCTGTTGGCCCTGTTGTCGCTGGGACTGCTGTTGGCGGGCTGGCGCAGCGGGCGGCTGCGTTGGGCGCGTATCCCCCGCCTGCTGCCGCCGATGGCGCTGCCCGCCCTGGTGGTGTACCTAGTCTGGCGGCATTATCTCAAGCACAATCTTCCGGGCGGCGAGATGGCTTTCCAGCCGCCCGCGCTGTGGAACTGGGACGCCATCCCCTCGATGCTCAGTGCGCTGGGTTACGAATTGACGCAGAATCCGGGCTTCCACCTGCTGATGTGGGCGGTGGCGCTGGCCGGGCTGTGGAAGCTGCGGATGCCGCAAGACGCTGCGGAATTGCTGGCGGTGGCGACCGCCGTGGTGTGGATTGGCTACAACGCCTTTCTGGTTGTCGTCTATCTCGGCGCGATGACCCGCGAGGAGGCCCGCATCGCCGCGGACTACTGGCGTTACACCCCCCATGTGGGGATGTTGGCGGTGGCGGCGGCGCTGCTATGGCTGCGGCAACGGCCTTGGCCTGCGCCGCTGGCGCGGCAGTCGCGGCCTTTGCTGCTGGGCCTCGCGGCGTTGCTGCCGCTGTCGTTGTTGGGTGCCGGTCCCCAGCGGCTGTCGGCGTTGGCGAAAGTCTGGCCTATGCAGGCCCGCGCGGTTGGCCATGAGCTTGCGGACCTCCTGCCGCCCAATGCCCGGCTGGCGCCGACGATAGGCTTCGACTATGGCTTCACCTATTTTTCCATTGGCCATGACCTGCACCGTTTTGGCCGAGGCGACCGCGGGCTGGCCGTCTGCTGCTGGTGGCAAGGGCCGATCAGCCTGGCAATGTTCCAGTCCGGCGAGGCCACGCATTTGCTGGTGATGGACCACCTGGGCAGCCGCGACGAGGTGACCGGCCCTCTCGGCATTCCGCCCGTGGCCAACGAATCGGCGTTGTTCGAGTGGACCGGGACGGGCTTTCGCAAGCTCCACGCCTGGCCGTTTCCACGGGCGTCCTCGGCGAAGTAGGGTGGGCAAACGGCCCTATCGTTTGCCCACCGAACCGGCGCAACCGGTGGGCAAGCAACGCTTGCCCATCCTACGCACTTGCCCGCTCAGTTGATCGAGGCCGGCGCGGCGCGGTCCCGCGCCCAACTGCGGATGTGGTCCACCTGCTCTTTCATCGTCTTCGACAGCGGCACGATCCTGCCCGCCGTGCGCAGCAAATCCTCCATCGTGACCTCGCGCTCCTCCAGCTTGGCGCGGGTGAGGGCCGAGACCACCAACTGCTCGCATTCGGCCCCGGTCCAGCCGCTGGTCAGGCGGGTCAGGCGCTCGATGCCCAACTCGGACGTGTCCACCCCCCGGCGTTCCAAGTGGATCTTGATGATCTCCACCCGCTCCTTGTCATTCGGCAGGTCCACGAAGAACACCTCGTCGAAGCGGCCTTTGCGGATCATCTCGGCGGGCAGCAGGTCGATGAAATTGGCGGTGGCGGCGACGAACAGGCCGCGGGTCTTCTCCTGCATCCAGGTCAGGAAGAAAGAGAAGATGCGGCCTTGCTCGCCGCTGGATTCGGAGGGGATGCCCTTCTCGATTTCGTCAAACCAGACGATGGCCGGGGCGATTTCCTCCATGATGCGGCAGGCCCGCACGAAGGCCCATTCCGGCGTGCCGTAGCGGCCCGAGAAGACCTCGGCCATGTCGATGCGGTACAGCGGCAACTCGAAGCTGGAGGCGATGGCCTTCACCGACAGGCTCTTGCCGCAGCCGGAAATGCCCATCACCAACACGCCCTTGGGCACCATGTCCGCGCCGATGCTGTCGCGGATCTGGAACAATTGGCGGCGCTCCACCAGCCATTTCTTCATCACTTCCAGGCCACCGACGCGGTCGATCTGCGCGCCGTCGGCGACGTACTGGATGGTTCCCGAACGGTTCACCAGCAAGCGTTTCTCCTCAAACAAGATGGGCAGCGACTCCAGCCCCAGATGCTTGGTTTCGGCCACGGCCCGGTGGATGGCAAAGCCCGCCTCGTCGAGGGTGAGTCCCTGCAAGGCCCGCGTCATGTGCGTCAGCGTGGCCTCGGAGGTGTCGGCGCTGCCGCCGGCTGCGACCAAGGCCGCCGCCCGCTCTTCGAGGAGCGCCTTGATCTCGACGAAATCCGGCACGTTCAGTTCAAAATAGACGAGGTTGCGGTTTAGCTCTTCGGGGATGTAGCGGATCGGCGAGGAGATGACGACGAACTTGCCTTGGCCCAGGCAAAGCTCGTACAGGTCGCGCAGGCGGCGGACGACCACCGCCTCATGCATGGCTTCGTGGAAATCCTTCAGATGGAACACCGCCGGTCCCTTGAAATTGGCGATGAAGTCCAGCGCCGCGCGGGGGTTGGCGGTGTCTGGGCCGGCTTGCGTGCCGTCGGCGCATTTCATGCCCTCGGTCAGGCTCCACGACCAAAACGGCACAGGCTGCGCGAAAAAATGCTGTGCGGCTTGCTGCAACAGCTTGCCGACCCGCTGTTCCTCGGCGGACATGATGTAGAACAGCGGGCGGCCGGAGGCGAACAGCTCGCGCAGGAGCTTGCTGGATTTGCTGGCCAAGGTGTCGGATGAAGGGCTGGTGGTTGCCATGGACGGTACTCGCGGGGTTGGAAGAGTGGGCGGCTGCCGGGCAGCGCGGTTGCTGGCGGCATTATAAAACGAAAGGCACGGCGGATTGCGCGGGCGGGCCGGGGCTAGCAATTCTCATTGTTGGGCCGGGGCGGATGTCTGCCCGCGCCCCGGCGCCAGGGCATTGTCTCCAGGCTACGGTTTTTAGTGGGCCTGGATCAAACTGGCATACCAATGCGCCGAGGCTTTGGGTGTCCGCCGCTGGCTGTCGAAATCCACCCGCACGATGCCAAAGCGGTTGGCGTAGCCCGCGCCCCATTCAAAATTATCCAGCAAGGACCAGACAAAATAGCCGCGCACCTCCGCGCCTTCGGCGACAGCCTCGGCCATCGCCGACGCATAGTCATGGAGGAAGGCGATGCGGTGCCGGTCTTCGACAAAGCCGGTGGCGTCCGCCGTTTCCCTGTCGCTGCCGCAGCCATTTTCGGTGACATAGACCGGCAGCTTATAGCGGCGGTGGGTGCGCACTAGCTCGTACTTGAAGGCTTCGGGATGGATGGCCCAGCCGATTTCCGAATGCGGCATTTCCTCCGGGCCGGCGCCCATGCTGAAACCCAGCGCGCAGCCCGGATCGATTTTGGCCCACAGCGGGCCGTAGTGGTTGAGCCCGAACCAATCCAGCGGCCTGCAAATCCGGCCCATGTCGCCGGCTTGCGTGAACGGCTCGATGTCGTCGGCGACCGTCGGCGGGTAATAGCCGAGAATCTGCGGGTCGGGAAAAATGTTGTTCCAATGCGTGTCCATCGGTTCGACGGCGGCTTGCTGGGCCGGGTCGTGGCGTTCGGGATGGACGATCTGGCGGTTGTGGATGATGCCTAAGGAAGCCCCCGGCACCGCCGAGCGCAACACGTCGATGGCCGCGCCATGGGCCAGGTTTTGGTGGTGCACGGCCCTGAAATAGGCGGCGCGGTCGGTGGCGGCTGGCGGACTCATGCCCCAGACATAGCCGAACAGCGTGGCAACGTTCTGCTCGTTGAAGGTGGCCCAGCGCTTGACCCGGTCGCCGTAACGGCGTCCGGCCAGCAGGGCGTAGTCGGCGAACCAGCCGGCGCTGTCGCGGTTAGTCCAGCCGCCCAGGTCTTGCAGGGCTTGCGGCAGATCCCAATGGTACAGGCACAGCCACGGCTCGATGCCGGCTTCCAACAGTGCGTCGATCAGCCGGTCGTAGAAATCCAGCCCTTTCTCGTTTGCCGCGCCCCGTCCACGCGGCAGCACCCTGGGCCAGGCGATGGAGAAGCGATACGCCTGGATGCCGAGATCCGCCATGATCTTAACGTCCTCGGCATGGCGGTGGTAATGGTCGCAGGCTATGTCGCCGGTGTCGCCGTTGGCGACCCGCCCCTGCATCTTGCAATGGCTGTCCCAGATGCTGGGCCCCCGGCCCTCTTCGTGGGCCGCGCCTTCGATCTGGTAGCTGGAGGTCGAAGCGCCCCAGACAAAGCCCGGCGGCAAATCCAGTTTCGGGGCGGACGATGGCGTGGACGGCGAGGCATTCATGGCGGCTCCGGGCAGGCGAAGAGTAGGGATGCCCCTTGTGGGGCGACGCCGCCAAGATAGCAAATGCCGGCGCAAACCGCCACGGTTCAACAGGACGGGTTGGGGGATGGCAGCGCGCGGCGATGTTATCCCTATCATCGAAGGGGTTGCCAAGGCTAAACTGTGCGTGACTTTCACCGCCGGGGAGTAGCCGCCATGAAAAACCTGATTTTGATCCGCCATGCCAAATCCAGTTGGGACGACGCCTCCCTGACCGACCGCGAACGCTCCTTGAACAAACGCGGCAAGCGGGACGCGCCGGTGATGGGGCGGCTGTTGAAGGAAAAGGATTTGCGGCCCGACCGCATCCTTTCCAGCCCGGCCAAGCGGGCGTTGAAGACGGCGAAGCTGATCGCCGAGGAAGTCGGCTACCCGAAGAAGCGGATCGACGTGCGCGAGGAGCTCTACGAGCAGGGCTTGGACGCCCTGGTCGGACTGGTCGCCGGGCTGGACGACGGCTGGGACCGGGTTTTCCTGGCCGGACACAACCCGGAATTGACCGACCTCGCCAACCGCCTGACCGGGGCCGGCATCGAGAACGTGCCGACCTGCGGCGTCGTGTCAATCGAGTTTTCCCTGGAGCGCTGGCGGGACTGCGCGCGCGAGGGCGGCAGGCTCGCGCTGTTCGAGCGGCCGCCGAAGGCCCAGGAGGGTGCGGCATGGGGCGGAGAGGGTTGACCTGGAGGCGGTTTGGGGGTTATATGGGCAATCTTGTCAAACCGTTTGCTCCGTCCCCGCTCCCTCAGGGACGCTTGCTTTGACCTTCCAGGAACCTTCCTTGGCCACTCCATCCCCCACCATTGCCCCCGCCCTAGGCGGCGCAGGCGAACCCCCGCATACCGACGGCTACGGCCTGTTCGCCGATTGCCTGGTGCGCAGGGGCAAGGCGCGGGAGAGCGAGATCAACCGCGCCCGCCGCTTGGCCGCGCAGGCCGACGACCAGCCTTTGCCCGCCCTGTTGATGAAGCTCGGCATCGTCTCCGAACGCGACGTGGCCGAGGCGCTGGCCGAAGTCAGCGGCCTGCCGCTGGTGGCGGCGGCGGATTACCCGGAAGCCTCGCCCTTGCCGAACACGGTGGCGACACGCTTCCTCAAGGAAAACCGCATCGTCGGCCTGGCCGCCTCGAACGACGCTTTCGAGGTGGCGTTCGCCGACCCTTTGGAGCAAAGCCTGGTGGACGCCCTTGCCTTGGCTTGCGAAAAGCCGGTGTTGCCCAAAATCGGCCTGCCCTCGGAGATCGAGCGGGCCATCGACCAGCAACTCGGCGCGGGCAAGAGCCTGATGGGCCAGTTGGAGGACAATTTCGGCACGGACGAGGAGATCGACGAGGCCGATGTCGAGCATCTGAAAGATCTGGCCTCGGAAGCCCCGGTGATCCGCATGGTCAACCTCATCATGCAGCGGGCGGTGGAATCCCGCGCCTCGGACATCCACGTCGAGCCTTTCGAGGAGCGGCTGAAGGTGCGCTTCCGCGTGGACGGCGTGTTGAAGGAGGTCGAAGCCCCGCCGGTGCGCTCCACCGCCGCTGTGATTTCGCGCATCAAGATCATGGCCAAGCTCAATATCGCCGAGCGCCGCCTGCCGCAGGACGGGCGCATCAAGCTGCAAGTCGTCGGCAAGGAATTGGACCTGCGCGTCTCCACCGTGCCGACGATGTTCGGCGAGAGCGTGGTCATCCGCCTGTTGCACAAGGAGAGCATCAAATTCGACTTCGCGTCTTTAGGGTTCGAGGGTGCCGTCCTCGACAAGTTTTTGCAGGTGCTGGCCCTGCCGCACGGCATCATCCTCATCACCGGCCCCACCGGCAGCGGCAAGTCCACCACCCTGTACACCGCGCTGCACCAGATCAACACCCCCGAGCGCAAGATCATCACCGTCGAAGATCCGGTGGAATACCAGCTTGAAGGGGTCAACCAGATCCAGACCAAGGCGCAGATCGGCCTCACTTTCGCCTCGGCGCTGCGGTCCATCGTCCGCCAAGACCCGGATGTCATCATGATCGGCGAAATGCGCGATTTGGAAACCGCCCGCATCGCCGTGCAGTCCGCCCTCACCGGACACTTGGTGTTGTCTACGCTGCACACCAACGACGCCGCCGGCGGCGTGACCCGTTTGATGGACATGGGCCTGGAAGACTACCTCATCACCTCCACCGTCAACGGCATCCTTGGGCAAAGGCTGGTGCGCCGGCTCTGCCAACATTGTCGCGAAACTTATCCGGCCCTGCAGGAAATGGTGTACGAATTGAAGCTAGACCGCTTCCAGCCTGACGGACGGGTGATGCTGTCCCGCGCCGTCGGCTGCGAACACTGCGACGGGCTGGGCTACAAGGGACGGCTGGCGATTGTGGAATTCCTGGCGATGAGCGACGACCTGCGCCGGCTGGTGATGACCCACGCCCAGGCCCGGCAGATCGAGGATCTGGCCTTGAAGGAAGGGATGCGCACCATGTACGAGGACGGCCTGCGCAAGGCGGTGGCGGGCCTCACCACCATCGAGGAGGTCATGCGGGTGACTTCGGATGCCTGACGAATGCGGCTTTAACCATCTAACTTAAGTGGAGTTTACTATGCTACCCCCTCCTGTTGATATGGCATTGACCCTGGCGGAGCTCGGCGTGAAACCGGGGGCCGCAGTCGAATTCTCGCAGCTCGGGCCGGTCCGCATTCTCGCCGAAGGCGGTATCGTGGCCTATCTCCTGTCCGCCGAGCATTACGAAATATTGCGCGACGCGGTGGGCCAAGTGGCGCTCGCCGATCTTATGCGGCAAGGCCAAGTTCAGGAAACCGCCGTGGCCGATGGCGACGAGCCTTATGATTTGGTTGGCGATTCCTTGGGGAAATATGGAGATGTCGCCCAATCGGCATGAGCTATTTGTCCGGCACGGATGCCTTGGATTGTGCGCCGGATGTGGAGCCTGACGTTTTCGACAATGATGAAGGGACAAAAATGCTGAAATCATTGCGGCTTGAAAACTTCACGGTTTTTCCTTCGGCGCAGTTTGATTTTTCCCCAGGCATCAATGCATTTGTGGGTGAGAATGGAACGGGGAAAACCCATTTGCTTAAGGTTGCGTATTGCTTGGATCGGGCATGGTCAGATTTGACTGGCAAGCCATTTACAGTATCCAAAAAGCGCACAGAAGTATACTTTGAAGAACGTCTGCTGACGTTGTTTCAGGTATCCCATCTAAGCCGCCTAGTTCGGCGTGGTCAAGGTCGGCTTGAATTGGAGGGGCAAGTATACGGGATCATACCAACTATTGACATTAATAGTCAAGGTAATAGCGATTCACGACCAAGTTCAGTGCTTAAACATCATGGTCAACCGTTAGATTGGAAGATTTTTCTTGAGCATCAAGATTTCAATTTTGGCTATCGAGAATGGAATTTAATGGCTTTGTTGACAGATGCTATCTTGGACGCAGCAAATAGCGACGCTTGTGTGCTGAAGTCGGTATTTGTGCCAAGTAAAGAAATAGTTTCATTATATGATGGCCTAGCTGGGCTGTTGGAGCGATATGAAATCAAGCTTGATGCCACTTATCGAGATCTCCTGCCTACAATCAATTCGCCCGAATTAAACCGTCTGCCGGATTGGTTTGAAGATGTGTTTAGAGAGATTGAGGGCGAGCTTGGAATAATGAAGTTGGACGAGACAAGGTTAGTTTTTGTGGATAAAGGCAAAGTTAAAACCGAAGCCCCCATGATGGCTGAAGGTTTTCGCAAATTGGCTTTATTGATGTATCTGGTGCGCCACGGTGCCATTGAAGAAGGCGGAACATTGTTTTGGGACGAACCAGAAGCCAACCTCAACCTAAGGCTGATCGCAAAACTGGCAAAAATCCTTGTCGCCCTCGCCAGCCACGGCATTCAGGTGAACTTTGCGACCCACAGCTTATTTTTCCTTAAAGAAATCGACTTGCAGTTAAAAATAGCCTCCGCAAAAAACAAAGTGTCCGCACGTTTTTTTGCATTGGCTGATGATGGCAGTGGGGTACAAGTCAGCGCGGGCGACAGCTTGGAGGAAATCGAACCGATTGTTGCCTTGGACATGGAAATCGACCAAGCCGAACGCTATAACGAGTGGCTTTACCGGACAGCAGAAAAAATCGGCTGAACCCATGCTTAAGATCACCGAAGGCACGCTTGAGTTTGTTTTTCCTAAGACGTGGCAGGCCGAAAAATTCGATGACACGGGATTTTACCGTAAGCATTTCCAGGGTTTTGCCGACAGCAAGAGTGTCGATGTTGTTGCCTTTTCCGCTGACGGCGACGAACTATGGCTGATTGAAGTTAAAGATTACCGTGTCAACCGACGTGACAAATCGCTAGACTTATTCCGGGAGATTGCCATAAAGGTTCGTGATACCTTGGCGTGTCTGTATTTGGCAAGAGGCAAGCCTGAAATAACCCTCTATGGTTTTGCGCAACAAGCGGCGGCAAAAACGAAAATTCGGGTGGC
>CAZOTR010000080.1:0-1774 GCA_964582755.1 uncultured Methylococcaceae bacterium | reverse complement strand
GTGGCAAGTCATTGCCAAGCCACAAATCACTGAATACTGATGCCCCTGTATTTCTACAAAGCCGTCAACCGCGAAGGTGAAACTTTGGAAGCCGAGCGCGAGGCCGCCGACGAGGCGGCCTTGCTTTTGGCCTTGCAAGGCGAGGGCTTGCTGCCGATCAAAATCGCCCCGGCCTCGTCCAAGCCGTTCGCCTGGCTGCGCTTCGGCGCGAAAAAGTCCGGCGTGTCGCGCAAGGACATCGCGCTGTTCACCCATGAGTTGTTGACCTTGCTCCAGGCCGGCTTGCCGCTGGACCGGGCCTTGGTCGTGTTGCTGGAACTGACCGAGACGCAGCCGAACCTCAACGCGATGATAGCCAAGGTGTTGGAGGCGGTGAAGGGCGGGGCGCAGTTGTCCGACGCCTTGGAGCGGCAGACGGGGGTGTTCTCGCGCTTTTATCTCAATTTGATCCGCGCCGGGGAGGCGGGTGGGGCGTTGGAGCAGGTGCTGGAGCGGCTGTCCGATTATCTGGACCGCTCGCGGGAATTGCGCGAGACGGTGACCACGGCGATGATCTACCCGGCCATCCTGGTGACGATGGCGGCGGCGTCCTTGCTGCTGTTGCTGACTTTCGTCGTGCCGCAGTTCACCGAGATGTTCGAGAGCGCCGGCAAGGAACTGCCCCTGCCCACCCAAGTCGTGGTGGGCGTGGCTTCGGCGCTGCGCGATTACTGGTGGGCCTTGCCGTTGCTGTTTATGGGCGTGGCGAGCTATTTCCGCTACCAAATGGCCGACCGCGACCGCCGTTATGTCTGGGACCGCCGCCTGCTGGCCTTGCCGCTGGTGGGCGATTTAATCAAAAAAATCACCGTGGCGAATTTCAGCCGCACCTTGGCGACCCTGCTGGGCAATGGCGTCACCCTGCTCACCGCGCTGACCATCGTCAAGGACACCTTGAACAATTTGGTGGTGGCGGAGAAGATTGACTTGGCGGTGGACAGCCTCAAGCAAGGCGGCGGATTGTCCGCGCCCTTGATAGAATCCGGCCTGTTTCCGACCCTGGCGATCCAGATGATTAAGCTGGGTGAGGAGTCGGGCCATCTGGACCAGATGCTGGACCGCGTCGCCAGCACTTACGACAAGGAGGTCAAGACCGCCATCCAACGCATGTTGGCCCTGTTGGAGCCGGTGTTGATCGTCGGGCTTGGCATCATGATTGCTGGTATCATCATTTCCATTTTGATGGCCATCCTCAGCGTCAACGACTTGGCGTTTTAACCGTAGGGTGGCCTTCAGGCCACCTTAATCAAAAGCAAAAACGGCCTGGAGGCCGTCCCACATCCTTCAACGAAAAACCAAAGCTTATGCGAAACAACACATATTTATCCCGTGCCGCCCGTGGTTTCACCTTGATCGAACTGTTGGTGGTGCTGGCCATCCTGGGGCTGTTGGCCGGGCTGGTGGGGCCACAGCTTATCAAGCACCTGGGCGAGTCGAAATCCAAGGCGGCGCGTTTGCAAATCGAGGAGCTGTCCTCGGCCTTGGACATGTACCGCCTGGACGTGGGCCGCTATCCCGCCACCGACGAGGGCCTGAACGCCTTGCTCGAAGCGCCCGGCACGGCGAAAGTCTGGAACGGGCCGTACCTGCGCAAGAAGAAAATGCCGCTGGACCCTTGGAACAACCCCTACCACTACGCGGCCCCCGGCCAGCATGGCAAGTTTGACGTGTTTAGCCTGGGCGCGGACAACGCCGAGGGCGGCGAGGGCGAGGATGCGGATGTGAAGAGTTGGGA
>CAZOTR010000079.1:15398-18199 GCA_964582755.1 uncultured Methylococcaceae bacterium | reverse complement strand
CCGAACACGCCGCGCAACCCGTGTTTAGGGATTTCCCGCCAATAAGGGCGGCGCGGCGGCGGGGCTTGCGGTGATTGGTTATGGTCGAAAGCCAGCCGCAGCTTCCACACCAAACGGTTGTCGAAGGCGAAAGCGAGGAGATGCCACAGCGTCACCAACCCGTCCTGCCGGTCGGTGTAGCGCCATAGCAATAATCCCAACGTGATCGGGGCGAGGTTGAGGACGAGCAGGGTATTGGCCCAGCGCACCCAGCGCTCCAACTGGCTGCCGCGTTCCAGCATGGCATAGTCGAACAGGAAAGGCTGTATCCGCTCACGCGGCACGGTCCCGCCCGGATGGGCCTCTTTCCAGCGCATCAGCTTGAAGTGGTGGCTTTCCAAGTTTTGCAGGAAGTTGAAATGCAGGGCGATGACGAAGATCGGCGTGACCACATAAAAGCCCACCAGCGGCACCGTCAGGTCGATGATCGGGAGCTTCAAGCCTTCGGTGGAGACGAGGAATTGCAGGTCGGTGTGGAGAAGACGATGGCCTGGACGTAAATCAACAGGCCCAGATAGGCGATGAAGAAAGTGCGGTTTTTCTCGGGGGAGTTTTCAACGATCTTGTCCAGTTCCGCCAGCGTCGCGGTGCGTTCCCTGGGCCTGGGGTCGCCGAACAGGGCGGTGGCGGAGGGTGGATCGTCGGGCAAGGGTGGCATGGCGGCTCCCAATGCGGAGGTGGATTTAATTGGTTTATCGCACTAGGAGCGCGGGCGTCTCGCCCGCAGGCGGGCCAGAGGCCCGCGCTCCCAGGATGCCGCCGCCAATCAAATAAACCCACTTCCCCCGAAAGGACCGACTAAAGCCGGGACTACAAACCGGCAGCAGAATGATTGCGTCAATAGATCGGCGGCAGCAATTGCTCTTCCGGCTTGGAACTGGCAGGCTTCACGGACGGGCCGGGCGGGACTTCCGCCGGGGCGGCTTGGACCGGCCTTTGCGCCACGGGCGTGGGTTGCGCCAAGGCTTGGACAGGCCGTGCCACAGGCGGCTGTGTCGGCTGGACGGGCGCCGGGCCGGGCGACACCGGCCGGTTGGCCATCGGCGCCGCCGACTGTGGATTGGCTGGCGGCGGCACAGGCGCCGGTGGCGCAGTGCCAGCCCCGCCGCCCCCCGGCGTTGCCACCGGAGGGACCGGCGCGGGGGTGGCCGGGACCGGCGATGTCCGGGGTGCCGTGGGGATGTTCTCCGCCGTAGTCGCGCCGCCGCTGATGATCTGGGGAATGCCGTTGGGGTTCCGCAAGGCTTGGTCCAAGGCCTGCCGGTTGAGGACGAAACCGGGGTGGTCGGCAGTCTTCTTCTGGATCAGCGGCATCGCCTGGGCAAGCAGCTTGTCATAGCCCAAGTGGTCTTCCTCCAAGGGCTGGCTCACTTCGACATACAAGGCATTGTTATGCCAGCCGATTTTGACGGATTGGTAGACGAGGTTGACCTGGGTGCCGACACTGACCTTGGGGAACAATTGCGCCACGTCTTCCGGGTACATCCTCATGCAGCCGTGGGTCACCATCATGCCGATGCCGTCGGCCTTGTCCTGGCCGGTGCCATGGATCAAGTAGCTGCCCTTCACACCCAAGCGCATGGCGAACTGGCCCAGCGGGTTGTCCGGGCCGGCCGGCACCACGTCCGGCAGAATCTCGCCTTCCAAGGCATGTTCCTTTTTGATGGATGCCGGCGGCGTCCAAGTCGGGTCTTTGATCTTCTCGACGATCTTGGTGACGCCCATCGGCGACTTCCAGTCCATGCGGCCCACGCTGATCGGGTAAGTGACGACTTGGGTGGCTGGATTCTTGCCCTCGCCCGGCGGGAAGAAATACATCCGCATCTCGGGGATGTTGACAACGATGCCGGTGCGCGGCGCGTCCGGCAGGATGAAACGGTCGGGAATCAACACCTTGGTCCCCTCCCCCGGCAGCCAGCGGCTGACGCTGGGATTGGCCATGACGATCTCGTCCTGGCCCACGCTATGGTCGTGGGCGATGTCGATCAAGGTGTCGCCTTGTTGCGCCTTGACGTAACGCATGCGCCCGACGAGATCCTCGCCTGGCGGCGGCAAGTCGAGGAATTCCGCCAAGGCCAGCACGGGCGACAAGGCGAGCAGCAAGCCGCCGAAAAATCGCCGGACGGTGTGGGAAATGATAGTGCCTGACATGGCTCCGCTACTTTAATAAATGGGTAAGATTATTTCTTTTGGGTGTTTTCGCCGCCGAAAAGTTCCAGCAGGCGCGGCAGGAACGCCGCCAACTCCCCCGACATGATGGCAAAATCGGCGTCGAAACGCTCCGCCGCGTCGGCAGCCTCCACGTCGGCGGCCTGTTCCTGGACCAGATCGAGGAAGCGCAGGCGCTTGACCCCCAAGGCATCGTCCAGCAGGAAACTCAGCCGGTCGTTCCAGCTTACCGCAATTTTCACGGCTTCCTTGCCTGCCTCCAGGTGATTCTGTATTTCCGGCGCACCCAGGTCGTGCTTCTTGCAACGGATGACCGCCCCTTCCTCGTCGGTGGCGCGTAGCTCGCATTCATTTTCGATGACGATATCGGCGGGCGCGGCCCCTTCCTCCGCCAGCCAGCGGGTCAGCACGGCGGCGGGCCGCTCGCTGACCGCGGGCAAGGCCACCGGCAGGGATTCCAGGCAACGGCGCAGCCAGGAAGCCAACTCCTCGGTCTTCTTGGCGCTGGCGCTGTCCACCACCAGCCAGCCGGTGTTCGGGTCGATGTAGGCGTATTGTCTGCGGCTAAAGCTGAAGGCTCGGGGCAGCAAGTC
>CAZOTR010000079.1:8280-15298 GCA_964582755.1 uncultured Methylococcaceae bacterium | reverse complement strand
TCGGCGGTGAGGGTGAAAGCTTCGGTGAAACGTAACAGGGAGAGGTTTTTGAACCACATGCGGAAGGCTTGCCTTGATTGACCAAAAGGTGTGAATTATCCGGGTTGGCGGGGGATTTGTCATCAGGGACATCGCGCCATGCGGCTTCCATCGGATTGGAGCCGTTGCGGCGGTGCTTCCGATCATACTTCAGCGCATCCTGCGCGGTAGCGTGATATCCAGGAATGTCGGGAAATGTTGGGTTGCCAAAAAAACGGCAACCCAACCTGCGCCGCTACTTGGCTATCGCATGGAATGCAGGCCAAACATATTGCCCTCAGTATCGAGAGCCAACGCAATGAAGCCATACTCACCAATCGCCATCTTGGACCGATGGACTTGCCCGCCAGCACTCGTGACGCGGGCTTCCTCAACCGCGCAATCATCGCAATGGAAATACACAATAGTGGAATTGCCACCCGACGGACACCCGTCTATTTTGACCAGCGCGCCAGCAGCGCCATGACTGCTTCTGTCCGCCGGAAAGGCCCAGAGTTCAATTTCCGGGAAAGGCGCATTGAGTTTCTGCAATGTGGTCCGCAAGACCGACTCGTAAAACCGCTTGGCGCGGTCCAGATCCTGGACATAGATTTCAAACCAAGCGACGGGATTGCTGTTCATCATCTGGATTTCTCCTGTTAGCAAAATATCAAGCACGGGTGCGGCGGGCTTGCGAAGCGCGCCCGATTGCGGAACAAGAACGGTGCGGTTCGTTCCTCACCGCACCCTACGACATTGCCGAATTACCGCGCCTTACCGCATTACGAATTGCGCCTTATGCCACGGTTTTGTAATCAAGTGGAGAATAGCACCGCAAAACCACCGCCACAACAAAACCAAGCAATAATAGAATCAATGAATAGTGAGAAGAAAAAAACGCCATCCACCACAAAAAAAACATACAAAAAATCTCCAGCAAAATATATTTTATCCTAATAAAAATTTTTGCTCCACATGCCAAACAAAAATACGGCTCGTACCCAATAGATTGTTTTCTGAAAAAACCTATATGCACACCACACACTGGACAAGAGAACAGCATTTTACGCATAGGAAAATCCGCATCTTGGATTTAAAAAGGTTATACAAACTCTATTTCGAGCATCCATCATAGGCAGGGAAAATGTTGTGTTGCCAAAAGACGGCAATCTAACCTACGCCGCGATCAGATTCAAATCGTGGCGCAAAACGCTCGTAGGCGCAACCCATTCCGCGCCTGCCGCCGGAATCGTCGTCGCGGGCGCGGCCCGCTCCTACGGCAAAACCGATAGCTGGCAAAATGCGCTTCGCTTCTCAGCGCATCGTACACTGGCTTCGGTATACAATGCCCGCATTTTGGAAAATTCCAGCGAACAGGCCATGCGAACCATTGAACTTCTAAGGGTGCCTCAAGGATGAGCGACGAGATCCTGATTAACGTCACCCCGCCCGAGACCCGCGTCGCCATCGTCGAAAACGGCGTGTTGCAGGAGGTGTTGATCGAGCGGGCGCGCAAGCGGGGGTTGGTGGGCAACATCTACAAGGGCCGCGTGGCGCGGGTGTTGCCGGGGATGCAGGCAGCGTTCGTGGACATCGGCCTGGAACGCGCCGCGTTCCTGCATGTGTCCGACCTCAACGCCACCGATTCCTGCCGGGCGGAGAAAGAGCAGATCGAACTGGCCTTCCACGAAGGCCAGGATCTGGTCGTGCAGGTCATCAAAGATCCGCTGGGGGCCAAGGGCGCGCGCCTGACCACGGACATTTCCATCCCCTCCGTCTACCAGGTGTTCATGCCGTATTGCAAAGTCAGCGGGGTGTCCCAGCGCATCGAGTGCGAAACCGAGCGGGTGCGGCTCAAGGGCATCGTCGAGGCGTTCCTGCGCGAGCACAACACCGGCGGCTTCATCTGCCGCACGGCGGCGGAAGGCGTGGACGAGGCGGCTTTGCGGGCGGACATGCTGTTCTTGCAGAAAATGTGGAACTCCATCGCCCAGCGCATCAAGACGGTGAAGGTGAAGACTTTGCTGCACGAGGACCTGCCGCTGGGGATGCGGGTGCTGCGCGACTTGCAGCGCAACCGCGTGGAGAAAATCCGCGTGGATTCCCGCGAATCCCATGCCCGCTTGCACAAGTTCGCCAAGGAGTTTGTGCCGGAGAGCCTGCCGTTGATCGAGCATTATGCCGGCGAGCGTCCCTTGTTCGACCTCTACGGCGTGGAGGAGGAAATCCAGCGGGCGCTGGACCGCAAGGTGCCGCTGAAATCCGGCGGCTATCTGATTTTCGACCAGACCGAGGCGATGACCACGGTGGACGTGAACACCGGCGCGTTTGTCGGCGGGCGTAACCTGGAGGAGACGATCTTCAAGACCAACCTGGAGGCGGCTTCGGCCATCGCCCGGCAATTGCGCCTGCGCAACCTGGGCGGCATCATCATCATCGACTTCATCGACATGCGCGACGCCGACCACAAGCAGCAGGTGTTGCAATCCTTGGAGAAGAGCCTGGAAAAAGACCACGAGAAAAATTCCATCAGCGCGGTTTCATCCCTGGGGCTGGTGGAGATGACCCGCAAGCGCACCCGCGAAAGCCTGGAGCACATCCTCTGCGAGCCTTGCCCTTGTTGCGCCGGGCGCGGGGTGTTGAAGACGGCGGAAACCGTCTGCCTGGAAATTTTCCGTGAAATCATCCGCGAGGTGCGCCAGTATAATGTGCAAGAATTGTTGGTGCTGGCCTCCAACGAAGTGGTGGAGCGCCTCTTGGACGAGGAGGCGGACATGCTCTCCGAATTGGAGGCATTCCTGAAAGTCAGCATCAAGTTTCGGGCGGAAGCCCAATACAGCCAGGAACAATACGATGTCGTCCTGCTTTGACAAGCCTCTTTAAAAACCGCCCTCTACCCCGCTTGAAAATCATCCTGCATCTAAGCCGCTTCGCGCGCCACGTCCTCTTCGCCTGCTTGGTGTCCACCGCGCTGGCCCTGAGCGTGGTGCGTTTTTGGTTGTTGCCTAGGGCGGCTGAATGGCGCGAGGAATTGCAGGCCGAAATCAGTCTGATGACCGGCGAAACCGTCCACATCAAGGCTTTGTCGGCGGGTATGCGCGGCTTCAAGCCGGAATTGATGATGCGCGGCTTCCGCATCGACAATGCCGCGCAGGACGGGCCTGGGTTGGAGTTCGAGCGCCTGGGGGTGGGCTTGGACCTGCCCGCTTCGCTGCTGTCCCGCAAGCCGGTGGTCAACCGCATCGAACTGGAAGGCGGGCATTTGCGCCTGTTCCGCAAATCGGGCGATTCCTTCGGGATCGCGGGCTTGAAGCCCAGCGAGCATCCCCCGGCCTGGCTGTTCGCGGAAGGGGAAGTGCGGTTTTCCGACATCGACTTGGAGTGGGTCGGCGACACGGGCGGGCAGGCCATGCCACTGGGCCGCGCCCATGCCCGCTTGCGCAACCAAGGCAGCCGCCACACCCTGGATGTCCGGGTGGATTTGCCGGGAAAACTGGGCAAGTCCATGCGCCTGTCGGCGGATGTTGAAGGCAACCCGCTGCTGCCCGCCGGCTGGAACGGACGCGCCTATTTCGAGGGCAAGCGCTTGCGCGAGGGGGTCTTCGGGGAATCCCTAAAGCTGCGGATGCGCTCGGGCGAGGCCGGCTTCCAGGCGTGGGGCGAATGGCGCGACGGCGTTTTGCAAGAGGTGTCGGCCAAGCTCGATTTGGAGCGCCCGGTGTTCACCTGGCGCAGGACCGACAAGCCGGAGGGGATGCTGGGCCTGGACAAGCTGGCCGGCTGGCTGCGCTGGCGCGGGCAAGGCAAGGCTTGGCGGCTGGACGGCAAACACTTCGTCCTCGCCCACAACGGCAAAGCCTGGCCGGAAACCGATTTCGCCTTGGCCATGGAGCAAAGCCCGGATGGCGGTTTGCAAGCCTTAAGCGCGGCATTCGGCTATCTGCGCCTCAGCGAGGCGTCCGCCCTGCTGGGCGCGCTTCCCGTCCTTGACGGGCCAGGCCAAGAAATGCTGCGGACGTTTTCCCCTAGCGGCGAAGTGCGCAATGCGCGGCTGGTTTACCAAGCCGACGGGCAGTTCGGATTTTGCGGCGACTTGGAAGGCTTGAGCGCCAAATTAAGCAAGGACTGGCCGGGCGTCAACCGCTTCACCGGCCGGCTCTGCGGCAACGACCGCGACGGCCATGCCGACCTGCGCCTGGCCAAGACGGAACTGAACCTGCCCGGCCTGTTCCCCAAGCCGCTCACCCTGGACGCGCTGTCAGGCAAGCTGGCTTGGCACCGCGGCGGCGGCCCGCTGCTAACCGCCGTTGCCATCCCTGCCGCCCCTGCCGCCCCGGAAATGGTCGGCCCGCCCGCTCCCGCAATGATTGAGCAAGCGCCAACGCCGGCACCCACGACGCCCACCACACTCAAACTGTCCACCGACTCCACTTGGCGGATTGTCGGCAACGGCATTCAGTTAAACGCCCCCGGACTCGCCGCCAGCGGCGGCTTCGCCCTGGATCTGCCCGCCGGGGAAGGCGAATCGCCGTCCCTGGAGATGGACGCGCAATTGCGCGAGGTGGACGCCGCCCGCCTGCGCGATTATCTCCCGCTAACGGCGATGAGCCAGGCGGCGGCGCAATGGCATGGCAATGCTTACCACGGCGGCACGGTGAGCCAAGCCGACGTGCTGCTGCGCGGACGGCTGGCAGACTTCCCCTTTCCCAACGGCGAAGGCTTGTTTGAAGCCAAAGTGGCCGCGAACAACATGGAAGTGGAATTCAACCCGCAATGGCCCCGCGCGCATGGCGTCAAAGCCGATATCCTGTTTTTCGGCCCCACCATGTTCATCGATTCCGAGGGCGGGCATATTGGCGACATCCCCTTGAAAACAGTCCATGCCGAAACCGCCACCTTCATCGGCAATTCCTGGATCAGCCTGGCCGGCGACTTCGACCTCGAATTGAGCCAAGCCCTAAAATTCCTGCAACAAACCCCCGCCCGCCCAATTCCCCAGCGCTTGGCCAAGGCGTTTGACGCCAGCGGCGCGGCGCATCTGGACCTGCAACTGCAAGTGCCTTTGGAGGCAGGCGAGGTTGCCATGGCGGGGCTGTTGCAATTGAAAAACGACACCTTGGCGCTGAAAGGCATCAACCTGAAAGTGCAGGGAGTCACCGGCGAGTTGGGCTTCACCGAAAACGGCGTGGCCGGCCGGCAAATCGCCGCCCAGGCCATGGACGAGGCCGTCCTCATCGACGTGGACCCGGAAGAAGACGCGATTCTCCTCGACATCACCGGCAAAGCCAGCGTGGCCGCGTTGCGCAAAGTCTTCCCCGGCGAGGCTTGGCAACATGCCGAGGGCAGCTTCGGTTACCGCTTGAATGTGCAAGCCCCCAAATCCCTGGACCCCGGCAGCGCCCCGCTGCGCATCGATCTGGCTTCCGACCTCGCCGGCCTGGAGTTGAAACTGCCCGCGCCCCTGGCCAAGCCAGCCGCGACGCCAAAACAATTCAGCGCCACGCTGAACCTGCGGCGCGGCGGAAGTTCCTTCGTGAAGTTGGCCTACGGCCAGGAAGGCCAAGCCCATCTGCTGTTTGCCGACAGCGGCGGAACGGCCCGCCTGGAAAGCGGCGACGTGTCCTGGGGCAAATCCCTAGGACCCGCCTCCTGGCTGCCCGGCCTGGGGCTGGCCCTCAAGCTGGACACGCTGGATCTAGGCGACTGGCGCAAACTCCTGGCGGAAACCGGCTTGAAGGCGCCGCCCACCCTGCCCCGCGTCCTCGACATCGACGTGGGAACCTTGTTTTGGAATGGGGAGGATTTAGGCCCGCTCAGGCTGGCCGGCAACAACGAGGGCGGCGCGTTTTTTGGCTGGGTGGACTGCAAATACGCCAAAGGCAGCTTTAGCGCCGAAAATCCTGAATTCGGCCACCCCGCCCTGCAAATGGAACTGGACAGCCTGAACCTGCCTAAATTTCCCGACGACAAGGCAGGCGAAACATCGCCCGACCCCGCCAGCCTGCCCGCGCTGCAAATCCACGCCCGGCAATTGCTGCGGCAGGGGGCCGACTTGGGCGAACTGGAGTTGGAAACCGAACATTGGACGGCCGGCATGAACATCAAGCATCTGGGCCTGCGCACCGAAAACCATGGGCTTGATCTTCGGGGAAGCTGGATGCGCCAGGATGGCCACGACGAAACCAAGCTGGCCGGCAATCTGAAAGTCCGCGACCTCGGAGGATTCCTGACCTTGCTGGGCTACGGCAGGGAACTCCAGTCCACGCCCACCGAATCCGCTTTTTCCTTGGACTGGAAAGACGCGCCGCAAAACTTCTCCGCCGCCGCGCTGTCCGGGGAAGTCCACCTCAAAATGGGCCGGGGCAGCGTGCCGCAAGTGGAACCGGGCTTGGGCCGTGCCTTGGGCATGTTAAACCTGCACACCTTGCGGCGGCTGCTATTGCTGGATTTCAGCGACCTCTTCGGCAAGGGTCTGGCTTACGACGGCATGGAAGGGACTTTTAACCTGGAAGGCGGGCAGGCGCGGACCAAAAGTTTCGTCGTCGATGCCGCCTCCGCCGACATTTTGCTCATTGGCAGGGTCGGCCTGGCCCAGCATGATTTCGACCAACTCGTCTCGGTGCTGCCGCATCCCTTGGCGACTCTCCCGCTGGCGGTGCCGATGGTCGGCGGCGCGGCGGTGGGGGCGGTCATCGACATCGCCCACCGGCTGGTGGGCGAGGAAGACCTCAACCTCGCCAGCAGCAATTACGCCGTCACCGGCACGTGGGACAATCCACAGATCAAACGGGTGGAAGGCAGCACGCCCTTGCAGATCATCGACCGCACCTGGGCCGGCATCAAAGACATGGCCGGCGTGGAAAACCGGGGCGCCGACGAGCAGGAATAAGCCGTTGCGTGGGCAGGGAAGCCTGTTAGAGCGCGAACGGACGTTTCCGGCACGGGCGACACAATCGGAACGCCCGTAGGAGCGCCCCATGGGCGCGACCCATTCCGCACC
>CAZOTR010000079.1:0-8180 GCA_964582755.1 uncultured Methylococcaceae bacterium | reverse complement strand
CCCCATGGGCGCGACCCATTCCGCACCCGCCGCCGAGCATCGCGGGCATGGCCCGCTCCTACCCGCAAGCATTGAAAAATGCATAGCCCCAGGCATGGTATAGTTTCGCCATTTCCCACCCCGCCTCGCCTGTTGCATGTCTGTCGATCTCACTCCCTTAGAAAAACTCATCCCCCTCGCCCTGCGCAAAGACCAGCACCGCCTACGGCGTTCCCTGGACAGGCTCAGGGCTGACCACAAGGCCGGCAAAGACATCAAGCGGCCCCTGGAAGAACTGCAAATCCGCTTGGACGAATCCGTCGCCGCCCGGACGGCGCGGGCGGCCAGCGTCCCGGAACTGGAATACCCCGGCGATTTGCCAGTGTCCGAGCGCAAGGATGACATCCTCAAGGCGATCTTGGAAAACCAAGTCGTCATCATCTGCGGCGAGACCGGCTCGGGCAAGACCACGCAATTGCCGAAGATTTGCCTGGAGGCGGGCCGAGGCGTGGCCGGTTACATCGGCCACACCCAGCCGCGCCGCATCGCCGCCCGCAGCGTGGCGAACCGCATCGCCGAAGAATTGAAACAACCCCTGGGCAAGGCGGTGGGCTTCAAGATCCGCTTCAGCGACCACACCAGCCCGGAAAGCCTCGTCAAGTTGATGACCGACGGCATCCTGCTGGCGGAGACGCAGAACGACAGGTTTTTGGATCAATACGACACGCTGATTATCGACGAGGCCCACGAACGCAGCCTGAACATCGACTTCCTGCTCGGCTATATGAAATGGCTGCTGCCGCGCCGGCCCGACTTCAAGCTAATCGTCACCTCCGCCACCATCGACCCGGAACGCTTCTCCCGGCATTTCAATGACGCGCCGATCATCAATGTCTCGGGCCGCACTTATCCGGTGGAAATCCGCTACCGGCCCATCGAGCAGGCCGAGGAAGAGGACGAAACCGGCGACGAATTGCAGCGCGGGATACTCGCGGCGGTGGACGAATTGCACCGCGAATCGACCGGGGACATTCTGGTGTTCCTGATCGGCGAGCGCGACATCCGCGAAACCGCCGAATCCCTGCGCAAGCACCATCCCATCGACTGCGAAATACTGCCTTTATACTCGCGGCTGTCCAATGCCGAGCAGGAGCAGATATTCAAGGCGCATAAAAAACGCCGCATCGTGCTGTCCACCAACGTCGCGGAAACTTCCTTGACTGTGCCGGGCATCCGCGCCGTCATCGACGCCGGCCACGCCCGCATCAGCCGTTACAGCCATCGCAGCAAGCTGCAACGCCTGCCGATTGAAAACATTTCCCAGGCTTCGGCGAACCAACGCGCCGGGCGTTGCGGGCGCGTCGGCCCTGGCGTGTGCATCAGGCTGTATTCAGAGGCGGATTACCTGAGCCGGCCGGAATTCACCGAGCCGGAAATCCTGCGCACCAACCTTGCCGCCGTCATCCTGCAAATGAAGGCGTTGGGTTTGGGCGACTTGGCGGATTTCCCGTTTTTGGAGCCGCCCGACGAGCGCATGATCCGCGACGGCTTGCGCACCCTGCAAGAAATCAACGCCATCGACGACCAGCGGCGGCTGACCGAAATCGGCAAGAAACTCTACAAACTGCCGGTGGACCCGCGTTTGGCGCGGATACTATTGGCCGCCTCGGACGAGAATAGCCTGACTGAAGTGGCGATCATCGTCAGCGCCTTGAGCCTGCAAGACCCGCGTGACCGCCCTTCCGACAAGGCGCAAGCGGCGGACCAGAAACATGCCCGCTTCAAGGATGAAAACTCGGATTTTCTCAGCTATCTGAAAATCTGGGCGGATTTCCAGGAACAGAAGAAACACTTGTCCAATAGCAAGCTGCGCCAGTATTGCCAAAAGAGTTTCCTATCTTATCTGCGGCTGCGCGAGTGGGAAGACATCCACCAACAAATCATGCAAGTCGCCAAGGGCGAATTGGCTTTGCGCTTCAATATGGCTCCATCGGAATATGGCGAGATACACCGACCCTTGCTCACCGGCTTGCTGTCGCATGTGAGTTTCAAGCAAGAAGGCTCGGAGTATTTGGGGGCGCGCGGCTTGAAATGCCAGATCTGGCCGGGCTCCTCGCTGTTCAAGGCGCGGCCCAAATGGATCATGTCCGCCGAGCAAGTGGAGACCACCAAAGTATTCGCCCGCACCGTCGCCAAGATCGAGCCGGAATGGGTGGAAAAATGCGGGGCGCATCTAGTCAAAAAGACTTACCACGACCCGCATTGGGAGAAAAAAGCGGCACGGGCTGGGGTATTGGAAAAAGTCACCCTGTTCAGCCTGACGATCACCAATGGCCGCCGGGTGCCTTTGGAAAACATCGATCCCAAGCAGGCGCGGGATCTGTTCATCCGCCATGCGCTGGTGGAAATGGAATACGACAGCAAAGCGCCGTTCTTCATCCACAACCGCGAATTGCTGGCGGCGGCGGATTATCTGCAACAGAAAGGCCGCCGGGTGGATTTGGTGGCGGACGAGGAATGGATCTACCAGTTCTACGACAGCCGAATACCGGAAGAAGTGGTCAGCGGGGTGAGTTTCGAGGTTTGGCGCAAGAAGGCGGAAAAAGCCAACCCAAATTTGCTGAAAATGACCCGCGAGGATATTACCCGCAAGGAAGAAGAAGGCTTGGACAGCCAAAATTTCCCCGACGAGTTGAAAATCGGCAATATCCGCATTCCCTTAGAATACCGCTTCGAGCCGGGACATGAGGACGACGGCGTCACGGCGATCGTTCCCTTGCACTTGCTCAACCAATTGCCGCCGGAGCCGTTCGCCTGGCTGGTGCCGGGGCTGCTGCGGGAAAAGCTGGTGGCCTTGATTAAAAATCTGCCCAAGCAAACCCGCAAGCATTTTGTCCCGGCCCCGGATTATGCCGACAAAGTGCTGCCGCAACTGGATTTCGGGCAAGGCAAACTCACCCAGCAAATCAGCGCGGCGCTAAGGCGCATCGAAGGCTTCACCATCCCGGAAAAGGAATGGAGCGAGGACGGCATACCCCTGCATTTGCGGATGAATTTCGCGCTGGTGGACGATGCCAAAAAAGTTATCGCCCGCGCCCATGACCTAAATGAATTGAAACAAAAACACGCGGCGGAGGCGGTGGAAAACTTCCAGGAACTGGCCCAGGAGGAATTGTCCATCACCGGCTGCAAAGCATGGGATTTCGGCGACTTGCCCGACCGCTACCAATCCGGCCAGATTCACGGCTTCCCGGCCTTGCTGGACGAGGGCGAAACCGTGGGGCTGCGGGTATTCGACACGGTGGAAAAAGCCGCCGCCGCCCAGGAGCGCGGACTGGTGCGCTTGTTCCGCCTGGCGATGGCGAAGGAGTTGAAATACTTGCGTAAAAACCTGAGCATCACCGCCACCGCCGAACTGGCTTACCGACAACTGCCGAAACACCCGTTCCTCTACCCCGAATTCCAACCGGGCCGGGATTTGCGCGAAGATGTGCTGGACCGCATCATGGCGGCTTTGTATCTGGACGGCCACCCGGATATTCGCACACAAGCGGCATTTGAACAGCGCTTGGAAGAATGCCGCCGGGAAGTGGTGCCGGTGGGCAATGCCAACGCCAAACTGGCCGACGAGATACTCACGCTGTCGGTGGATCTGTCGCGCAAGCTGAAAACCCGCGCCGACCCTGCTGCGGCGGACATGCGGGGGCAATTGGAGCTATTGGTGTATTCCGGGTTTATTGCCGCCACGCCCTACCCTTTTTTAAAGGAACTGCCGCGTTATCTCAAAGCCATGCAATACCGCCTGGAAAAATCCCTACAAGATCCAGGCCGCGACAGCAGGCAAGCCGCCGAGATAGCCCCATGGCTGAAGAAATACTGGGACCGGGTGAAATCAGGCAAAGACAAAATCTCGCCGGAACGGGATGCCTTCCGCTGGATGCTGGAAGAGTTTCGGGTGTCCCTATTCGCCCAGTCCTTGAAAACCCCTTATCCGGTTTCGGCGAAGCGCTTGGATGAGGCTTGGGGAAACAAGCTCAAGGCTTAAGGCCGGCCAACGCGCATTGCGGCTTGCCGGGGCTGTCGGAGGTGGGTTTATTGGCGGCGGCATCCTGGGAGCGCGGGCCTCTGGCCCGCTTGCGGGAGGTGGGTTTAATTGATTTATTGATATTTTCCGTAGGAGCGGCCCATGGCCGCGAAAAGCTTCGGGCAATGGGTAAGGCCCAAGATCGCGGGCATGGCCCGCTCCTACATTTCAATCAATTAAACCCACCTCCGAGCTGTCCGCAACCGCCTTCATCAACCAACGGAGAAACAGCATGGCCAACCCAAAATCTTCCAAGCAAGCGGAATTGACTTGCTTTGTCGTCATCGGCTTTGGCAGGAAAACCGATTTCTCGACTGGCCGGGTACTCGACTTGGACCTGACTTATCAAAAGCTCATCAAACCCGCTTTTGACAAGGTGGGAATCCGCTGTTTTCGCGCCATCGACGTGAATGTCACCGGCAGCATCGACAAGCTGATGTATCAATGGATTTACCATGCCGATTTTGTCGTGGCCGACCTTTCCACGATGAATGCCAATGTGTTTTATGAGTTGGGGGTGCGGCACGCGCAGCGGCCCAACACGACGTTAATCATGGCCGAGGACGGGATGTTCAATAAACTGCCTTTCGACCTAGGCCATACGATTATTTATGGCTACCGGCATTTAGGCGAGGATATTGCCCAGGAAGAGGCCGACAGGTTTGTCGGCCTGCTATCCGAACAATTGAGGAAACTCATAGACAAGCCGGTGGAAGAAGACAGCCCGGTATATACCTACCTGCCGGGCATGGCGCCGCCGCAGTGGATAGACCCGAAGCAGCTTATCGCAGACATGCAAGCCAAGCTGGATGCGCAAGAGAAAATGGCGGCGCATCCTGAAACCGGCCCGGAGGATGCGGCAAAGCAACCGCTGGCGATTACCCTGCAACGCGCCGAAGCCGCCAAGAACGCCCAAGATTACCCTGCCGCCATCGCCTTGTTTCGGCTGGCCAGCGAAAATGATCCGCAAGATCAATTTCTCAAGCAGCGCCTGGCTTTGGTTACCTATAAGGGCAAGGAAAACGATGCAGACGACGGGGTAGCCATCGCCGCGCTGCAAGAGGCCGGGGAAATCCTGGAAACCTCTTGTTCTTTGTCGGTGTCGAAATGCCCGGAAACCTTGGGGCTAGGCGGCGCGATCAACAAGCGCCTATACGAGCGCAGCGGCGAGCTGGAATATTTGGACAAATCCATCGAATATTATGAGCGCGGATTTTACGTCAAGCAGGATTATTACAATGGGATCAATGCGGCGTTCATGCATGCCCTCAAGGCCAACCAAGCCGACAATGCGTTTGACGCCATCGCCAATTACGGCCATGCCAATGCGATCCGCAAAAAAGTCGTCGAGATATGCCTGCGCTTGATTGACGGCAAAGATTTTAAAAACCGGGGCGACCAGGAATGGGTTTACCAGAGTCTGGCGCAGGGGTATCTCGGCTTGGGCGAGATGGAAAAAGTCAAAGCCATTCTGCCCAAAATCGAAGCGCTGTCAAAGGGAGGTTTCGATATGGACACCTTCCTGGGGCAAAACCAAAAATTGGTCGCGGCCATGGAGGAGTTCAAGCGCCGCCATCCTGCCGTCGGCCAATCCATGGCCGCGAAACCTGGCCCGGAGACTGCGCTGGCCGCGCCGCAAACCGACGGACCGATCAGCATTGACTTGGGCACCCACCAAGGCAAGCCGATCAAATCCATCGAACTGGTTTGCAAGGTCGAGTTTGGCTAGATGCTGGTTCCGCCCACAGTCAAGCCGTCCACCCGCAACGAGGGCTGGCCGACACCCACCGGGACGCTTTGGCCGTCCTTGCCGCAAGAACCCACGCCCGCGTCCAATTCCAAGTCGTTGCCGACCATGCTGACGCGGGTCAGCACTTCCGGGCCGTTGCCGATCAAGGTCGCGCCCTTCACCGGGCGGGTGATCTTGCCGTTTTCGATCAAATACGCCTCGCTGGTGGAAAACACGAACTTGCCGGAGGTGATGTCCACCTGCCCGCCGGCGAAATTTTTGGCATACAGGCCGCTGCCCACCGAGGCGATGATCTCCGCCGGGTCGTGCTGCCCGGCCAGCATGTAGGTGTTGGTCATGCGCGGCATCGGCAAATGGGCGTAAGACTCGCGCCGCCCGTTGCCGGTGGGCTTGACGCCCATCAAGCGGGCATTGAGCTTGTCTTGCATATAGCCCTTGAGGATGCCGTTTTCGATCAGCACGTTGTATTGCGTGGGCGTGCCTTCGTCGTCGATGTTCAGCGAACCGCGCCGTCCCGGCAAGGTGCCGTCATCCACCACGGTGCAGAGCGGCGAGGCCACGCGCTCGCCGACGCGCCCGCTGAACACCGAGGTTCCCTTGCGGTTGAAATCCCCTTCCAAGCCGTGGCCGACGGCCTCATGCAGCAACACGCCGGGCCAGCCCGGACCCAATACCACGGTCATGTTGCCGGCCGGCGCCTCCACCGCCTCCAGATTGACCAAGGCCAGCCGCACGGCCTCGCGCACATAATCCGCAGCGCGGTCGCCTTCCAAGAAATAGCGGTAATCCGCCCGCGCCCCGCCGCCGGAGCTGCCCTGCTCGCGCCGCCCGTTGTGCTGGACAATGACGCTGACATTGAGCCGCACCAGCGGGCGCACATCGCCGTGCATCACGCCATCCTGGCCCAACACCAGCACCACGTCATGGGCGCCGCTCAGATGGACCATCACCTGCTCGACACGCGGGTCCAGCCCCCTCGCTTGCGCGTCCAGGCGTTGCAGCAACTCGATTTTCTCCTCTTCGGGCAGGGATTGCAGCGGGTCGATGGGCGGGTAAAGCAGCCGGTTCGACGGATCGGAGGCCACTGCCAGCCTGCCCTCATGGCCGGAGAAGGCAATGGCGCGGGCGTTCTTCGCCGCGTCCAGCAAAGCCGGCAAGGTGATGTCGTCGCTGTAGGCGAAGCCGGTCTTTTCGCCCGACACGGCGCGCACCCCGGCCCCCCGCTCGATGCTATGGCTGCCTTCCTTGACGATGCCGTCTTCCAGCCCCCAGGATTCGTAATGGCTGGCTTGCAGATAAATGTCGGCGGCGTCCACCGAAGCGCCCAGCAGCGCCCCCATCACGCGGTCGATGTCGCCGCCGGTAAGCCCCGCAGGTTCCAGGATAGAGTGGCGGGCGAGTTCTAAGGATTGGTTGGTCATGGGTCTTCTATGTTTGAGGGAGGTTAGTTTGCCAAAGCTTCGCAAAGACTAAGATGTTTTCCAAGCGCAAGCAAATGTTTGCCCACGCCATCGCGCAAAAAACGGCGGGCGTTTCGCAGATATCGGGCTTCCGGCCCGCCAGAACTTTACAGGCCGGCCAACCATCTGTGGGAGCGGCCTTCAGGCCGCGCAATCGCGGGCCAAAGCCTGCTCCTACGGGAATTAGCGATTTGTGGCCTCAAGCCGCCGATTGCAAGCCAAAAGCCGGACAAGGCATGCCCCCCGTCGGCAACATTTTGTACATGCCTAAAATCGGGGGCAAGCACGAAACCTGAGGGGCGGGCGTATGCCCCGCCCCACCGGGGAGGCTAGCACCGCCATGGGCGGGCTTATTCTGGCCTACAGCGTTTTTATTTCGCTCGTTCCCAAGCTCTGCTTCGCTGCCTCAAGTTAAGCTATGCCGAGTTGCCGCGTAGCGGCTTATCGAAGGTAGCCGGGGGATTCATCCCCCGGTGGGGGCGCAAAATTCTTCTTTGCGTCGCGTAGCGACGCTTGAACGGCCCTTGCGCGAACGCCACGCCGGGCGGTTGGCAATCGTCGCTACGCGACGAAACGCCCGGCGCATCCTTCCGGGGGTTGAAACCCCCGGCTACCTTCGATAAGCCGCTACGCGGCTTCGCCCTGGCTGCCCCGCTTAACTGAATGGCAGTGAAGCTCCGCTTGGGAACCCGCGCAACCAGTGCATTAAGGTAGGCCGGAATAAGCCGCGCCGCATAGGCTTTGCCGGTTTAATGTGATGTTCGGCGCGGCGTTTCCGGCTTGCTGGCCTACACCCGGACGAGTGCCGGAAACGCCCGCCGCGACACCGTAACAAAAGCCGACACCGCCATGGACGGACTTATTCCGGTATCTACAGCTAAGCCGGAATGACGGCACTACCCGCCGG
>CAZOTR010000078.1:0-18314 GCA_964582755.1 uncultured Methylococcaceae bacterium | reverse complement strand
GTCTGGCACAAGCCGGGGGCAAGGTGAAGGGAGTCGCCAACCGGCGGCGGGAACCCGCCCAGGCGTTGGGGAAAAGGCCGGGCCAAGGTATTGTCTTGGACTCTTAGTCTTGATTAACTGATGTTACGCGGCGCATACCTGTAGGGCGGCCTTCAGGCCGCTTCGACGGATGGGGAGACTCGCTGCTTGATTGGGTGGCCTGAAGGCCGCCCTACAACAACCTGCAAGCGGGGCCGCGTAACATCAGTTGATTAAACTGGCTGGCATTCACTCAAAGGGGGCGGGGCGATGGCGATTGACTGAGGCTTGGTGTTTTCCGCGTTCGAGGTGTTCGGGCTGTTTGCCTATGTCATGCAAGTGCGCGGTTATTGGCAAGAGGAGTTGAAGAACGCCCCGCTGCTGCGCCGGGAAATCATCGAGCGCCTGCGCGACGCAAGCTGGGGCGGGCATTACCGGGGTTCTTTGGAGCGGGCTTTGGCCTGGCTGAATCGGATGTTTGGCAAACCGGGTTCGGCGGAGGCTCTGGGCCTGTGCATCTTGATCGCGGTGGGCTATGCCTATGCGACCTTCTTTCTGGGATGGGGCTTGGGCGGGTCGGGCCGCATCGCTGGGTTTAAATTTTTGTCGGAAACCATGGCCCAGCCGGGGCGTGGCATAGCGGCTTTGGTTTTAATATTGCTTCCCGTGGCGGCATTTTTTCTTGGGCGCTGGTTTTTACGGCATGTGGATCGTTGGGAGCGGCGGTTCAAGGTGGTTTTACTTATAGAGTTATCCCGCATATGACGCAACTAGTCTTTAAGCTATCCCGCGTTCAAGGGAGGTGGGTTTAATTGATTTATTGATAGTTTCCGTAGGAGCGGCCCATGGCCGCGAAAGGCTTCGGGCAATGGGTGGGGCCAGAGATCGCGGGCATGGCCCGCTCCTACATTTGAATCAATTGAACCCACCTTCGCCTGTTCAGGCACATACGCTTGGTCACAGGATTTTCTCCACCACCACCACGCCCGGCTCGTCGGCATTCTTGCGCTGGCTGAAACCCAGTTTGTCCATCAGGCCCAGCATCTTGACATTGTCGGCCAATACCTCGCCTTCCAAGGCATGGAAACCCTTTTCCCTGGCGGCATCAATAAGGCAAGCCATCAGCCGGCTGCCTATCCCGACGTTTTGCCAGTCGTCGGCGACGGCCAGGGCGAATTCGCCGCTTTGCCCGTCCGGGTTGGTGAAATAACGGGCCACGCCGATTTCCATTTCCTGCCCGTCCTGTTCCACGGTGGCGACGAAGGCCAGATCCCGCGCATAGTCGAGTTGGGTGAAGCGGACCAACATGTCGCGGCTGAGTTCGCGCAGGGTTTCCATGAAGCGGAAATATTTGGCTTCCGGCGACAGGCGGCGGACAAAGTCTTGCTCGATCTCCGCGTCTTCGGGGCGGATCGGGCGCAGGGTGACGGCGCTGCCGTCGGCTAGATGGAAGCGGCTGACGAGATGGCTGGGGTAGGGGTGGATGGCCATGTGGTCGTAAGGGCGCTGGCAGGGCGGCGGCGGGCGGATCAGGATGCGGGCGTCCAAGGCCCAGACGCCGTTTTCGTCCACGGCCAGAGGGTTGATGTCCACGGCCTGGATCTGCGGCAGTTCGCAGGCCATCGCCGAGAGCCGCAGTAACACCCGGACCAGGGATTCCATGTCCGCCGGCGGCAGGTGGCGGAACTGCCCGAGCAGCTTGGCGACGCGGGTCTGGGCGACCATGGCGCGGGCGAGGTGGCCGTTGAGCGGGGGCAGGGCGACGGCGCGGTCTTGGAGGATTTCCGCCGTCGTGCCGCCCGCGCCGAAACTCAGCACCGGGCCGAACGCCGGGTCGTTGAAAATGCCCGCCAGCAGCTCGCGCCCGTTGGGGTTGCCGTACATCGCCTCGACGCTGACGCCTTCTATCTGGGCCTGCGGGCGCAGGGCGCGGACTTGGGCGGTAAGTTCGGCGTAATGTTGGCGCACCGACTCGGCGCTGTTGATGTTGAGGCGGACGCCGCCGACATCGGATTTGTGGCTGATGTCCGGCGAGAGGATCTTCATCGCCACCGGCAGCCCCAGGCATTCCGCCGCCGCCAGCGCCTCGTTGGGGCTGCGGGCGATGAGCGCCGGCAGCAGCGGGATGTTGAAGGCCCGAAGCACGGCGCGGGTCTCCAGCCAAGACAACACGCCGCGCTTTTCCTCCAAAGTCGCTTCGATCACCAGCCGCGCACCCTCGATGTCCGGCGGCTCCGCCTCCGCCAAGGGGCCGGGCGCTTGCAGGAGGAGTTCTTGGTTGCGCCGGTAGGCGGCAAGAAAGCCGAAGGCGGCCACCGCGCTTTCCGGGTTGGGGAAGCTGGGGATGTGCCGCCGGTCGAAGACTTCCCGCGCCGCCAGCACCTGCGGCCCGCCCAGCCAACAGGCAAGGACCGGCTTGCGGCGGGGGTTGGCGGCGTCGGCCAGCGCCTGCGCCGTCGCGGTGGGCTGGGCCAGCGCCTGCGGGGTGAGCATGGCGAGAACGCCGTCCACGGCCTCGTCCGCCAGGCAGGCTTCCACGGCGGTTTGGTAGTGTCGCGGCGTGGCCTCGCCCTGGAGATCCAGCGGATTGCCGCGTGACCAGCGCTGCGGCAAGACGGCATCCAATGCCCGCAGCGTGGCCTCGCCCGGTTCCGCCAGGGCGATGTTTTTTTCCGCCGCCCAATCCGCCGCCATGACGCCGGGGCCGCCGGCGTTGGTGACGATGGCGAGGCGGTTGCCGTTGGCCCGGCACGGCGTCGAGAGTAGCCGCGCCGCCGCGAATAGTTGCCCGATGGTGCCGGCCCGCACCGCGCCGGCGCGTTCCAGCGCGGCGTTGAACACATCGTCCGCGCCCGCTTGCGAGCCGGTGTGCGCCAGCGCGGCGTGGGCACCCTCGGGATGGCGGCCGGCCTTGACGACGACCACCGGCTTCATCCGCGCCGACGCCCGCAAGCCGCTGATGAAGCGCCTCGCGTCGCGGATGCCTTCGAGGTAAAGCAGGATGCTGCGGGTTTCCGGGTCCATGGACAGGTAATCGAGAATGTCGCCGAAGCCTATGTCGCTGGCCTCGCCCACGGAAACCACGCTGGAAAAGCCCACGCCGTGGGTGTCGGCCCAGTCCAGGATGGCCGTGCAAATTGCCCCGGACTGGGACACCAAGGCCAGCGGGCCACGGCGGGCGGTGTTGCCGCTGAAGCTGGCGTTGAGGCCAATGGAGGGCCGCATCAGCCCCAGGCAGTGGGGGCCAAGGACGCGGACGCCGTGGCGGCGGGCTTCCTCCGCCAGTGCCTCAGGGCTGTCAAAGTCGGTGGACAGCACGATGGCTGTTTTGACATGGCGCTCGCCGCAGGCGCGGATCAGGCCGGGGACGCGGGCCGCCGGCGTGGCGATCACCGCCAGATCGACCGGCCCGTCCACCGCCTCCAAAGAGGCAAAGCAGTCTGGGCGCTGGGGATTGATGGCGTACACCGGCCCGGCGAAACCCGAGGCTTGGAGGTTGCGGCACACCCGCCCGCCCATCGAATCAGCTTGCTCCCCGGCGCCGAACACGGCGATGGCGGCCGGGGCGAACAGGGGGTTCAGGTAATGCCTGCCCATGGTGTTGAAATCTCCAATATTGCCCGCCGGGCGGGCTAAAGGCCCAAAGCCGTGGCATCCCGCAGAGTGTCTGCGGAAAGCGGCTAATGCGGCGATAAATGTAGCACACAGCCGGAGAACTGGGCCTTGGGAACCCGGCCCGGTCTAGGGCGGTTCGGCGGGGAAGCATTGACACGCTCGGATGGCGCACCGGGCGTAGCCAACAAATTTCGCCGCCGCGTCTGTACAGAACGCCCGCCATGGGGTAAAAAGAACTTGTGAAATATTACCGTTTGTTTTTCTGAAAGTTTTTTGAGGATACGCCGTCATGGCAAGAGTTACCGTAGAAGATTGTCTGGACAAGGTCGACAACCGCTTCCAGTTGGTGTTGCTGGGCTCCAAGCGCGCCCGCCAATTGGCCCGCCACCCGGACGACGCCAAGCTGCCTTGGACCAACGACAAGCCCACCGTGCTGGCCCTGCGCGAAATCGCCGCCGGCCTGATTACCCGTGAATACTTGAAGGAAGGCCCCAAGCACGACCGCTACCAGGTCGAGCGCCCCGCCTTCAAGATACGCCACGATGACATCGACTTTGACGACGACGACCTGAGCTAAAGACCTTGGACAGGGTGGCTGCCATGGCCGTGGACGACGCCGGCGAAGCCGATCTTGCGGAGAGCCTGGACGAGCCGCCCTGCGTCAGCGTGGGCGGGCTGGTCGGCCACGATCTGTTGCCGCAGGACCAGGCGGAATTGCCGCAGGAAAAGCTGATCCGGCGCTTGGTTCTGATGCTGGGCGAGTACCTGGACCCGGCCCAGGTGGAGGATGTGCTGCGCGCCTATCAGGTGGCCGCCGCCGCCCATGAAGGCCAGAAGCGGGTCAGCGGCGAGCCTTACATCTGCCACCCGATTTCCGTCTCCATCATCCTGGCCGGCATGAGGATGGACGCCAAGGGCATCATGGCCGGGCTGTTGCATGATGTCATCGAGGACACCGACGTCAGCCGCGAGCAACTGGCGCGGGATTTTGGCGAGGAGGTCGCCCAGTTGGTCGACGGGGTCAGCAAGCTGACCCAGCTCGGCAGCAAGTCCCGCGCCGAGGCCCAGGCGCAGAATGTGCGCAAGATGGTCATGGCCATGGTCAAGGACTTGCGCGTCATCATGGTCAAGCTCGCCGACCGCCTGCATAACATGCGCACCCTCGGGGTCATGGCCCCCCCCCGCCGCCGCCGCATCGCCCGCGAAACCCTGGATATTTACGCCCCCATCGCCAACCGGCTAGGGATGAACGAGTTGCGCTTGGAGTTGGAGGATTTGGGCTTCGCCGCCTACCACCCGATGCGCCACCGCGTGCTCAAGCGCGAGGTCAGGAAGTCGCGGGGCAACCGCAAGGAAGTCTTGGCGAACATCGAAAACGCCATCATCCTGCGGCTGAAAGACAGCGGCCTGGGCGAGGCGCAGGTGGTGGGCCGGGAAAAGCATCTGTACAGCTTGTATGAAAAGATGCGCGGCAAGCACCTGCCGTTCGCCGAGGTGTTCGATGTCTACGCCTTCCGCATCATCACCCATACGGTGGACGAGTGCTACCGCGCCTTGGGGATAGCCCACAACCTGTTCAAGCCGGTGCCGGGGCGCTTCAAGGACTATATCGCCGTGCCCAAGGCGAACGGCTACCAATCCCTGCACACCGTGCTGGTCGGACCCTACGGCCAGCCGGTGGAAATCCAGATCCGCACCCGCGCCATGCACCACATGGCCGAGTGCGGCATCGCCGCGCACTGGCTGTACAAGTCCGAGAGCGAGCAGGCGTCCAACTCCAAAAACCGCGCCCATGAATGGCTGCGCGATTTGCTGGAAATCCAGCAACATGCCGGCGATTCGCTGGAATTCCTCGACAACCTCAAGGTGGATCTGTTCCAGCACGAGGTTTATGTGTTAAGCCCCAAGGGCAAGATCGTCAAGCTGCCGCGTGGGGCGACGATAGTCGATTTCGCCTACGCCGTGCATACCGATGTCGGCAATGCCTGCGTGTCCGCCCGCGTCGACCGCGTCCTCTCGCCCTTGCAGACGCCGCTGGCGAACGGCCAGACCGTGGAGATCATCACCGCGCCCTGGGCCAGGCCGAACCCGCTGTGGCTGAATTTCGTCGTCACCGCCAAGGCGCGGGCCGCCATCCGGGGCTATTTGCGCAATTTCAAGAAACAAGAGGCGGTCAGCCTGGGGCGCAAGCTGCTGGAAAAGGAGCTGGCCGTGCGCGGCATGAGGCTGGAGGATATTTCCGAAGCGCGTTGCAATGAATTGCTGAAGGCACTGGACTCGCCTTCACGGGAAGCTTTGATGGAAGACATCGGCTTGGGCAACCGCCTGCCGTTCTTGGTGGTGCGGCTGTTGATGCAGGAGGAGATCAAGCCGCCGACGCCGCCGGGCGGGGAAAAGGCCGCCCGCAACCCGCTCATCATCAAAGGCGCGCAAGGCATGGTGGTGAGCCTGGCCAAGTGCTGCCGCCCGATTCCGGGCGATCCCATCGTCGGCTTCTTCAACCCCGGCAAGGGCATCGTGGTCCATGCCGGCGACTGCAAGAACATCAACGATTTGCGCAAAAAGCAGTTCGCCGGGCTGGACGTGGAGTGGGACAAGCAGGTCAGCGGCGATTTTTCCGTGGACATCCGCCTAGAGTTGTTCAACAAGCTGGGCACCCTGGCCAAAGTGGCCTCCACCATTTCCCAGATGAAGGCCAATATTGAAAATGTGCAGATCACCAACCAGGACAGCGAACTGTCCACCGACATCATCACCCTGTCGGTGAAGGACCGCGCCCACCTCGCCAATGTCATGCGCGAGTTGCGGAAACTGTCGGTGGTTTTGAAAATATCCCGCGTCAAGTCCGAAACCAAGGCGAAAAAGGCGTGAACAGGCCGCATTCCATGGTTTTGGACATTTCCAGCGTCACATCCGACCCCAGACCTTAAGAAGACATGAGAAGAGAAATCATCCATACCCAGCATGCCCCGGCCGCCATCGGCGCTTATTCCCAGGCGGTGAAAGTGGGCAACACGGTTTATCTTTCCGGGCAGATCCCGCTGGACCCCACCACCATGGCCATGGTCGAAGGCGGCATGGAGGCGCAGATCCGCCGCGTGTTCGACAATTTAAGCGCGGTGGCTGAGGCGGCCGGTGGCTCGCTGAACGACATCGTCAAGCTGAATGTCTTTCTCACCGACCTGTCCCATTTTGCCTTGGTCAACGAAATCATGGCCGGCTATTTCCGCCAGCCCTTTCCCGCCCGCGCCGCCGTGGGCGTGGCCGCGCTGCCGCGCGGGGCCGGCGTCGAGATGGACGCGGTGCTGGTGCTGGAGGGATGATCCCCTCGGCCTAGGTCGTTTCTCCCATGTCCCCATCCCAGGCACCGGGCAGCCTTAAAATCGCCTCCCTCAAGGGGGTCGGGGCCAGGACGCTGGAACGCCTGGAACGGCTGGGCATCCGCACCGTCCAGGATCTGTTGTTCCATCTCCCCACCCGCTATGAAGACCGCAGTTTCCTCTCGCCGATGGGAGGGATCAGGCCCGGCGACCATGTCTTGGTGGAGGGCAAGGTGGAGCTGGCCGAAGTGGTTCCCCGTGGCCGCCGTTCCCTAGTCTGCCGGATCGGCGACGGCACCGGCTTCCTCTACCTGCGCTTTTTCAATTTCAACGCCGACCAACTGTCCCGGCTGCGTCCTGGAGTGCGCCTGCGCTGCTACGGCGAGGCGCGGGAGGGTTATTACGGCACGGAGATGGTCCACCCCGACCACCAGCCCATCGCCGAGGAGGAGGCCGGGCAGATCGAGAAAAGCCTGACGCCAATCTATCCCCTCACCGAAGGGCTGCACCAGAAAACCTTGCGCAGCTTGGTCGAGCGCGGCTTGGATCTATGCGAGGAGAATGGCGAGGTGTTGCACGATTGGATTCCCGGCGACTTGCTGGCGGCGGCGGGATTCCCGGAACTGTACGAGTCCGTGCGGCTGTTGCACAAGCCGCCGGTCGGGGCGGGGATGGAGGCGCTGGAACTGGCCCAGCATCGGCTGGCCTTCGAGGAATTGCTGGCCCACCACCTCAGCCAGAGCCGTTTCCGCGACCGGATGAGGCGGCACGGCGCGCCACCGCTGCGCCTGCCCAAGGCCAAGTCCGAGCAATTCCGCAAATCCCTGCCGTTCAAGCTGACGTCCGCGCAGTTCCGCGTCATCGGGGAAATCGCCGCCGACCTCGCCTCCGAGCAACCGATGATGCGCTTGGTGCAAGGCGACGTGGGTTCGGGCAAGACCGTGGTCGCCGCCTGGAGCGCGTTGGCGGCGTTGGCGTCCCGCCATCAAGTCGCCGTCATGGCCCCGACCGAACTGCTGGCCGAACAGCACTACCGCAGTTTCAGCCAATGGCTGGAGCCTTTGGGCGTGAGCATCGCCTACCTGGCCGGCAAGCACAAGGGGCAGATTCGCCGCGAAACCCTGGAAGCCATCGCGCAAGGCCGGGCCGGCGCGGTGATCGGCACCCATGCCTTGTTCCAGGAGGATGTGCGCTTTCACCGCCTGGGGCTAGTCGTCATCGACGAACAGCACCGCTTCGGCGTCCACCAGCGCCTCGCCCTGCGCGAGAAGGGCGTGCGCGACGGGCTTTATCCGCACCAGCTCATCATGACCGCCACGCCGATTCCCCGCACCCTGGCCATGCTGGGCTATGCCGACCTGGACGTGTCGATCATCGACGAATTGCCGCCGGGGCGCACCCCCGTCAAGACCACGGTGATTCCCGCCACGCGCCGGCCCGAGGTCATCGCCCGCATCGGCGACTGGGTGAAAAGCGGACGCCAGGTTTACTGGGTCTGCACTCTGGTCGAGGAATCCGAGGCGCTGCAATGCGAGGCGGCGGAAAAGACCGCGCTGGCCTTGGTCGAGGCATTGCCGCAGGTGCGCGTGGCCTTGGTGCATGGGCGCATGAAGCCCGCCGAGAAAGATGCCGTCATGGCCCAGTTCAAGGCGGGCGAGGCCGACCTGCTGGTCGCCACCACCGTCATCGAAGTGGGCGTGGACGTGCCCAACGCCGGGCTGATGGTGATCGAAAACCCCGAGCGGCTGGGGCTGGCGCAGTTGCACCAGTTGCGCGGCCGGGTGGGGCGCGGCCCCGGCGACAGCCATTGCGTGTTGATGTACCAGCCGCCCTTGACCGTGGGCGCGAAAGAGCGGCTGGGGATCTTGCGCGAAACCAGCGACGGCTTCGCCATCGCCGAAAAAGACCTGGAACTGCGCGGCCCCGGCGAACTCTTGGGCGTGCGGCAGACCGGACAGGTCCAGTTCCGCATCGCCGACCTCGCCCGCGACGGCGGCCTGCTGGACCAGGTCAAACTGGTCGCCGAAACCTTGCTGAAAGACGCCCCCGAAGCGGTCGAGCCTTTGTTGCAACGCTGGCTGGTGGATGGCGGGGCAAGGTATGCCGAGGTTTAACCCCGGAGCGCAAGATTTATCTTCCGCTTCATCGACAGTGATTTTCCCGCACAGGAGCTTGTTTAAATGAACTCAATCAATCGTTATGGGCTGCTGGCATTGGCCGTTGCCGCCGGTGTTGGCTTGCTGGGATGCGGCAAGGTCAACAAGGAAAACTACGGCAAGCTCAAAATGGGCATGGGCTATGAAGAAGTCACCGCTATTCTCGGCGAACCTGAAAACTGCGACGCGCTCATCGCGTTCAAAAGTTGCGTTTGGGGCAAAGATCCCAAAACCATCACCGTCCGGCTGGTCGCCGACAAAGTGATCCTATTCGAGAGCCAAGGCTTGTGAAGGTTGCCGCCTTCTTTCCCGCATAAACGGCTGCGCAAGGCTGCGCCGCCGCCGGGGGCTTGGGCATCCTCCCGCTTGGCGTTTGGCGGGCAGTCATGCAATGGTCACAAATCTGGGTTACCATCGGCCATGCGACAGGGAGTCCGCCACGCCAGCGGACGGCGGATAGCGCATCACGGCCTAGCTTATGAAAACCACTTCCCACACCAGCCTCTCCATCCTGCACAACAAGGTTCCCAACCGTATCCGTTTTGCCGTGCCGCTGATCCGGCACAAGCAGACTTATGCTTTGATGCTGAAGCAAGGCTTGCTTAAAAATCCCGACGCGAAAGGCATTTACCATGCCGAGCCGAACATCACCACCGGGACGATACTCATCAAATACCACCCGGCGATGCACAGCGAGGACGATATTGTGCGCCTGGTGCATGCCGTCTTGGAAAACCTTTCCGACGGGAAAATCGAGATCACGGAAAAGCACAAGAATCCCCGGCTGGGAAAAATGCGCCCGGCCGCGTTTTTCACCCGCGAACTGTTAGTCAGCATAGGCGGCAACGTGATTGCCGGGCTATTGCTGGCCTTTATCATTGCCGGTTGAAATCCTTGACAAGCTCCGCATAAGATTGGGAGGGGCAATCGCCATGGTGATCCACCGCGACGCGCTCCGCACCCTTTTGATAGTCCAGGCTATATAGCCCGAAGCGCGGCGTGTAAGTGCCCCATTCATAATTGTCGAACAGCGACCAATGCAGGTAGCCAATCAGCGGAATCCCCTCGCGGACGATGTTGATTGCCTCATGGATGTGCAAGCGTAGAAATTGACTACGGCTGACGCGGTCGCGGCGGTGCGAGGTCGAATTGTCGGTCTTGCGGCGCAGCGCCATGCCATTTTCCGCGATAAGCACCGGCCGGCCCGTAAACTCCTCCGCGTAATACCGGCAGAAAAAATGCAAGCCCTTGGGCAGCACCCGCCAGTCCCACCATTTGCTGGACACCGTGTTCATTACCCAGGAATGCACCGACTTGTTGCCCAACTCATGGTCCCACCAAGAAGGCGGGCGGAAAATATGCGCGGTGAACGGGTCGTAATAATCCAAGGCCAGATAATCAAAGACCCGTTCGCGTGGCGAATCCCATAGGCTTTCGAGCAAGGGCCGGAAAACCTCGATGTCGAAGTGCCGGCGGCAGAGCCAGTCGCTGGCCCGCTTGCAAACCGTCCCAAACCAATAGGAAAGGTTTTTTTGCAGGGGAAGCTCCGCCTCCCGCAGAGCTTGTTCAAAGGCTTGCCGCTTGTCCAGGAGGTGGTGCCGCGCCTGCGCGGCGGGAATCCCGCGTTCCCGCAAGGCCAGCAAGTCGAGCAACAGTTTGTCCGCCCAATACAGGTCGCTGCAATAATTGTTCAGCGAGGCCATGGGCCGCTCCCAGCCTTCCGCCTCATGGATGTCGTGGATGATGTTGTAGGCGGCGACATGGGCGCGCAGCAGTTGGCAGCAGGCTTGGCTGGCGGATTGGAAGCCGCGCCGCGCCGAACTGGGAAACTGCCCGCCCAGATAAGTATTGAACACCAACATGTTCGGTTCGTTGATGGTGATGTAATAACGCACCGTCGGGTATCCCAGGCTGGATAACATCGCGTTGACATGGCGCACGCTCACCCGCACATACTCGCTGAAATGCCCGATGCTCGCCGGTTCCAGCCAAGGGTCGGCGCCCAGCCAGGCGGGATGGGTGAAATGGTGCAAGGTGACCACCGGCTCCAGGCCGTTTTTGCGGCACTCGACCAGCATCCGCGCATAATGGTCCAGCGCGGCATAGTCAAAGGCGGGCGGGGCGGAAGGTTTGGCCGAGAAAGTGGGCTGTATCCGGCTCCATTCCAGCCCCAGGCGAAACGCGGACAGGCCCAGTTTCCGGCAGGTGGCGAAATCGTCCGGGTAGCGCGTCCAAAACTCGGCGGCGTCGCCCAAGGGGGTCACTGCTTTGGCTATTTCGGCCCGCGCCCAATTGGTTTGTGGTTGGTTTTTCCCGTTGTAGCCGCCCTCCGATTGGTAAGCCGACGTCGCCACGCCCCAGAGGAATCCATGGCCGGGAGAAACCGTGGCATTATTATTATCAGGATAATGGCTCATTCCCGTCCCGCCGCGATGGCGATGGCTGCGCGTTGCTGGCGCGTGAAAGACAGTGGCGGGGCGCGGTCTTCGATCAAGCTGCGCACGATGGTTTGCGCGGCGTCGGGCTTGGCGAAGCGCAAGGCATTGGCCCGCATCCGCGCCAGCCGTTCCGGCTCGTCCAAAAGCCTGTCCAACTTGAATGGCAACGTGGTCAGGTCGTTGCATTTTATGGCGATGCCCTCTTCGAGCAAATGGTCGCTGTTCCGCTCTTCCTGCCCCGGAATCGGCGCGACTATGCACATGGGCAGGCCGCAGGCGATGGCTTCGGAGGTCGTCATGCCGCCGGGTTTGCCGATGAAAACATCGGCCAGCTTCATCAGCGTGTGCATCTCGTCGGTATAACCCAATACCTTGAACGAGTCGCCGCGCTTGGCGGCCAGGCGCGTGACATTCTGTTTCAACTCTTCGTTGCGCCCGCAAACCACCACCGTTTGCGCGTCATGCTTGAGGTTTAGCAGGCGCTCCACCATGAATTCGGTGGGGCCGACGCCAAACGCGCCTGCCGACAACAGCAATACCGGCTTGTCCGGCATAAAACCCATTTTCAGCCGCTCCTCTTCCCGGTTTATGCGCTGTTGGAAAACGGGGTCTATGGGTATCCCGGAAACCGTGATCCGCTCACTGGGAATGCCCAGCATTTCCAAATGGGCCTTGGTTTCGTCGATGGCGACAAAATAGCGGTGGAACGAGCGCGACAGCCACATGGCGTGGAAATCGAAATCCGTCACGACGATAGACAGCCGCGCCTGGATTTGTTGGGTGGCAATCAGGTGGGAGATGATGCCGGCCGGCATGAAATGGGTGCAAACCGTGATATGTGGGTCGAATTCGCGGATAAAGCGCACCAGCGGCTTGGTGTTCAAGCGGTCGATCATATGCCGCATCCGGTCGGTGCGCCAAGGCTCGTCGCTGGTTTTGTACCACCAACCGAGGAAGTTGGGCGCGGAGCGGACCAGGGACGTGTAAAACTTGGAATAAAAGTCCCGGAACAGTTTGTTGGTGTATTGCAGCGCGTCGTTGTTGAACACTTCCTCGACGCCGCCGTCCGCCGCGAAAGATTTCTCCAGCGCCTCGGCTGCTTTGATATGGCCGGTTCCCGCACCCGCCGACATAATCAGGACGCGCTTTTTCAAACTTTAATCCAATGGGGATTCAGGAATGCGCAAGGCTGCGACTTGCCCGGTTTCCCGAAACCGTTTGTAGTCGGCCAATACTTGCGCGTGGTCGAATGCCAAAGGCTCGGGCAGCGCGTCTAGGCTAAATATCTGGCAGTTTTTCGCGTCGTCCGCCGCCACCGGCGTTCCCGCCGCTTCGGTGACATACACCGCCGTCACCGTGTGTCCCCGGTTGTCGCGGCGCGGGTCGGAATAAATGCCCAGCAGGGCAATCAGGCGCACATCCAGCCCGACTTCTTCTTGGGCCTCGCGCACGGCGGCGTGTTCGATGATTTCGCCGACATCGACAAAGCCCCCGGGAATCGCCCAGCCGAAAGGCGGGTTTGCCCGTTCGATCAACACAATGGGACGGCCCGGCAAGTCGGCCAGTTCGATGATGGCGTCGGCGGCAAGCAAAGGGGTAATGGGTTTGGGCATGTTGTTTTCCTATTTGTTGCTGGAGAGTATCGGTCAATCCTGGTCGTGGCCATGTTTTTTGACCAGCCACGCCATTGTAAGCGATACAAACAAGCCAAACGCAATGACGATGGCATTGGCTGACAAACCGGCATCAATCATCAAAGCATACGCGCCCAGCATCAACAGGATGCACAGGTTTTCATTAAGATTTTGCAAGGCGATGGAGTGTCCCGAACCCATGAGCTGGTGGCCGCGATGTTGCAACAAGGCGTTCATCGGCACGAGGAATCCGCCGGCCAAAGCGCCAATCAGCATCAGCATCAACACTGCCGGCCGCCAGTCGGTCACGAACACCATCGCCATGACGGCAATGCCCATGGCGATGCCGGTGGGCAGCACGTTCACGGCATGTGCCAGCGGCACGGCCTTGGCCGCGACCACGGCACCGATAGCCAGACCCAGCGCCACCACGGCGGTCAATTGGGTTCCTTGTTCCATGTCCAGCCCCAAGGATGCCGCCGCCCAGGCGAGGATGATAAACCGCAACGTCGTCCCCGCCCCCCAAAACAGCGAGGTCACGCTCAACGACACTTGCCCCAGCGGGTCTTTCCACAGCAGCAGGAAACAGCGCCAGAAATCGGCTAGCAGAAACTTCAGGCTAGAGTCTGGCATTTTGTGTTCAATCGGCAGCTTGGGGATATGGACATTGAATATCGCCGCCACCAGATAAACGCCAAGAATGACCAAGATGGCGAATTCTGGCGCGGTGTCTATGCCTGCGTTGAACGCCATCGCGCCTAATTGCCTGGCCAGTTGGTCTTCCATGCGGTGGCCGATCAATATCCCGCCAAAAATGGCCCCGAGGATGACCGCCGCGACGGTCAACCCTTCCATCCAGCCGTTCGCCCAGACCAGTTTGTGCGGCGGGAGATACTCGGTCAGAATGCCATATTTGGCCGGGGAATACATCGCCGCGCCGATGCCGACAAAACCATAGGCCAGCAGCGGATGCAAACCCAATAGCATGGCGGCGCAACCGACCGCCTTGACGGCATTGCTGATAAACATTACCCGTCCCTTCGGCAGCGCGTCGGAGAAAGGCCCGACAAAGGGGGCGAGTATGATGAAGGCGACGACGAAGAATTGCTGGAGGACAGGCGTTTCCCAAGAGGGCGTGTTTAGCGTTTTCAGCAGCGCAATGGCGGCGAACAACAAGGCATTGTCGCCCAGCGAAGAAAAGAATTGCGCCGCAAGAATAGTATAAAACCCACGGCTCATAGGTTTCTTTGCAACTGGGCTTCCAATAGTCCCTCATGGGCAACGGCCTCCGCTTCGGTCTTGTGCCATCTCACCAGTTCCAATCTGCCGTCGTGGTGTTCGACAATGGCAGTGCAGCTTTCCACGAAATCCCCGGTGTTGACATATAAAAATCCATCCATCTCCTTCATTTCCGCATGGTGGATATGCCCGCAAACCACGCCATCCAAGACTTCGTCTTTCAGCGTGTTGACGATGCTTGCCTCATAATCGGAGATGAACTGCACGGCGTTTTTGACTTTGAATTTGACGAAGGCGGCGAGGGAGAAATGGGATTGTATGCCTAAAAAGCGCCTAATCATTCTTAACAGGCGGTTGATGTCCAGCAGAAAGTCATAGCCTTTGCTGCCCAGCTTGGCAATCCACCGATGGTATTTGGCGATGGTGTCGTATTCGTCGCCATGGACGACCAACAGCCGCTGACCTGCGGCGGTGGCATGGATGTCCGAGGTTTTGACGGTGATGTCGCCAAAGACATACTGGTCATAATCCCGGATGTTTTCGTCATGGTTGCCGGGTATGTAAATCACCTGGGTTCCATGCCGCGCCTTGCGCAGGATCTTTTGGATGATGGTGTTATGCTCCCTGGGCCAATAGACTTTCTTGGAAAGCGCCCAAAAGTCGATGATGTCGCCGACTAGGTACAGCTTGTCGCTTTCATTATGCTTGAGGAAATCCAGCAACATATCGGCTTGGCATTGGGTGGAGCCGATGTGCAAGTCGGAAATCCAGATGGTTCGATAGGCGTTGGCAGTCATGTGGTGCTTTGCTGTCGTCAACGGGGCGAGGTTTCGCAGGTTGGCCCAGATGATAAGCAAGGCAGGTTAAGGTTGCGTGACAAAAAAAGACCGGCGCAGGCCGGTCTTTTTCTGTTCCAAAGAAAAGCGGGTTTTACAACAAGGGAATCAGCAGCAAAGCCACGATGTTGATGATTTTAATCATCGGGTTGATGGCCGGGCCTGCGGTGTCTTTGTAGGGGTCGCCCACGGTGTCGCCGGTCACCGAAGCATGATGCGCCTCCGAGCCTTTGCCGCCGAAATGCCCGTCCTCGACATATTTCTTGGCGTTGTCCCAAGCGCCGCCGCCGGTAGTCATCGAAACCGCCACGAACAGGCCGGTGACGGTCGCGCCGATCAACACCCCGCCCAAGGCTTCCTTGCCCAGCGCCAGCCCGACCGCGATGGGTACGGCGATGGGCAGCAGCGAGGGGACGATCATTTCGCGGATCGCGGCCTGGGTCAGCAAGTCCACGGCGCGGGAATAATCCGGCTTGGCGGTGTAGTCCATGATGCCGGGGATTTGCTTGAACTGGCGGCGGACCTCGGTGACGATGCCGGCGGCGGCGCGGCCCACGGCCTCCATCGCCAACGCGCCGAACAAGTATGGCACCAGCCCGCCGAGAAACAAGCCGATGATGACTTTGTGGTTGGACAGGTCGAAGCTGGTCTTGTCGGCGAGGGCGTGGGTGTAGTCGGCGAACAACACCAGCGCGGCCAGGCCCGCCGAGCCGATGGCATAGCCCTTGGTCACGGCCTTGGTGGTGTTGCCCACGGCGTCCAGCGGGTCGGTGATGTTGCGGATTTCCTCCGGCAGCCCGGCCATTTCGGCGATGCCGCCGGCGTTGTCGGTGATCGGGCCGAAGGCGTCGAGGGCGACGATCATGCCGGTCATCGACAACATCGCGGTGGCGGCGATGGCGATGCCGTACAGCCCGGCGAACTCGAACGCGCTGTAGATGCTGGCGCACACCGACAGCACCGGCAGCGCGGTGGCCTTCATCGACACGGCCAGCCCGGCGATGATGTTGGTGGCGTGGCCGGTGGCGGAGGCTTCGGCGATGCGGCGCACCGGGGCGAACTCGGTGGCGGTGTAATACTCGGTGATGACCACCATCACGGCGGTGAGGACCAAGCCAATCACCACGGACATGAAAATGCTATGCGCGGTGACCTGCGCGCCGGCGAGGAACACGCCATGCTTGAAGATCCAGGCGGTGACCGGGTAGAGGATTAGCGCGGCCAGCCCGCCGGAGACGATCACGCCCTTGTACAAGGCGCCCATGATCTTCTTGCCGGGGGTGATGTGGACGAAATACGTGCCGACGATGGACGTGATGATGGAGATGCCGCCGACGATCAGCGGATAGACGATGGCGATGTCCGCGCCCATCGTCAAAATGCCACCCAACACCATCGTGGCGACCAGGGTCACGGCGTAAGTCTCGAACAAATCCGCCGCCATGCCGGCGCAATCGCCGACGTTGTCGCCGACGTTGTCGGCGATGACTGCCGGGTTGCGCGGGTCGTCCTCGGGGATGCCGGCCTCGACCTTGCCCACCAAATCCGCGCCCACGTCGGCCCCTTTGGTGAAGATGCCGCCGCCTAGCCTTGCGAAGATGGAGATCAGCGAGCCGCCGAAGGCCAAGCCGACCAGGGCGTGTAGCGGCTCATGCACGCCCAGCGCCAGCAAGATGGTGTAATAGCCCGCCACGCCGACCAGCCCCAGCCCCACGACCAACAGGCCGGTGATGGCCCCGCCGCGGAACGCCACCTGGAAGGCGGCCTCCAGCCCGTCGTAGGCGGCTTGCGCGGTGCGGCAGTTGGAGCGCACGGAGATGTTCATGCCGATGTAGCCCGCCGCGCCCGACAGCGCCGCGCCGATGGCGAAGCCAAAGGCCACCGGCCAGCCCAGCCCCAGCCCCAAGGCGGCAAACAGGATGACGCCGACCACGGCGATGGTCTTGTACTGGCGGTTCAAATACGCCTGCGCGCCCTGCTGGATGGCCGAGGCGATTTCCACCATTTTCGCGTTGCCGGGGCTTTTGGCGTTGATCCAGGCGATGGACTGGATGCCGTAGACCAGCGCGGCGATGGCGGCGGCGAAGGCGAAAGCCACGCCCCAATGGATGGCAAAGCCGATGTACAAGAAAAAGGAAAGTCCGAGGAGGCTGATCCGTTTGCTCCTGGGATTGTCCAGGAGGGGCTTCGCGTATTGCTGCGCGGCGGCGATGAAGGAAATGGGCATGGGGGGCTTGCTCTTAAGAATGGGAGTGGCCGTAACCATAAAACAATTCCCATGCCAGCACAAGGCGCGGGCCGGGAAAGCAAATACCCTCCCTCCGGCTAAAATGCCTTTCCACCGAATCCAAGCAGGAGTCCGGCCATGTCCACCGCAGCCGATGAAATTTGGGCGATTCTGCGCGAACTCGCCCAGTCGCAAAAAGAAACCGAGCGTAAATTCCAAGAATCGGAGCGCAAGTTCCAAGAAACCGAGCGTTTAATCAAAGAGTCCTCACGCGAAACCGACCGCAAGATTAAGGAAGTCACGGCCAGCATTGGCAAGCTCGGCAACCGGCTGGGCGATTTTATCGAGGACGCGGTGCGCCCCGCCGCAGTGCGCTTGTTTCGGGAGCGGGGCATAGCCGTCCACGAAGTGCAGCAAAATGTCAGTGTGCAGCGCGGCGGCGAGGGCATCGAAATCGACCTGATGGTGGTCAACGACACGGACGTGGTGGCCGTCGAATGCAAAAGCAACCTAAAGCTGGATGATGTCAACGAGCATTTGGAGCGGCTCGCCAAGCTTAAGCGGCTGTTGCCCAAATATGCGGGCTGCCGGGTCATGGGCGCGGTGGCGGCGATGGTTATCCCGGCCAACGTCGCGCGTTACGCCTATTCCAAAGGCTTGTATGTCATCGGCCAGAGCGGCGGGCATCTGGAAATCCGCAACGACGCCGGGTTTGCGCCGGCGGTTTGGTGATTACCGGCGTCCCCTGTCCGCAGTCACAGCTTCGCCGCCTCCAACAACGCCAGCCTTTGGTGTTCCATCAAATCCCGGATGCCCTTTTCCGCCAGCGCC
>CAZOTR010000077.1:0-18437 GCA_964582755.1 uncultured Methylococcaceae bacterium | reverse complement strand
CGTGCTGTGAGATTACTCTCTTAGCCGGGTGTCTGTGAATGCTGGGCAAGATCATGTCGGGCCGTTCTTGCAACAGCGCCTGCAAATACAGTTCGCCCTCGGGAGACACCGCACGCCCATGCACCGCGTTGCAAGGCCGGAGTGCGAAGCCGCCGGTCTCGTAGTATAATTTTTTGAGGCACTGCACGGTATTCGGGCTGACACGGAAAACTTCGGCGGTTTGCCGTGTCGAATGGGTTAGGTTGTAACTGAAAATTCTTTGCCGCAAGCCGATTGAGTGAGCGTTCATGGCAGATTCCTCTGTGACATACCGTCAAGCCCTAGAAATTTTCATTCCATGGTTGTAATTATAGCATATGCAATAATATGTGGTTTTAACCCTATAGTTTACTTGTAACCAATAGACAGAAAAAACGCTATAGTTATCAAAAAGATCCAATTTATGCTGATGTTGTTGAACATTGCTTCAACACCGTAAGGAATTTTCTTACGATGGATTGGGAAGGTGGAATTTTGCATGGCCTTGAGCGTGGTTTCCTAATCTAGGACTCGTAGTTTAATGCCACAAACTTTGGACGGAGAAATATTCCCATGAATGAACAAACCCTGATCTTCGACCGCGAGCTGATCCGCCGCTATGACCGGCAGGGGCCGCGGTATACATCTTACCCCACCGCCGTGCAGTTCGTGGACAGCTTCGGCATTCCGCAATACCTGGAACATGCCCGCCACACGAATGAAGGCCCGCATCCCGCGCCGCTGTCGCTGTATGTGCATATTCCGTTCTGCGCGACGGTGTGCTTTTACTGCGCTTGCAACAAGATCGTGACCAAGAACCAGGCGCACACGGCCCGCTATCTGGATTGCCTGTCGTTGGAACTGGCAAGCCAAGGCAGACTGTTCGACAAAAGCCGACGGGTGGAGCAGTTGCATTGGGGCGGCGGCACGCCGACTTTCCTGGACCAGGAGCAGATGCGGCGCTTGATGGACGAAACCCGCCGGCACTTTGCTTTGCGGGACGACGACGAGGGCGAGTATTCCATCGAGATCGACCCGCGCACGGTCGATGCCGGGCGGATAGCGTTTCTGCGCGGGATCGGCTTCAACCGCCTGAGCCTGGGGGTGCAGGATTTCGACCCGACGGTGCAGAAGGCGGTCAACCGCATCCAGTCGGAGGAGCAGACCTTGGGGATCATCAAGGCCGCACGGGACACGGGATTCAAGTCGGTCAGCCTGGATCTCATCTACGGCCTGCCGTTCCAGTCGGTGGAGAGCTTCGACCGGACCTTGACGCGGGTCATCGACGCCAGCCCGGATCGTATTTCAGTGTTCAATTACGCGCATTTGCCGCATTTGTTCAAGGTGCAAAAGCAGATCGACGAAAGCACCTTGCCCCTGCCGGAGGAGAAGCTGCTGATCTTGCGCCATGCCATCGAGCGGCTGACCCAGGCGGGTTATGTTTACATCGGCATGGACCATTTCGCCAAGCCCGGCGACGAGTTGGCGGTTGCGCAGCGCGAGGGCAAGCTGTCGCGCAATTTCCAGGGCTATGCCACCCATGGCGATTGCGACATTATCGGGTTGGGGGTGAGCGCCATAGGCCGGGTCGGCGACAGTTACAGCCAGAACGAGCGCGATTTGGAGCGTTATCAGGAGCGCATCGAGAGCGAGGGGCTGGCGGTGTTCCGGGGCGTCGGGCTGACGGTGGACGACCGTCTGCGCCGCGAGGTCATCAACCAGCTTATCTGCCATTTCGAGTTGCGGCCCGCCGAGTTTGAGGCCCGCCATGGCATCGACTTCTGGGGGTATTTCGCTTCCGAGTGGAAGGCTTTGGAGGCCATGCGCGACGACGGTTTGTTGAGCTTGGACCGGCAAGGCTTGCGGGTGCTGCCGGCCGGGCGGCTGTTGATCCGCAACATCTGCATGGTGTTCGACCGTTACCTGAACGCCGAGGAGGACGGCAAGGTTCGCTATTCCAAGGTGATCTGAGTTGTAGGGCTGTCTTTAAGGCCGCTTTTGGCGGGCTGAAGCCCGCCCTACAATTGCTAATGGTTGCGCCAAAGCCCCAGCGCGGCGAAGCCCGCCGCCATGGCCAGCAAGCCTAGGCCAAAATTCAGCCAGTACGGCCAGTGGCTACGCGGCTCGAACAGGAATGGCAGGAAAAACAACAAGGACACGGGGACGAGGAAAAAGATTTCGCGGGCGTAGGCGCTGACCTTGGCCGCGTCCTTCGTGTCCCAGTACAGCCAGGTCATGGACAGGATGGAGACCAAGGGCAGGGCGACGATGAACGCCCCCAGCGTGGGGAAGCGTTTGGCGGCCTCCGCCGAGGCCAGGATGACGGCCAGGCTTAGGGCGAGCTTGAGCAGGTAGACGAGCATCCGACCTCCTGGCTGTGCGGGCTACTTTCCCCCGTCCGCCTTCTGTTGGTGGAAAACCAACACGGCCAGGGCGGTGAGGGGAACCATCAAGGACAGCACCAGGCCGTCCAAGTTGGGCAGGGCGGCATGGCCCGCCGCCGCGAGCACCAGGTGGGCCAGATAGGCCAGATAATAGGCCAGGAACAGGAATCCCTCCCAGCGTTGGATGACCAGCCCGCTCAGGAACGCCGGCGCGGTGGCCAGGGCCACCATGATCATGACGGGGATGTCGAAGCGCAAGGCTTCCACGGAGACCGGAACGCCCTGCGGCGAAGCCAAGCCGGACAGGCCGACCACGGCGAGGATGTTGAAGATGTTGCTGCCGACCACGTTGCCCACGGCGATGTCGCGTTCGCCGCGCAGGCTGGCCACCACGGAGGTTGCCACTTCCGGCAGGGATGTGCCGACGGCGATGACGGTGAGGCCGATCACCAGTTCGCTGACCCCCAAGTCCACCGCCACCCGCACCGCGCCATCCACCAGCCAGCGCGACCCCAACACCAGCATGAACACGCCGCCGGCCACTAGCCCTAAGTCGATTTTCCAGGCGCGCGGCGTTTTTTCCGCCTCGCCCACCCCGAATTCGCACTCGTATTCTTCCCGCACCGCCCGGCCTTCCTGGCGGCTTTGCCGGATGAGGAACACCGTGTAGGCGGCGACCAGGGAAAACAGCAGCAGTCCGTCGAGGCGGCCGATCTTGCCGTCCATGCCTAGGATGGGCAGCAGGATGGAGACGCCGACCATGATCGGAACGTCGAGGCGGATCAATTGTTGGGCCACCACCAAGGGGGTGATCATGGCGGACAGCCCGATGATGAACAGGATGTTGAAAATGTTGCTGCCCACCACGTTGCCGACGGCGATGTCGGCCTCGCCGGTGAAGGCGGCGTAGGTGCTGACCGCCAATTCCGGCGCGCTGGTGCCGAAAGCCACCACGGTCAGCCCCACCACCAGGGGCGAAATGCCGGCCGCGCCAGCCAGCTTGGATGCCCCGCGCACCAGGAGCTCGGCGCCCGCCACCAGCAGGGCCGTGCCCAGGATCAATAATGCCGCCGTCATCATCTCTTTTTTCCTCTTTATTCTTTGTTTTTATAGGGGATTTGTGATCCGCCGGGCTGGAAGTCTTCGCTATCGCATAAGCTTATAGCTTTATGGATGCATTGCGAATCCGGCTAGCCGTTATAATTTCCGGCTATTTCCCAATAGCCAAAATTTAAGGGGCTTCATGGATTTCGCATACATTGTATCCGGCCTGTCGGTGGGATTGTTGGTCGGGCTCACCGGCGTGGGTGGCGGCTCGTTGATGACGCCCTTGCTGGTGTTTCTATTCGGCTTCGCCCCAACCACCGCCGTCGGCACCGACTTGCTGTTCGCCGCGATCACCAAGAGTGGCGGGGTGGTCGTGCATCATCGCACCCACGCTTCGGTAGAGTGGAGGATCGTCGGTTTGTTGTGCATGGGCAGCTTGCCGGCGGCGGTGGCGGTGATCTTCGGGCTGGAATATTTCGACGTTCCCCGCCAGACGCTGGCCACCGTCATGGGCAACGCGCTGGGCGTGGCTTTGATCTTGACCTCCTTTGCCTTGTTTTTCCGCAATCGCTTGAAACGGGCCGCGCTGGGCACCGACACCCACGACCCGGGCCGGTTCCATCGCTTCCAGGCTCCCGCCACGATTCTGACCGGGCTGATCCTGGGGACGTTGGTCACCCTGTCCTCCGTGGGGGCGGGCGCGTTGGGCACGGTCGCGCTGTTTTTCCTCTATCCGCGCCTGCCCGCTGTCCGCGTCGTCGGCACCGACCTGGCCCACGCCATCCCGTTGACGGCCGTTGCGGGCCTTGGACATTTGCACCTGGGCAACGTCGATTTCGTCCTGCTCGGCAGCCTGTTGGTCGGTTCGTTGCCAGGCATCTGGGTCGGCAGCCATTTGAGCGCGAAGATTCCTGAACATTTTCTGCGCCCCTTGCTGGCTTCGGTGTTGATGCTCATCGGCGTGAAATTCGTCTGGCCGATTTTTGCTTGATCGTTCTTAACTAATTGTATTTTAAGCAAGTAAAAGCGGTGGGCGCAGTGTCTCGCCGAGGGCGGAGGCAAAATTTTCCAAGCTGGGGGCGGGACGCTCTAGCATAGCCGGACGGAGGGTTTGTTGATCCTGATCAAAAATTTCGTGAAATTTGTTGAATTAGACTGTTCACGAAATTAAAATGGCTCCCACTGACGGAGATGTGCTTTCAGTCACGTAGTTCCGACAGGCTTGGCGGTCGGCAAAACACCGCCACACCCTTATCGTTGACGCCCTCGCGGTGTCGTCTTTTAATCATTTTATTTTGAGGTAACTGAGATGGAAAACGAAAAAGATAATTTTTGGCTCTACATCGGCGGCCTGATCGTTGTCACGATCGTTCTGGTGCTCATGTTGAAGTCGAGAGAGATGGAAGTCAGCGGTGCCGGCGAAGCGCAGAACCAGCTGAAGGCCGAAGTGGAAAAGCAGATCAGCAAGGCCAAGTAAGAGAAATACAGGCGGCGAAGGCATCTTAAACCTTAAGATGCCTGGAGGCAGTTAAAAAAACAAAAACAGCCGCCGGGAGGAATTGAGAGTCAGAAGCCTTGTTGCGGGAAGATTGTGGGACTTGGGCCAGCAAAGAATAACAATTTGCCCATGTCCGCTTCCTGCGACAAGGCTTTTTCTATTTCGAGCCTGCGGTTTGCCAGGTATCGCGGCAATAGTTATACAATCCTGGCCAAGCCGGACGTCCTGTATTCCGCCCACACCCCAAGTAATTAGACACCCCCCGCTTCCCCCATTCTATGCTACGGCGCAAGTGCCGTGGGCTTTGCGGTGCGCTATTCCTGCCTGTCCGCTATGCCGCTAGTTTGTTTTTGATCACGCCCCCCAAAAGATTTATCATCCCCATCGCTTCCCCATCCACCCGCCCGATGCTTGTTAATAGGCTGCGTCTATGGATTTCCTGAACAAAGACCGCACCATCGCCCCGCCGGATTACAACCGTTGGCTAATCCCGCCGGCGGCGCTTTCCGTACACCTGTGTATCGGCCAGGTCTACGCTTTCAGCGTTTTCAACGAGCCGTTGACCCGTGTGCTCGGCGTTTCCGCCGCCACGCCCGACGACTGGAAACTTTCCTCGGTGGGTTGGATTTACAGCTTGGGGATCGTGTTTCTGGGGCTTTCCGCCGCGTTTGGCGGGAGTTGGCTGGAAAAGGTCGGCCCCAGGCGGACCATGTTTTGGGCGGCTTGTTGCTTTGGCGGCGGCTTTTTCCTTTCCTCCTTGGGCGTTTGGCTGCACCAAATCACCTTGCTGTATCTTGGCTACGGGGTGCTGGGCGGCTGCGGCTTGGGGCTGGGCTATGTCTCGCCGGTGTCCACGCTGCTGAAATGGTTCCCGGACCGCCGGGGCATGGCCACCGGCTTGGCGATCATGGGTTTCGGCGGCGGTGCGATGATCGGAGCTCCTCTTGGCGTGGCGCTGATGAACCAGTTCAAGAGCGGGGCCTCGGTCGGCGTGGCGCAAAGCTTTTTGGCGATGGGGGCGGTCTATTCCGTCTCCATGTTGATCGGCGCTTTCGCAATCCGGCTGCCGCCGCAGGACTGGAGGCCGGCGGGCTGGACGCCTAAGGTGGAAACGGGCAGGATGGTGACGCACCGCCATGTCCATATCGACCAGGCGCTGAAAACTCCGCAGTTTTATTTGTTGTGGGCCATCCTCTGCCTGAACGTCACGGCGGGCATTGGCATCTTGGGGCAGGCTTCGGTGTTGATCCAGGAGATGTTCAAGGGCCGCATCACGGCGGAGGCGGCGGCGGGTTTTGTCGGCCTGCTCAGTTTGTTCAACATGGGCGGGCGGTTTTTCTGGTCCACCGCCTCCGATTATCTGGGGCGGAAAAACACCTATTTCGTCTATTTCACCTTGGGCGCCTTCCTGTATTCCATGTTGCCGACTTTGGCGCACGAGGGCGACATGGCCTTGTTCATTGCCGCCACGGCGGTGATACTCAGCATGTATGGCGGTGGTTTCGCCGCGATACCCGCCTATCTTGCCGATGTGTTCGGCACCCGTTACGTCGGCGGCATCCACGGACGCTTGCTGACGGCTTGGTCCACCGCCGGGGTGTTGGGTCCGGTCTTGGTCAACTATATCCGCGAATATCAAATTGGCCTCGGCGTGGCCAAGGCGGAAGCCTACACGTCCACGCTTTACATCATGGCCGGTTTGCTGGCCTTGGGTTTCGTCTGCAACTTGTTGATGCACGAGGTGCGGGAGAGGCATTACATGCGGCATGACGAGGTTGACGACCCACTGCAAGGCTAGAGGATTACAGTGTAGGGGCGAATTTATTCGCCTTCGGCGCGTCGCATGGACGAATAAATTCGCCATCCACACTCGCTATGAAAACGTCCTAAACCCCCGCGCGGCCTCAAAGCTTGCGCGGCTTTGGCCGGCATGCGGTTTTCACCGCCATCAAAACCAGCCAACACTTCCGACAGGAGCCGCCTCCATGGGCAAACGCAACAGGCCACCACGGCAAACCCCACAAAACTACCAAGCGCCTTATCCGCAAAAGGCAGATGCCGCGCCGCCGCGAAAAACCCCGTCCGGCGGCAAGGCGTCCTTGTTGTCGAAAGAACGGGCGTTGTTGGTTCTATTTTGGAGTTACGTTCTGATACCTTTGTCCTGGGGGATAGCCTCCACGGCGCAAAAAGCCTTGTTGCTGTTCAAGTAGTCCGGCACGGTGCATAGATGGGGGGCCGGCTTCCCGATGTAATAGCCTTGCACATAGTCCACGCCATAGTTTTGCAAGATTTTGAGGGTGCTTTCGTTTTCGACGAATTCAGCCACGCTCTTCTTGTTGTAGGCCTTGGCGATATCGACCATGGCGCGGACTAGGATCTGGTCGTCCAGGCTGTCCGCGAGATTGAAAATGAACGAGCCGTCGATTTTGACGTAATCGACCGGGAAGTGCTTGAGATAATAAAAGGAAGAAAATCCGCTGCCGAAATCGTCCAGCGCGAAGCAGCAGCCAATGGACTTGACGGCGTTGACGAACTCGCGGGCGCGGGAGAGGTCGGCCACCGCGGCGGTTTCGGTGATCTCGAAGATGATCCTGCGCGGGTCGATGTCGGTGGTCTCGAACAGGCTCTTCAGGTTGTGCAAAAGGGTTTTGTCGCCGATGCTGACGCCGGACAGGTTGACCGTGAAAGTGGTGCCGTCCATTTCCCTGGGCAGGCCGGCCACATAGGCGATGGCCTTGCGCACCACCCAGAGATCCAGATCCCTGATCAAATTGCTGCGCTCGGCGATGTCCAGCAATTCGACCGGGGTGGCGACGGTGCCGTCGGGCATGCGCAGGCGCAAGAGGATCTCGAAATGCGCGATGGTGTTCTGGGAGAGCAGCATGACCGGCTGGAAATGCAGTTCGAAGGTGTTCTCCGCCATGCTGCGCTTGATGCGTTCCTCCCAGACCAGCCACTCGTGCAGCCGCTCCCTGGCCTTCTCGTCGGGCGAGAAGATGTGCCAGCCGTTGCGGCCCTTGTCCTTGGCCTGGTACATGGCGATGTCGGCATGGACCAGCAAGTCGCGGACGCCGAACCCCCCGTTCGGAAACAAGGCGATGCCGATGCTTGCCGTGATTGGGTGCTTGATCCCCAGGCCGGGGTGGGAGATGGCGGCAAGCTGGGCGTTGACTTTCTCGGCGGTGGCGATGGCCGTGGACTCGTCGCAGTCCAACATGCCGATGGCGAACTCGTCGCCGCCCAGCCGTCCCAGGATGTCGTAGGGCCGGATCAGCTTGCGCAACTCGTCGGTGACCAGCAACAGCAGGCTGTCTCCGGCATGGTGGCCGCTGGTGTCGTTGAGGAATTTGAAGCGGTCCAGGTCGATGAACAGCAGGCAGCCCCGCCGCGAGGCGTCGTGCGCGGACAGCAGCATGCGTTCCATGTCGGCCACGAAGCGGCGGCGGTTGTAGCAGCCGGTCAACGGGTCATGGTCCGCCAGATAGGCCAGGCGGGCCTCGTTTTGCTTGCGTTCGCTGATGTCCAGGCCGACGGCGAGGAGGGTGATGGGGTCGCCGGGCTTCGGACTCAGCCGCGTATGCACCCAGGAGATGTCGCGCTGGCTGGCGTCGAAGCAGCGCAAGCTCGCTTCGTGGCGCAGATGCTCGATCTTGCCCGCGGCGAGTTCGCGCAGGCGCTCGCCCAGGTTGCTGGGCGGGTTGAGCAAGAGGGGGGAGCCGGGCAGCGGGGTGTCGCGCAATTCCGCTTCGTTGAAGCCGGTCAGTTCGCGTCCGTAGCGGTTGATGGAAATGATGCCCCCGGCCTCGCCATGGGTGACGATGACGACCTGGGCATGGTCTAGCAGGCTGCTGACGAAGGCGCTTTTTTTGTAAACCTCGCCGAGGGCGGTTTGCAGCGAACGGGTGCGCTCCTCCACCTCGGCTTCCAGGGATTGCAGGCGCCAGGACAGCATGATCGCCGTGCTGCCGAGCATGTCTATCTCGTCATGCAGGTGGGCCTTCTGACGCGGGTTGACCGCCTTGCGCAATTCGGCGAAGGCACCCCGGCCCAGCAGGGGTATGGCTTGGGCCGTGCGCAGCAGCCGGTTCAGCGATTTGCCGAGCAGCACATAGAGCAGGGCTAGCGACAGGCCGGCCCCCGCCAGGCTCACCAGCAACGCGCTCAAGGCGGTTTCCCTGGCCTGGGCGAGGTCGCGGCTAATGTCCTTGAGCAACAGGATGCGCATGCCTTGCGCCTTGCTGTCCTCGGCCAGGGCAATCTCGGCCACTTCGTAAGTCTTTCCAGAGGTCTCCAACAGGTGCGTGTGCCCCAGAAAGCCCGGCAGGCCGAACTGGGCGCTCGCTTGGTTGAGGACTTCCTGGGTGACCTGGGGGTTGGACGTGGCCTGGACACGCACGCCCCAGCGGGCTTGCAAGCCGCCGGAAGCGTCGCCGGGCGCGGCGGGGGTGATGACGGCGATGTCGGCGTTGGACGTGTTGCGGAAAGCCAGCACCATTTCCGCGAGGGAGGTGCCGACGGCGAATTGGCCGGTCAAATGGCCGTTGACCAAGACCGGGGCGAGGGCATAGACACGGCAGGTTTCCACACAGGAAACGAAGCTGCTCGGCGACTCCAGGCGCGAGGTATCCTGGGTGGCCTTTTGCCAAGCCTCGCTGTTGACCGCTTGCGGTGGTGTGGAGCCGCTGCCCCAGGCCGCCAGTTCCTTGCCTTCGCTGTCGAAGTAATAGGCGTCCTCCAGTCCCATGTCGAGTTGGAAGGTGGCCCAAAATTCGTCAAACCGGCGCTTGAACTCCCGCTGGTTTTTTTTGGCCAGCGGGGCGCGGGTGCCGGAGAGGGTGGGCAAGGTCATCGCCACCTGTTCCAGGTGGCGGCGCTCCTGGCGGATCAGCCCGTTGATTTGGCGGGAATACAAGGGCAGGGCGGCGTGGCGCGCGTCCTCGGAGCGCTCCAACAGATACAGCCGGAAAAATTGGGAGAGCAGGGCGAAGCTGACGAAGGAAAGCAGGACGAGCGAGCTTAACAGTTTCCAGCGCAGGCTGAGAAACCGGCTGGCAGGCTTGGCATTCCCTTGCTCCTCCCATGTCTCGGCCGGCCGTTCGCCCATGTCAGACCCACTGGGCGCCCGGCATCTGATTGCCCCGGTAGCGTCCCATGGGGCGTCAATCCAGGTATTTGTCGGTGACCGCGCCTTCGGAAGCCGAGCTGACTAGCTTGGCGTATTTGGCCAGCACCCCCCTGCCATACCGCCGTTGGGGTTGTTGCCATTGTCCAAGCCGCCGGCTGATTTCCTCTTCGGCCACTTGCAGGGTGAGCGTGCGGCTTTCGGCGTCGATGGTGACGGTGTCGCCGTTTTCCACAATCGCCAAGGGGCCGCCGACATAGGCTTCCGGCGTGATGTGGCCGACCACGAAGCCGTGGGTGCCGCCGGAGAAGCGGCCGTCGGTGATGAGCGCCACCGACTGGCCCAAGCCTTTGCCCATCACAGCGGAGGTGGGGGAGAGCATCTCCCTCATGCCGGGACCGCCTTTCGGGCCTTCATAGCGGATGACGATGACATCGCCTTTCACCACCGTGCCGTCGAGGATGGCCTGCAAGGCCAGTTCCTCGCAGTCGAACACTTTGGCAGTGCCGGTGAAGACCAGCCCTTCCTTGCCGGTGATCTTCGCCACCGCGCCTGCGGGGGCGAGGTTGCCGCGCAAGATGACCAAGTGGCTGTCTTTCTTGATCGGACGGTCCAAGGGCTTGATGATCTCCTGGCCCGCCGGGTAGTCCGGCGCTTCCGCCAGATTCTCCGCCAGGGTCTTGCCGGTGACGGTGAGGCAGTCGCCGTGCAACAGCCCGGCCTTCAGCAATTCCTTCATCAAGGGTTGGATGCCGCCGATTTCGACCAGTTCGGCCATGGAATGCTTGCCGCTGGGCTTGAGGTCCGCCAGCATCGGAACCCGCTGGCCGACGCGGGTGAAGTCGTCCAAGTCCAGATCCACGCCGACGGCGTGGGCCATGGCCAACAGGTGCAGCACCGCGTTGGTCGAGCCGCCCAAGGCAATGACGACCGTGATGGCGTTCTCGAAGGCCGGCTGGGTCATGATGTCGCGGGGCTTGATGTCCAGTTCCAGCAGCTTCAGCACCTGCGCGCCGGCCCGTTCGCAGTCTAGCTTTTTGTCGGCGGAGATGGCGGCTTGGGCGGAACTGCCGGGCAGGCTCATGCCCAGCGCCTCGATGGCGGAGGCCATGGTGTTGGCAGTGTACATGCCGCCGCAGGAGCCGGGGCCGGGGATGGCTTTGGACTCGATGGCATGCAGCTCGGCGTCGTCGATCTTGTCGTTGGCCCGCGCGCCGACCGCCTCGAACACCGAGACGATGTCCAGTTTCTTCTCGCCATGGCAGCCGGACAAAATCGTGCCGCCGTAGACGAACACCGCCGGCCGGTTGAGCCTGGCGATGCCGATCAGGCAACCGGGCATGTTTTTGTCGCAGCCACCGATGGCGACCACCCCGTCAAAGCCTTGGCAGCCAACCACGGTTTCGATGGAGTCGGCAATGACTTCCCGCGACACCAGCGAGTATTTCATGCCCTCTGTGCCCATGGAGATGCCGTCGGAGATGGTGATGGTGTTGAAGATGACCGCCTTGCCGCCATTGCCGTCCACGCCACGCGCCGCGTCGTCCGCCAACTGGTTGATGTGCATGTTGCAGGGGGTGACCATGCTCCAGGTCGAGGCAATGCCAACCTGCGGCTTGCCGAAGTCGGCGTCGGTGAAGCCGACCGGGTACAGCATGGCGCGGCTGGGCGCGCGCTCCATGCCATCGACGACGAGGGAGGAAAATCGGCGGGTTTTGTTGTCGCTCATGATGTGCTTAAGGCTCCGGGGCTTGAATCTTGTTTGGATGGCCCCCTTTCCAGGTCGCGGGGCCGGCGGGATTCCTGCCGACACCAAGCCTGAAGGTCATGGGGGGTGTTGCTTTAGAACGAATCCCAACTGCTTTTCTTGCGCCAGCTCAGGCGGGGCAGGATCAGGCCGAGGACTATGCCGCCGAACAGGACGCCCGCGCCAATCATGAACCAATCCTGCTTGTTGCTGGCGTCCATAGCCTGCTTTTCGCGTTTGAGGGTTTCAAGTTCGCTTTCCAGGGTGACTTTTTCCTGCGTCAGTTGGTCGCGTTCGTTTTGGATCTGCAATACGTTAGCCGAGGCTTGCCGTATGGCGGTGACCTCGCTGTTCAAGCGCGCGGTTTCCGCGTTCAACTCTTGGCTGGATTTTTCGGCGCTTTCCTTGCCGGATTGCAAAGCCGCCAACTCGCTTTTGAGCTTTTGGTTCTCCTCGCGCAAGGCGGCCAGTTTTTTCGAGTTTTCCTCCCGGTCCGCCTGGGCGACGGGCGCGAGGCTCAGGTAGCGGGTGGCGACCCAGCCTTCCTCGCCGGTTCCCAGCGTCACGCGGGTGTAGCCATTGGTTTCGCTGCCATCGGCGACGGTGAGTTCGGTGCCGGACAACACCGATTTGACGACCCTGTATTGGTTGCCCGCCCCCGAGCGCAACTGCACTTCAAGTTTGTCGGTGATCCAGCCCGGACTACCCGCGCCGGCGTCCAGGCACGGCAAGAGCAGCAGAACGGCCAAAAGGCTTTTTTTCAAGTTGTTTTCCCAGGGGCGGTTGGTTTTGGGAGCATTCTACCAATAAAGCCGCCCGCGATTAACCCAATCGCGGGTGGCACACCGTTTGCGGCGGGGATTAGACGCCGGCCAGCAGGAATTCAAGCAGGGCTTTTTGCGCATGGAGGCGGTTTTCCGCCTCGTCCCAGACCACGCTTTGCAGGCCGTCCATGACTTCGGCGGAAACTTCCTCGCCGCGATGGGCGGGCAGGCAGTGCATGAACAAGGCGTCGGGGGCGGCCAGGGCCATGAGTCCGGCATCCACTTGGTAGCCGACGAAGGCTTCGGCCCGCAGCGCCTGCTCTTGCTCCTGGCCCATGCTGGCCCACACGTCGGTCACCACCAGATCCGCGCCCTGGGCGGCTTGGCGGACATCGCGGGTCAGTTGCACCCGCCCGCCGGCTTCCGCCAGCAGTTCCGCCTCCGGCTCGTAGCCTTCCGGGCAGGCGATTTTCAAGTTGAAATCCAGTTGCCGGGCGGCGTGGATGTAGGTCTGGCACATGTTGTTGCCGTCGCCGATCCAAGCCACGGTCTTGCCCGCGATGTCGCCGCGCCGCTCGAACCAAGTCTGCATGTCGGCCAGCACTTGGCAGGGGTGGAAGCGGTCGGTGAGGCCGTTGATGACCGGCACCTTGGAATGTTCGGCGAAAATCTCCACCGTGCGGTGGCTGTGGGTGCGCAGCATGAGGCAATCGACCATGCGGGAAAGCACCTTGGCGCTGTCTTCCACCGGTTCGCCGCGCCCGAGTTGGCTGTCGCGGGGGGACAAAAAAATCGCCCCGCCGCCGAATTGGATCATGCCGGCCTCGAAGGAAACCCGGGTGCGGGTTGAGGATTTTTCAAAGATCATCCCCAGCACCTTGTTTTTCAGCGGTTCGTAGACGGTGTCTAGCCGCTTGAGTTCGCCGGCGCGGCGGATCAGGGCGCGGATCTCGTCCCCGCTCAGATCCATGAAAGTGACAAAATGACGCGGATTCATAAGCGCAGCTTCTAATTATGCTGTTGGGTGTGGGCGTTGACGAGCGCCGCCAGTTGTCCGGTGAGACTCAGGGCGTCCTCGTCGCTGAGGATTAACGGCGGCAACAGGCGGATGGTGGTGTCGGCGGTGACATTGATGAGCAGGCCCTGCTCCAGGGCCATGGACACCAAGGCGCCGCAGGGCTGGTCCAGTTGGACGCCGATCATCATCCCGAGGTTGCGCACCTCGACCACATGGGGGTTGTCGGCGAAAGCGCCGCGCAGGCTTTCCGCGATGGCGGAACCTAAGGCACGGGCGCGTTCGGGAAGGTTTTCCTCGCGCAAGGTCTGCATGACGGCCAGGGCGGCGGCGCAGGCCAGCGGATTGCCGCCGAAGGTGGAGCCATGCTTGCCCGCCGTCAACACCTCCGCCGCCTTGCCCCAAGCCAGGCAAGCGCCGATGGGGACGCCGTTGCCCAGCGCCTTGGCGACGGTCACGACATCGGGGACGATGCCGGCCTGCTGGAACGCGAACAAGCTGCCGGTGCGGCCCATGCCGGTCTGCACCTCGTCCAGCATCAACAGCCAGTCGCGCTGGTCGCAGATTTCGCGCAAGCGCTTGAGATAGGCGGGGGCGGGAATGCGCACCCCGCCTTCGCCTTGCGCCGGCTCGACCAGGATGGCAACCACGTTTGGGTCGGCCACGGCGGACACGGCGGCGCTGTCGTCGTAAGGCACGCGCACGAAGCCCTCAACCAAAGGCTCGAAGCCTTCCTGGACCTTGCGGTTGCCGGTGGCGCTCAAGGTCGCCAGGGTGCGACCATGGAAACTGCCTTCCATCACCACAACGGCGGGCTTGTCTATCCCTTTAGCATGGCCGTGTTTGCGGGCAAGCTTGATCGCCGCCTCGTTGGCTTCCGCGCCGGAGTTGCAGAAAAAGGCATTGTCCATGCCGGTCGCGTCGGCCAGCGCGTCGGCCAGGGCTTCCTGGTTGGCGACCCGGTAAAGGTTGGAGGTGTGCAGCAACTTCCCGGCCTGCGCGACGATGGCCGCCGTCACCTTGGGGTGCGCGTGGCCCAAGTTGCACACGCTGATCCCGGACACGGCGTCCAGGTAGCGTTTGCCTTGGCTGTCCCAAAGCCAGGCTCCTTCGCCCCGCTCGAAGCTGACGGGCAGTCTGGCATAGGTCGGCATTACATGGCTGGTCATGGAGGCTCCCGAAAAACAAAAGGCAGTCCTTGGGACTGCCCGGAAAAATGAAGGGTGAAATTATATGCAAAAACCCCCGGCGCACAAGATGCCGGCCCGCTTTCCGGCGATTCCCATGCCGCTTGCGCGATAGGCGGCTTAAATTGCGCGGTGATTTCTGATAAATTTACTGGGTTTTTCAATCCAACCATCGAGAGCAAGCTTATGGATCCCATCGAACGCATCAAGAGCCAAGTCGAATCCCACCCTGTCCTGTTGTACATGAAAGGCACCCCCGATTTCCCGCAATGCGGCTTCTCGGGCAGGGCCGTGCAGATCCTGGAGCGTTGCGGCGTGGAGTTCGCCTATGTCAACGTTTTCGAGGATCCCGAGGTCCGCGAAAACCTGAAGGTTTATTCCAACTGGCCGACGTTTCCGCAGTTGTTCGTCAAGGGCGAGCTGGTGGGCGGGTCAGACATCATGCTAGAACTGTTCCAAAACGGCGAACTGCAAGAATTGCTGAAGCCCTCGCAAACCGCGTAAGCCCGGCGTTTATTTCTGCGCGCAGGCCGACACCAACTCGCCCCAGCGGTTGACAATGCCGCAGAACAGTAGCGCGGTTTGCTCCGCGTCATAGGCCGCCGAGTGGGCCTCCTGGTGGTCCCAGGCCAGCCCCGCCGCCTGGGCGGCCTTGGCCAGCACGGTCTGGCCGTAGGCCAGACCGCTCAAGGTGGCGGTGTCGAAGGTGCTGAACGGATGGAACGGGTTTTTCTTGATTCCCGTGCGCGCCACGGCGGCGTTGAGAAAGCCGATGTCGAAGGCGGGATTGTGGCCGACCAGGATGGCGCGGGTGCAGCCGTTGCGTTTGATGGCGGCGCGGACGGGATGGAAGATTTTGTGCAGAGCCTCTTTTTCGTCCAAGGCGAAGCGGAACGGATGGAAAGGGTCAATTTTGTTGAAGGCCAGGGCCGATTCGTCCAGCCTCGCCCCTGGGAAGGGGGCCACATGGGCGGAGTGGATTTCCTGGATGGACAGCCTGCCGCCCGCGTCCATTTCGGGGATGACTGCCGCGATTTCCAGCAAGGCGTTGCGCAAGGGGTCGAAGCCCGAAGTTTCGATATCGACGACCACCGGTAAGTAGCCGCGAAAGCGCTGGGAGAACAGAGTTTTTTCGGCATTCATGGGTGCGCGGGTGAATTTTTCCTCGACTAGAGTCGATTGGGCCATTATATTTGACAGCATTTGATGGTTCAAAACCGCGTTGGGCGATGAGAGGTTGGGGGTGCGGCGGAAAGCTCCGCGCACTGGACAAATCCTGACCGAAATTCCCAGGAAATCAAGCAGGAACAGTAAAATGATGAAAAACACTGACATTTTCAAGCTTAGAGCGGCCATTTTGGCCGGCTTGGCCCTCAGTGCAGTCGGTTGCGCCACCTCGCCAAAGGAAGATGCCCGCGACCCTTGGGAAGGTTGGAACCGCAGTGTGCAGAGCTTCAATGACAGCCTGGACGATTATGTCATGAAGCCCGTCGCCAAAGGCTACCAAGCGGTCGCCCCCGAGTTTGTCGACCGTGGCGTCACCAATTTCTTCAGCAATGTCGATGACATTGGCGTGGTGGCTAACGATCTGCTCCAGTTCAAGCTCGCCCAGACCGGCATGGACACCGGGCGGCTGCTGATTAACAGCACGGCGGGACTCGGCGGCTTGGTGGACGTGGCAAGCAGCTTCGACCTGCCCAAGCACAACGAGGATCTGGACCAGACCCTGGGGGTCTGGGGTGTTCCTTCGGGTCCGTACTTAGTCATACCCTTGATCGGCCCCAGCACGCCGCGCGGCGTGGTCGGCTTGGTGGGCGAGACCGCCGCCAACCCCATCAACTGGATAAACCCGACGGCCATCGCCTATGGCACCGGCACCTTGAAGACCATCGACACGCGCGCGGACTTGTTGAGCGCCACCAAGATCGTGGACCAAGCCTCGGTTGACCGTTACGAATTCATCCGCAACGCCTACTTCCAAGACCGCAACTACAAGATCCATGACGGCAACCCGCCGCCTAGCGCGGAAGACGAGGCCTTTGAAAAAGAGTTGGACGAATTGCAACATTTGGACGGCAAGCCGGCCAAAGAGCAGTAGGCCGCCGCTGCCCGCAGCCCCGAAAACCCGCAGCTTGCTGCGGGTTTTTTGTTGGCGCATGGCAAGCCGGATGTGGCGTCTTAGGATTTAAGCTTACGCTGCGGGTTGCAGCAATCTCCAGCCGACGCTTTCCCCGGCCCGCAGCGGCACTAGTTGTTCCCCGCCAAACGGGAGCCGGTTGGGAACTTCCCAGGCGGTTTTTTCCAGGGTGATGGTGCCTTGGTTCCTGGGCAGGCGGTAAAAATCCGCGCCGTTGTGGCTGGCGAATTTTTCCAGATTCTCCAGCTTGCCAGCCGCCTCGAAGGCTTCGGCGTAGAGTTCGATGGCCGCGAAGCCTGTGTAACAGCCGGCGCAACCACAAGCCGATTCCTTCTGGTTTTGCGGGTGGGGGGCGCTGTCGGTGCCTAGGAAAAACTTCGCCTCCCCGCTGGTAGCCGCCTCGACCAAGGCTTGCCGGTGGCTTTCCCGCTTCAATACTGGCAGGCAGTAAAAATGCGGGCGGATGCCGCCGGCCAGCAGCGCGTTGCGGTTGTACAGCAGATGGTGGGCGGTCAGCGTCGCCGCCACGTTCGGCCCGGACTCGCGCACAAAGCGCACCGCGTCGGCGGTCGTCGCGTGTTCCAGCACCACCCGCAACCCGGCAAAGCGCCGCGTGATCGGTTCCAATTCCCGCTCGATGAACACTCGCTCGCGGTCGAAGATGTCGATGCCGGGATCCACCGCCTCGCCATGGACCAGTAGCGGCACATCGTGTTGTTCCATCGCCTCCAACACCGGATAAATCCGCTCCAGGCTGGCCACGCCGGCGTCGGAATTTGTCGTCGCCCCTGCCGGGTACAGCTTGAAGGCATGGACATGCGGGTCGGACGCGGCCCTGGCGACTTCGACCCGCGTGGTGGCCTCGGTCAGGTACAGCGTCATCAGTGGCTCGAATTCCACCCCTGCCGGCAAGGCTTGCAGGATGCGTTGGCGATAAGCCAAGGCCGCGTCCACCGTGGTGACGGGCGGCTTCAAGTTGGGCATGACGATGGCGCGGGCGAACTGGCGGGCGCTGTGCCCCACGACGCTGGCCAAGCCCGCGCCGTCGCGCAAGTGCAAGTGCCAGTCGTCGGGGCGCAGCAGGGTCAGGCGCGTCGGGGCCGCCACTAGCCGTCCCCCACGCCCGCCAGGGAATCGTGTTCCGCCGCCAGCTTCTTGACGGCTTCATTCGCCAAGTCAGTCAAGCCCTCGCCGCCTGCGCGGCAGTGGGCAATGATGGCCTTGCGCATGCGCGGGTCCCAGAACCGGCGCAGATGGTCCACCATGCCGCGCACGGCGCTGGCGTGGTCGGGGTCGCTTTGGAAAAAGTGGCTGATGTCGTTGGCCATTTTGACCAGATTTTCGCTATGCATGGCCGGGGGCCCTTGTTGATGTGTTCAGGAGGCGGTCAATTGCTTGACCGCGTCTTTTGCCAGCTCGCTTAAACCTTCGCCGCCTTCCTGGTAATGGGCGATGATCGCCTTGCGCATTCTCGGCTCCCAAGACCTGCGCAGGTGTTCGACCATTCCCTTGACGGCG
>CAZOTR010000076.1:0-18502 GCA_964582755.1 uncultured Methylococcaceae bacterium | reverse complement strand
GTGGTGCAAACTCGCCGCCCCGCCGCCCCGAAACCGCGCAGCCGCCCGCCCCCAGGCAAAACGCGATAATTCCCGCCGCCGCCGTTTATTCGCCTGTGCGCCTGTAGTAGCATTGTCTGCAAAAAAGGCCGGGCAAGCCGGCCACACCTTCAACGGCGACCAATAGGAACCACATCATGTCTCGGTGCTCCCAACTTCCGGCGTGGCAAGTCTTGCAAGAACATCAATGGGAAATGGCCCGCCTGCACCTGCGGGATTTGTTCGACTCCGACCCGCAGCGCTTTGAGCGCTATTCGCTGCGGTTCGATGACATCCTCTTCGACTACTCCAAAAACCGCATCACCGACACCACCTTGGGCCATTTGTTCGACTTGGCCCGCCAAGCCAATCTCCCGGCCAAGATCGAGGCCATGTTCCGGGGAGAGAAAATCAACAACAGCGAAGACCGCGCCGTGCTGCACACCGCGCTGCGCAACCGCTCCAACCAGCCGGTGCTGGTCGATGGCGAGGATGTCATGCCCGGTGTGAACCGGGTTTTGCACAAGATGCGGCATTTCAGCGAGGCGATACGCTCGCAGGAATGGCGCGGCTACACCGGCAGACCGATCACCGATGTCATCAATATCGGCATCGGCGGCTCCGACCTGGGGCCGAAGATGGTGGTCAAGGCGCTGACGCCGTATGGCCGGCCAGAGTTGAAAGTGCATTTTGTCTCCAATGTGGACGCCTCCGATTTGGTGGAGACGGTCAAAAACCTGGACCGGGAAACCACGCTGTTCATCCTCGCCTCGAAGACCTTCACCACCCTGGAAACCATGGCGAATGCCTTGTCGGCGCGGGAGTGGTTCCTCGCCGCAGGACAAGACAAAGACGCCATCGCCAAACATTTCGTCGCCGTCTCCACCAACGCGGAAAAGGTGGAGGACTTCGGCATCGACACGCACAATATGTTTGAATTCTGGGATTGGGTGGGCGGGCGTTATTCGCTGTGGTCGGCCATCGGCCTGCCCATCGCCGTCGCCGTCGGCATGGACAACTTCGAGGCGCTTTTGGCCGGGGCGCACAAGGTGGACCAGCATTTCCGCAACGAACCCTTGGAGCGCAACATTCCCGTCATCATGGGGCTGTTGGGGATCTGGCATAACAATTTCTTCGCCGCGCAAACCCATGCCGTCCTGCCTTATGACCAGTATTTGGATTATCTGGCCGACCATCTCCAACAATTGGACATGGAAAGCAACGGCAAGAGCGTGGACGTGGAAGGCAAGCGGCTGGATTATGACACCGGCCCGGTGATTTTCGGCCAGTCCGGCACCAACGGCCAGCATGCCTTCTACCAGTTGATCCACCAAAGCAGCAAGCTGGTTCCCTGCGACTTCCTCGTCGCCGCGCAAAGCCACCACCAACTAGGCGCACACCACGCCACCTTGGTTTCCAATTTCTTCGCGCAGACCGAGGCCCTGATGCGCGGCAAGACCACCGAGGAGGCGCGGGCGGAACTGGAGGCGAGAGGCGTGCCAGCCGACCGGCTCGACGCCTTGGCGACCGCCAAGACCTTCCCCGGCAACAAGCCGTCGAATTCTTTCCTCTACCAAAAGCTGACCCCGGAAACCTTGGGCAAGCTCATCGCTTTGTACGAACACAAAGTCTTTGTGCAAGGGGCGGTGTGGAACATCAACTCCTTCGACCAAATGGGCGTGGAATTGGGCAAGAAGCTCGCCGAAAAAGTGCTAGTGGACATGCAAGACGACGCGCCGGTGACTGCCCACGACTCTTCCACCAACGGCCTCATCAATTATTACAAAAGCCTGCGTTAAGCCATGAACGGCGAAATCCTCGTTTTATCCGACCCCGCCGCCGTCGCCGACGAAGCCGCGCGGCGTTTTGTGGCCTTAATGGCGGGCCGGCCCGGCGAACGCTTCAGCTTGGGCCTCTCCGGCGGCTCCACCCCGCAACGTTTCTACCGGCTGCTGTCCAGTCCGGCTTGGCGCGGGCAAATCGACTGGCCGAGGCTGCATGTCTTCCTCGCCGACGAGCGCTTCCTGCCGCTGGACCATCCCGACAGCAATTTCCGCATGGTGCGGGAAACCCTGGTCGATCCGCTGGACGGTTTGCTGCCCGAGGCCAATCTGCACCCCATGCCCACCGAGGGGACGGTCGAAGCCAGCGCGGAGCGCTACGCAGCCGAACTGCGGCAATTCTTCGGCGACGCCGCGCCGCGCTTCGATTTGATCGTTTTAGGCATGGGGCCGGACGGCCACACCGCCTCCTTGTTTCCCGGCCATGCGCACCCTGAAGGCCGCTGGGTGTTGCCGGTCCACGACTCCCCCAAGCCCCCGCCCGACCGCCTGTCCCTGAGCCTGGAACTCATCAACCAAGCCCGCAACACCTTATTCCTGGTCACTGGAGCGGACAAGGCCGAAGCCTTGGCGGATTTGCGCCAACCCGCCGGGCCGGTGTTGCCGGCCGGAACGGTGCGGCTGGATGCTGGCGGCTTGGTTTGGTTGGTGGACGAGCCGGCTTGGGGAGCGCCAGCGTAAGTAGTATTACCGATAAGCCGCGTTTTTTTGCTGAAATTGATCTGGGTCAAAGACCATAACCATTTCCGTGATATGGTTATTACGCCCCCGCCAAGAGGAGGGGTACACAACTCAGTTTTCACTTTTGAACAGCAACTGCAAGGTGGTTTAACGATGAGCGAAGTAAAGGCAGAAAAAGACTATTTTTGGTTCTACATTGGCGGCTTGGTCTTGGCCGCCATCGTGGTGTTGCTCATGGTCAAGGGCAGCGAACACGAGAAATACGCGACTGCCGCCCAGGCGATAGCCGAAGATTCCACTAATTCTTCCTACAAGAAATAAGCCGCCCGCCCTTCTCCGCCGTCCCGGCCTATGCATTCTAAAGGCCAGACCGGCGGCAGCGTTCAACTTCTAAGTAAAGTTCGGCTCCCGCGCACGGGATTCGACCTATCCAAAAGGCGTGTTCCCGCAGGGATGCGGGAATTCTTGGCGGGCATTCCCCGGCAAGCCTTGGCCATCCCTCCTGTCTCGCTCTGCGCCCAAGCCATGCGGCGCGGCTGGCCATTTCGGCGTCCCTGCCAAAATGGCCGGCCCCCAAACCAAATTGAGAATTGCCGCTTGCGCACTCTCCCTCCTTGTTTGCCCGCGATTAAGATGGGAAGATTAGGGCTTTATTAGGTTCCGAGCGATTGCGGGGCCAAGACAGCCGCCCACCCTCTCCTGCTTGGGAGAGGCTTCAGAACAGCAAGGTATCCACAGATGACAAGGAACAGAGATTTGGCATCGTCCCCCCGGCCCGGCCTAGGGCCAATCCTCCCCCTCCTCTTTCTCGGCTTAGTCCTGGCGTTGCTAGGCGGTTGCGAAAAGCCCCCGGCCCCGCCCCCCCCGCCGCCGCCCGTGGTCGAGTTCGTCCAAGTCGAACAGCGCGACGTGCCGGTCCACCAGGAATGGGTGGGTAGCCTCGACGGCATGGTGAACGCGCAGATTCTGGCCCAGGTGACGGGCTATCTGGTCAAGCAAAATTACCAGGAAGGCCAGCCGGTCAAGAAAGGCCAGTTGCTGTATGAAATCGACCCGCGCACCTTCCAGGCCGCGTTGGATCAGGCCAAGGGCAACCTTGCCCGGCAAGAGGCCATGCTGGCCACGGCCCGGCTGGACAGCCAGCGCATCCAACGGCTGTTGCCGGAAAAGGCCGTGAGCGTCCGCGACCGCGACAACGCCGTGGGCCATCTAGCGCAGGCCGAAGCCGAGGTGCAGGCCGCCAAGGCCGCCGTCGAAAGCGCCCAGCTTTCCTTGGGCTTCACCAAGATCACCTCGCCGATTGACGGCATCGCCGGGATTTCCAAGGCGCAGTTAGGCAATCTGGTCGGTCCCGGCAGCGCCAACGCGGTGTTGACGACGGTTTCCCAGGTCGATCCGATCAAAGCCTTCATCCCCTTGAGCGAGCAGCAATATATGCGTTTCGCCGAGGAAAAGCGCAATGGCGAAGGACACGCCAGCGTCCCGCTGGAATTGATCCTGGCCGACGGCAGCGTCTACCCCCAGGGCGGCAAGATTTTCTTCGCCGACCGGCAGGTGGACGTGAAGACCGGCACGATCCAAGTCGCCACGCTGTTCCCCAACCCCGACAACCTGCTGCGCCCCGGCCAGTTCGCCCGTGTCCGGGCGACGGTCAAGACCAAGGCGGGCGCCTTGCTGGTGCCGCAGCGGGCCGTCGCGGAGATGCAAGGCCGCAAGCTCGTCGCGGTCGTCAAGGCCGACAACACCGTGGAAATCCGCCCGGTGAAGCCGGCCGAGGTGGTGGGCGCGAAATGGGTGATTGACGAAGGGCTGAAGCCGGGCGAGCGGGTGATTGTCGAGGGCATCCAGAAAGCCCGCCCCGGCGCGAAAGTCGATCCGAAACCTTACGCGGAAGCTCCCGCCGCCGCCGCGAGGTAGACGCCGATGTCGACATTTTTTATCAACCGTCCCATCGTGGCGATAGTCATCGCCATTTTGATGGTGATGATCGGCCTGGTGTCCATGACGGAGCTGCCGATTGCCCAGTTCCCCAACATCGCACCGCCCGAGATCCAGGTGCAGACCACCTACACCGGCGCGGACGCCGTGACGGTGGAGCAGTCGGTGGCGACGCCCATCGAGCAGCAGATGTCCGGCGTGGACAACATGAACTACATGTACTCCATCAACGCCAACAACGGGCAGATGACGCTTAGGGTCAACTTCGACGTGAAGACCGACCCGAACACCGACCAAGTGCTGGCGCAGATGAGGAAATCGCAGGCCGAGTCGCAATTGCCGCAGGACGTGCGCAATTTCGGCGTCAACGTGGTCAAGTCCACGGCCTCGCCGCTCATCATGTTCGCGCTGACCTCGCCCAACGGGACGTACGACAACGTGTTCCTGGCCAACTACGCCTACATCAACATCAACGACCAGATGACCCGCGTGAAGGGCATCGCCTCCGTGTCGGTGTTCGGCGCGGGCCAGTACGCCATGCGCATCTGGGTCAAGCCAGACCAGCTCGCCAAGCTGAACATCACCATCCCCGAGATCATCAACGCGGTGCAGGCGCAAAACACCGTCAACCCGGCGGGCAAGGTCGGCGGCGAGCCGGTGCCCAAGGGCCAGGAGTTCACCTACGCCGTCCGCGCCCAAGGCCGTTTGCAGACGGAAGAAGAGTTCGGCAACATCGTGCTGCGCGCCGACCCGTCCGGCTCTCTTGTCCGCATCAAAGACGTGGGCCGCATCGAGTTGGGGGCGCAAAACTACGACATGATGGGCCGGCTGAAAGGCAAGCCGGCGGCGCTGGTCGCGCTCTACCAGTTGCCCGGCTCGAACGCCATTGAGGCGGCGGAAGGCGCGAAGAAGGCCATGGAGGAGTTGAAGACCCGCTTCCCCGACGATCTGGATTATGTCGTCGCGCTGGACACCACGCTGGCCGTGACCGAGGGCATCAACGAAATCGTCCATACCCTGTTTGAAGCCATGGTGCTGGTGATTTTCGTGGTGTTCCTGTTCCTGCAAGGCTGGCGCCCGACGCTGATTCCGCTGCTGGCCGTGCCGGTGTCCTTGATCGGCACCTTCATGCTGTTCCCGGCCCTGGGCTTCTCGATCAACACGCTGTCGCTGTTCGGGCTGGTGCTGGCTATCGGCCTAGTGGTGGACGACCCCATCGTCGTGGTGGAGGCGGTCGAGCACCACATCGAAAAAGGCTTGAGTCCGAAGGAGGCCACGCTGAAGACCATGCAGGAGGTGACCGGCCCCATCGTCGGCACCTCGCTGGCCTTGATCGCGGTGTTCATGCCGACGGTGTTCATCCCCGGCATCACCGGCCGGCTGTACCAGCAGTTCGCCGTGACCGTGGGCGTGTCGGTGGCGATTTCCATGTTCAACTCGCTGACCCTCAGCCCCGCCCTCTCGGCGCTGCTGCTCAAGCCGAAGAAGCGCGGCAGCGGGCCGCTGCAAAAATTCTACGACGGCTTCAACTACGTCTTCGGCAAGAGCAACGCCGGCTATGTCAGCTTTTGCGGCGTGTTGATGCGCAAGAGCCTCATCAGCATGGTGTTCCTAGGGGCTTTGGCGGCTTCGGCGGGTTTGTTGGGCAAGGGCATCCCGATGGGCTTCTTGCCCGACGAAGACCAGGGCTACATCTTCGGTGCCTTGCAACTGCCTAACGTGGCCTCCTTGCAGCGCACCGACGAGGCGACCAAGCAAGTGGAGGAGATCCTCGCGAAAACGCCGGGCGTGGAATATTACTCTTCGGTGATCGGCTACAACATGCTGTCCCAGGCCAACACCACCTACAACACCTTCTTCTTCATCTCGCTAAAGGAATGGAAGGAGCGCAAAAGCCCCGAGGAGCAGTACGAGGCCATCAAGAAGCACATCAACCAAGAGATGATGAAGATCCCCGGCGCCATAGGCATGGCTTTCCCGCCGCCGGCGATCCCTGGCGTGGGCACGGCCGGCGGCGTGACCATGGTGCTGGAGGACCGGGCCGGCAAGGACGTGGCCTTCCTCGCCGAGAACACCCAGAAGTTCATGGAGGAGGCGAACAAAAGGCCGGAAATCGCCCGCGCCTTCACCACCGCGCTGCCCTCGGTGCCGCAGCTCTTTGTGGACGTGGACCGCGACAAGGTGCTGAAGCAGGGCGTCCAGTTGTCCGATGTGTACAAGACCTTGCAAGCCTACATGGGCTCGGGCTTCATTAACTACTTCAACCGCTTCGGGCGGCAATGGCAGACGTATGTCCAAGCCGAGGGCGAGTACCGCAAGGACACCAGTTCGCTGGGCCAGTTCTATGTGCGCAACAGCGCCGGCGACACCGTGCCGTTGGCCACGCTGACGTCGGTGCGCGAAACCCAGGGGCCGGAGTTCACCATGCGCTACAACCTGTTCCGCAGCCAGCAGCTCATGGTCTCGCCCAAGCCGGGCTACAGTTCGGCGCAGGTGATGAAGGCTTTGGAGGAAGTGTTCGCCGAAACCATGCCCTCCGACATGGGCTACGACTATCTGGGTATGAGTTTCCAGGAGCAGCAGGCGCAAAAAGGCGTCTCGCCGGCGGTGGTGTTCGCCTTCGCCATTTTCTGCGTGTTCCTGATCTTGGCCGCGTTGTACGAAAGCTGGACCATGCCGTTCAGCGTGTTGCTAGGCACGCCGATTGCCGTGTTTGGCGCGTTTGCGGGTTTAAAGTACGGCGGCTATGAAAACAACCTCTACGCGCAAATCGGCTTGGTCATGCTGATTGGCTTGGCGGCGAAGAACGCGATCTTGATCGTGGAGTTCGCCAAGATGGGTGTGGAGGAGGGCAAGTCGGCCTACGACGCATCCATGGAGGCGGCAAGGCTGCGCCTGCGCCCCATCTTGATGACCGCCTTCGCCTTCATCCTAGGCTGCGTCCCGCTTGCCATCTCCTCCGGGGCCGGCGCGCTGTCGCGGCAGGTGATGGGTTACGCGGTGATCGGCGGCATGTTGGCGGCGACCGGCCTGGCGATATTTTTGATACCCGTGAGTTTTTATGTGGTGGAGAGACTCGCCCCCAGCAAGCCGGTGGCAAAAGCAGGAGAAGAACATGCGTAAGCTTACCGCCATCGCGCTTGCCTTGGCCCTGGCAGGCTGCTTCAAAGTCGGCCCGGATTACCAAAAACCCGAAGTGGCGACGCCAAAACAATGGCGCTTCGCCGACCACGAGGCCCGCGCAACCGCCAATACGAAGTGGTGGGAGCAACTTGGCGACCCCGCGCTCAACCGGCTGGTGGACCGCGCCCTGCTCGGCAACCTCGACATGAAGATCGCCGTCGCCAATGTCGAGAAATTCGTCGGGCTGTACGGCACCACGCGCTCCAACCTGTTCCCGCAGATTTCAGGCTTCGGCGAATATTCCCGCCGCCAGTCCAGCGGCCAGCTTGCCAGCCAAGGCAACTTGGGCGGCCGGGAATACGACTTTGCCCGGCTAGGCGCGCAAATGAACTGGGAGCTGGACATCTGGGGCGCGTTGCGCCGCGCCAACGAAGCTTCGTTCGCCGAGATCCTGGAGCAAGAAGCCATTCGGCGCGGCGTCGTCCTCACCCTGGTCAGCGACATCGCCCAGGCGTATGTGCAATTGCGCACCTTCGACCGCGACCTGGAAATCACCAAGGAAGTGGTGGAGACGCTACGGGAAGACCTGCGCATCCGCAAGCTGCGCTTTAAAGAAGGCTACACCTCCGAGTTGGAAGTCCAGCAAGCCGAATCGGAACTCCAGCGCCGCAGCGCCCAGATCCCGGTCTACGAGCAAAACATCGCGCAGACCGAACATGCCTTGAGCGTGCTGCTGGGCAAAAACCCCGGCCCCATCGAGCGCGGCCTGCCGCTGGATGGGATCAAACTGCCCGCCGTGCCGGCCGGCTTGCCGTCCGATTTGCTTGCGCGTCGGCCCGACATCCAACTCGCCGAGCAAACCTTGATTGCCGCCAACGCCCGGATAGGCGTGGCGCGCGGCCAATATTTTCCGAAAATCGCCCTCACCGGCGACGTCGGCCAGCTCGGCACGCAAATGGGGACGCTGTTCACCCCCGGCGCGAATTTCTGGACGATAGGCTCGACGATGCTCACGCCGATTTTCACGGCGGGCAAGATCGCCGGCCAAGTCCAGGCGGCGGAGGCCACGCAAAAAGCGGCGTTGGCGAACTACCAAAAGTCCATCATCTCCGCCTTCCGCGAATTCGAGGACGCGCTGGTCAGCAACAGCAAGACCCAGGAGCAGAAAGAGAAAGAAGCCCAGCGGGTGGCCGCCGTGCAGAAATATTTCGACCTCTCGCGCATCCGCTACGACGAAGGCTATACCGACTACATCACCGTGTTGGACGCCGTCCGCCAATTGTTCGACGCGCAAGTCGAGCTGGTGCAGGCGCAAAACGCCAACCTCGTGGCGACAATCAACCTCTACCGCGCCATGGGCGGCGGCTGGATCGTGCAAGCCGAGGAACGGGCCTACGTCCCCAAAACGCCGGAGGCGGCGGTTTTCCCCTAATTTGGCAAGCCCGCCGACAACATCCCTGCGGGGATGTTGTCGGCAACCAGCCCGCTGGATGCGCTACTGGCGGATGGGGCATTTGCCCCGTCCGGCTCAGAGGTATGAACCCCAACATTATCCGGCGGTTTTTGTTGGGGTTCCTTCGTCACCCCAAGCTACCGGGCTTTCAGGCGGCTTCAAATCGGCACAAGTCCCCGCCTTTTTGATCCGTTGTTGTGCAAAAAAGCCCGGCAAGTCCTCGCGACAAACCCGGTAGCAGGCCGGCAAATCCATAAATTTCAAAATCTTGCGTTAGGCCCAGAGAAATGGCACAGGCCATGCTTGGTAACTAGGCATTAAAGACGAACCCGGCCAAAGGCGGCAGGGCTGGTCTGGGACAAAGGCGTCCAGTGGCAGAACCCGCAGCGGGTCTGCCGCTAGACGCCTTTTTTGTTGCCTTATGCCCCTGGAGACCAATCCTTTGAACACGCAAGCCAACCGACAGGACGCTAACCCCAGCCTTTCCACCTATCCAGGCATGGTGGCCTCGTTGGAAAAGACCAAGGTTTCCTTGGGCTTCATCCCGCTCACGGATTGTGCGCCGTTGGTGATCGCCCAGGAAAAAGGCTTCTTTGCGGCGCAGGGTTTGCGGGTGAAGCTGTGCCGCGAGCCGTCTTGGGCGAACATCCGCGACAAGGTGTGCTTCGGCTCGCTGGACGGGGCGCAGATGCTGGCGGGGATGCCGCTGGCGGCGTCCCTGGGGGCGGAGGCATTCCGCGTGCCGATGGTGACGGCGTTTTCCATGGGCTTGAACGGCAACGCCATCACCGTTTCGGGGCGGCTGTTCCAACGCTTGCTGGACACCGGCGTCCCGCTGCAAACCCCGGCGACCGCCGATGCTTTGAAAAGAGTGGTCGAGGCGGACAAGGCGCGGGGGGCGGAGCCTTTGCGCTTCGCCATGGTGTATCCCTCGTCTTCGCACAATTACCTGCTGCGCTACTGGCTGGCCTCCGCCGGCATCGACCCCGACCGCGACATCCGCCTGAGCGTGGTGCCGCCGCCGTTGATGGCCGATTGCCTGCGCAAGGGCGTGATCGACGGCTATTGCGTGGGCGAGCCGTGGAACGCCCGCGCCGTCGAGGACGGCATCGGCTGGGTGTTGATCGCCAGCGGCGAAATCTGGAACAACCACCCGGAAAAAGTGTTCGGGGTGACCCGCGCCTGGGCGGAAACTTACCCGAACACCCACCAGGCCATCCTCACCAGCCTGCTCCAGGCCGCCCGCTGGCTGGACCAGCCGGAGAACCGCCCGCAGGCGGTGGACATTCTGGCCCGCCGGGAATATGTGGACGCCCCCGCGTCGGCCTTGGCGGCGGGCCTGCTCGGGCGGTTTGCCTACGACCCCGGCGGGACGCCGAAGGCGCGGCCCGATTTCCATGTGTTCCACCGCTACGCGGCCAATTTCCCGTGGACGTCCCATGCCGAGTGGATTCTGGCGCAGATGCTGCGTTGGGGGCAGTTGCGCGAGCCTTTGGACATCAAGTCCGCCGCCGCCAGCGTTTACCGGCCCGACCTTTACCGCCGCGCCGCCGCCGCCGTGGGCCTGCATTGCCCGCCTTTCGACCGCAAGCTTGAGGGTTTGCACGAGCAACCTTGGCTGTTGGCGACTTCCACGGATTCCTTCACGCTAGGCCCAGACCAGTTTTTCGATGGCCGGGTATTCGATCCCGGCGATCCTCTGGCGTCTTGCGCCCGCTACCCTGCTTCATCCGCGCCCCACAACACGCCCACTTCCGTCAGGAGATACTCATGAGCGACTCATCCAAACCCAGCGCCGATCCCGTCGATTCCGCTCCCGATTCCGCCCGCCGCGATTTTCTCAAGCGCAGCGGCCTGTTGCTGGGCGCGGGGGCCGTCATGGGCCTGGCGCCGCCGGGCCTGGGCCATCTGGCCTGGGCGGCCGGCTCCGACGCTCCGGAAAAAACCGAGGTGAAGGTCGGCTTCATCCCCCTCACCGATTGCGCCTCGGTGGTCATGGCCGCCACGCTGGGGCTGGACAAGAAATATGGCATCAAGATCGTGCCCAGCAAGGAAGCCTCCTGGGCGGGGGTGCGCGACAAGCTCATCAACGGCGAGCTGGACGCTTCCCATGTGCTGTACGGCTTGATCTACGGGGTGCAGCTCGGCACCAGCGGGCCGCAAAAGGACATGGCGGTGTTGATGAACCTCAACAACAACGGCCAGGCCATCACCCTGGCCAGCAAGCTGCACGAGAAAGGCGTCAGCGACGGCGCGTCGCTGGCCAAGCTCATCAAGGCCGAGCCACGCGAGTACACTTTTGCCCACACCTTCCCCACCGGCACCCATGCCATGTGGCTTTACTACTGGCTGGCGGCCAGCGGCATCAATCCGGTGAAGGATGTGAAAACCATCACCGTGCCGCCGCCGCAGATGGTCGCCAACATGCGCGTGGGCAACATGGACGGCTTTTGCGTGGGCGAGCCGTGGAACGCGCGGGCCATCGCCGACAAGATCGGCTTCACCGCCACCACTACCCAGGACATCTGGACCGACCACCCGGAAAAGGTGCTGGGGACTTCCTTGGAGTTCGTGCAGAAATACCCGAACACCGCCCGCGCCCTGGTTATGGCGGTGTTGGAGGCTTCGATGTTCATCGACGACATGAAGAACCGCGAGAAGGTCGCCCTCACCATCGCCGGCAAGTCCTATGTCAACACCACGGCCAACGTCATCCAGGGCCGCATGGAAGGCAATTACGACAACGGCATCGGCAAGACCTGGAAGGATCCCAATTACATGAAGTTCTACAACGAAGGGCTGGTGAACTTCCCCTACCTCTCCGACGGCATGTGGTTCCTGACCCAGCACAAGCGCTGGGGATTGCTGAAGGACGACCCGGATTATTTGGCGGTCGCCAAGCAGGTCAACCAGATCGAACTGTACACCCAGGCCGCCACGCAGTTGAAAGTGCCGGTTCCGAAAGATCCGATGCGCAGCTCCACCCTGGTGGATGGCGTGGTGTGGGACGGCAAAAACCCGGCGGCTTACGCGGCGGGATTTGCGGTCAAGGCTTAAGGCAACTGTTGGGTGGGCATCCAGCCGACCCCGGACATGAGGATTCGACGATGCGCAGCAACCTGGTGAAAAAAGAAAACGTCGTGGATATCACACAGTACGCGAAGCCTGCGGCCCCCGAGGCGAAGGCGGAGTTTAAGGCTGTGGAAGTGGCGGCGCCTGTGGACGACGCCGAGGAAAGCGGCGCGCCGGCGGGCAACCGTCTCGCCCAGGCGGCGGAAACCCTGGCGAAAAACGTCCTCCCGCCGCTGTTGGGTTTCGGCCTGTTCCTGTTGGTCTGGTCGATGGTGGCGCACGGCAGCGACGGGCGGCTGCCCGGCCCGCTGAAGACTTGGGATTCGGCGGCGGTGCTGTTCAGCGACCCCTTCTACGACAACGGCCCCAACGACCAGGGCATAGGCTGGAACATCCTGGCGTCCTTGGGCCGGGTGGGCGTCGGCTTTGGCTTCGCCGCCTTGGTGGGCATTCCGCTGGGCTTCATGATCGGGCGCTTCGATTTCCTCAACCGCATGAGCTCGCCCATCATCGGCCTGCTGCGCCCGGTCAGCCCGCTGGCTTGGCTACCCATCGGCCTGCTGGTGTTCAACGCCGCCCACCCGGCGGCGATCTGGGTGATCTTCATCTCCAGCATCTGGCCGATGATTATCAACACCGCCGTGGGCGTCAGCCGCATCCCGCAGGATTACATGAACGTGGCGCGGGTGCTGAACCTGTCGGAGTGGAAAATCCTCACCAAGATCCTGTTCCCGGCGGTGCTGCCGTATTTGATGACCGGCGTGCGCCTGTCCATCGGCGTCGCCTGGCTGGTGATCGTGGCGGCGGAAATGCTCACCGGCGGCATCGGCATCGGCTTTTGGGTGTGGGACGAATGGAACAACCTCAACGTCGAACACATCATCATCGCCATTTTCGTGGTGGGCATCATCGGCTTGGCGCTGGAGCAAGGCTTGATCATCCTCGCCCGCAAACTGACCCACGGGGCGGAAGCCTAAGGCCCGCCGCCGACCCTGGCCCGACAACAGCAAACCCTGGAGAGCGTCACCTATGATGACAAAACCTTATGTGCAACTGGATAACGTGGGCAAGGAGTTCGCCACCCGCAAGGGCCGCTATGTCGCCCTGCGCGGCGTCAACCTGAACATCGCCAAGGGCGAGTTCGTCTCCATCATCGGCCATTCCGGCTGCGGCAAGTCCACCGTGCTGAACCTGATCGCCGGCCTGCTCGACATCAGCACGGGGGTGGCGCTGTGCGCCGACCGGGAGATTGACGGGCCGGGGCCGGAGCGGGCGGTGGTGTTCCAAAACCACTCCCTGCTGCCGTGGATGACTTGCCTGGACAATGTCTACCTGGCGGTGGAGCGCGTCTATGGCCGCAAGGAAAGCAAGGCCCAGTTGAAGCAGCGGGCGTCCGACGCGCTGGCCTTGGTCGGCCTGGGCCATGCCGCGCAAAAATACCCGCACGAGATCTCCGGCGGCATGAAGCAGCGCGTGGGCATCGCCCGCGCTCTGTCGATGAACCCCAAGGTGTTGCTGCTGGACGAGCCGTTCGGTGCGCTGGACGCGCTCACCCGCGCTCATTTGCAAGACGAGTTGATGCGCATCACCGCCGAAACCGGCAGCACCGTGGTGATGGTCACCCATGACGTGGACGAGGCGGTGCTGCTGTCCGACCGCATCGTGATGATGACCAACGGCCCGGCGGCCACGGTGGGGGAAACCCTCGCGGTAAACCTGCCGCGCCCGCGTGACCGCCTGGCCTTGGCCGACGATCCGACTTACACCCACTACCGCGCCGAAGTGTTGAAATTTCTCTACGAGCGCCACAGCAGGCCGCAGGCGGCCTAAGGGGCGCGTCCCGCCGCCGCCAAAAGTCCACCCCCTCCCGCCAGGAGGGGGAAATCCAACATGCAGTACCGAGGTTGTCCATGAACTTAAAAGAATTCAAACAAGCCGGCCATTGGCCCACCCTGTTGTCGGCTTTTCTCTATTTCGACGTGTCCTTCATGGTGTGGGTCACGCTGGGGCCGCTGTCCTTGTACATCACCAAAGAGCTGGGCCTGCCGGTGGAGGAGAAATTCACCATCGTCGCCATTCCGATTTTGTGCGGCTCGATTTTGCGCGTTCCGCTGGGGATGATGGCGGACAGTGTCGGCCCCAAGCTCACGGGCATCCTGGCGCAGATCGCGGTGATCCTGGGAATGGCCTATGTCTTTGTCTTCGGCCTGCATTCCAAGCTGGAATTGGAGTCCTTGGGGCTGATCCTGGGCGTGGCGGGGGCAAGCTTCGCCGTCGCCCTGCCGCAGGCCAGCCGCTGGTATCCGCCTAAATACCAAGGCATCGTGATGGGCATCGCCGGGGCCGGCAACATGGGCGTGGTGCTGGATTCTATGATCGTGCCGACGTTAGCGGAGAAATTCGGCTGGCAATCGGTGTTCGGCTTCCTGCTGATTCCGCTGGTGCTGGTGCTGGTGGCTTACGCGCTGATGGTCAAGGACGCGCCGGACAAGCGCACGGCGGTAACCTGGGCCAACTATGCCACCCTGTTGAAGGACGCCGACAGTTGGTGGTTCATGTTCTTTTACTCGATCACCTTCGGCGGCTTCGTCGGCCTGGGCAACGCGCTGCCCTTGTATTTCACCAATTGGTACCATGTCTCCGGCGTCGCCGCCGGCATGATGGCCGCCATGGTGGTGTTCGCCGGCTCGATGTTCCGTCCTGTCGGCGGGCATCTAGCCGACCGCTTCGGCGGTGTGCGCACCTTGCAAATCCTCTTCGTCATCGTCTCCCTGGCTTACGCCACCATCGCCTTCATGCCGGAAGGCCCGGCCCCCGAAGCCGCGCAGGTGGCGACGGCGAAGGTCGCCGGCTGGGGCTTGTGGGAAATGCCGCCGATTGCGTGGGCTTCCACGGCCATCTTCTTCTTCGGCACCATGGCCTTGGGGATGGGCAACGGCTCGGTGTTCCAACTGGTGCCGCTGCGCTTCCGCGGCGAGATCGGCGTGATGACCGGGCTGATCGGCGCGGCGGGCGGCGTCGGCGGGTTTTTCCTGGCCAAGTCGCTGGGTATTTCCTGGGCGGGCTACCACAGCTTCGGCCCCGGCTTCTCGTTCTTCGCCGTGCTGCCGATGCTCGGGCTGTTTGGCCTGTTCGCGGTGAAACGGCGCTGGCGCACCACCTGGGGCGCGGTCTCCGGGGCGCGGGTTTGACGGCCGGGGGACACAGCCGAAGCGGCTTGTCCCCCGTTGTTTTCCAATCCGGGACGGCAGCGCCGACGGGCGATGCCGTCCCGTTAGTTTTTACGGGACTGACGCCCATGGCCGACCCCACGCTCACCATCCAAGCCGGCTTCTCCTCGCTGCAAGGGCGGCGGGGCGACAACCAGGATTTTGGCACCTTCACCCAGCCTGTCGGCAAGGAATTGGGGCTGCATGGGCTGGCCGCCGCCGTCGCCGACGGCATGGGCGGGATGAAAGGCGGGCGCGTGGCGGCGGAAACCTGTGTGCGCCTGTTTCTCGACGGCTATTACAGCACCTCCGAAACCTTGAGTGTCGAGCAGGCGGCGGCGCATTGCCTGGATGCGGCGAATAGCTGGATTCACTCCGTGGGCCAACGCGATGCCAACCTGGCCGGCATGGCGACCACGTTCAGCGCCTTAATCCTGCGCCACCGCCAGGCCCATCTGATCCATGTCGGCGATTCGCGCATCTACCGGTTGCGCGAGGAGACGCTGGAGAAATTGACCGAAGACCATAATTTCAAACAGCCCGACATGGAGCATATCCTCTACCGGGCGGTGGGCATCGAAGACACGGTCTGCGCCCAGAGCGCGACCTTGGCCTTGGAAGCCCATGACCGTTTCCTGTTGTGTTCGGACGGGCTACATGCCAGCCTGCGTGAAAGCGACCTCCGCGCCGTGCTGATGGCGCGCGAGTCGCCGGAAAGCAGCGCCCAGACCTTGACGCAGATGGCGTTTGAGCGGGGCAGCCAGGACAACATCACCGCCTTGGTGCTTGATGTCATCAGCCTGCCGCCGCCCGACCGTTCGTTGCTGCAAGACGCCATCACCGCGCTGCCTTTGCGCGAACTGCCCCATGTCGGCGAATATGTCGATGGCTATGTGTTGGAGAAATGCATTTCCGCCGGGCGCTACAGCAGCCTCTTCCTGGCCGAGGACCGGGCCAGCAAGCAATGGGTCGTGCTGAAATTCCCCCACCCCAATGTCGCCAGCGAACGTGAGTACTACGACGCCTTCCTGCGCGAAGCCTGGATCGGCGCCCGCGTCCACAGCCCTTGGGTGGCCGAGGTGGTCGAGCCGCCGCCGGGGCGGCAAACCCGGCTGTACACAGTGATGCCTTATTACGTCGGCAAGACCCTGGAGCAGCGCATCCATCCAGGCGGGCCGGTTGGACTGGATGAGGGCGTGGCGCTGGCGTTGAAGCTGTGCAAAGCCATCCACGCCTTGCACCGGCTGCGCATCATCCACCGCGACATCAAGCCGGACAATATCCTGTTGTTGGACGGCGGCGGCTTGAAGCTGTTGGATTTGGGCGTGGCCCGCCTGCCCTCCTTCGACGAAGCCCCCGGCTCGCCGATTCCCGGCACCCCCAGCTACATGGCCCCCGAGCAGTTCGCCGGCGAGCGCGGCACGGTGGCGACCGACGTGTTCGCCGCCGGGGCGACTTTGTTTAGGGTGTTCGGCAAGGGTGCCTACCCTTACGGCGAAATCGAGCCGTTTTGCACCCCGCGCTTCCATGGCCGGCGCAAAAGCCTCGCCCATTGCCGCCCGGACCTGCCCAGTTGGCTGGATGCCGTGCTGGCCCGCGCCTTGGCTGTCGATCCCAAGGAGCGCTACGCCGACATCCTGGAGCTGGCGTATGAATTGGAAAACGGGCTGGCCAAGGGCGGGCCGGTCAAGCCGCAGAAGCGCTCCTGGTACGAGCGCAATCCGCTGCTGTTTTGGAAGCTGACCTCGTTGTCGCTGTTTGGCTTGCTGATGGTGTGCGCGGGGAATATGGCGTTCCATTGCCGATGAACCCGGCGGTCGCAGGTCTCATCTAAAAATTTTCAGGCCACGGCCAGCGCCTTGTGCGGCATAATAAAGCGCCGTCCGCAGCAGCGCCCCATGGGCGCGACCTTTGGGCCTGCGCAATCACCAGCCATTCCATCCGACAGGAAAATTCCATGCGCCACACAACGCCCATCACCCTCGCCCGCTGGGCCTTAATCGCCGGGCTTGCCGCCGCCCTGCCCGCTTATTCCGCCGCAAACCCGGTGGAAATCGGCGCGCAATCCGGCGCGATGCAATATTGCAGAGGCAAAGCCAAGTCCAACGACGAAAGGGTCAAATATAATATGCTGCAAACCACCTATATGGAGGACATGCAGAAACTCAGTCCCGCCGAGAAAAACCAAGCCCTGGTGATGCAGACGCAAGTCAACAACAAAGGTGCCTACCGCGGGCAGAAGCTGGATCCCAGCACTTGCGGCAAGCTGTACCAACAGTTTACCCAAAGCCAGCTCATCGAACAGAACCGGCAACGTTAATGAATTATCGCGCCTTGCCGCTTTGTTGAATTGTGCCGCAGGGACGGCTGCATCCGCCCTAGCCGTCCCGGGCCTCCAAAAACTCCAGCTTGGCGTAGATTTCCACCAAGGGAATGGCGATGCCCAGCGTCGTGACCAGTAGATCCCCCTGGCAATCCTCAATCTCCGAAAAATCCCAGCCCCCCTCCTTGCGCACGAAATGCTCGACATGGCAGGCTTCCTGGGCAATCAGGATATATTCCCGCAGCGCAGCGATCCGCCGGTAACTGGCAAACTTGTCGCCCCGGTCATAACTGCGGGTCGCCGGGGACAACACTTCGACGATGACGACAGGGTTGGTGACCGTGTCCTTTTTCCCGTCCAGATACTCCGGCCTGCCGCGCACCACCGCCACGTCGGGATAATGGCAAGCGTCTCCCGCCGCCGCTTGGATGCGCAAATCCGCCGAATACACTTGGCAGTTGGTATTTTTCAGTTTGCTGCCGAATTCCCCAGCGGTATTACTCATGATTAACACATGCCTAGGCGACGCGCCGCCCATCGCAAAAATCTCGCCTGCCACATATTCGCTCTTGTAATCCGCCTCGCGGTCAAGGGCAAGATATTCGTCTACGGAGTAACGGTGTTTAGGCAGGGACGGCATGGGGTTTGCCTCGATTGGTCACTGTAGGGTGGGCAAGCGCCTTTTTGCTTGCCTACCGGTTAGGCCCACTGCCATTAAGTTAAGCTGTGTTGAGTTGCCGCGTAGCGGCTTATCGAAGGTAGCCGGGGGATTCATCCCCCGGCGGAGGCGCAAAATTCTTCTTTGCGTCGCGTAGCGACGCTTGAACGGCCCTTGCGCGAACGC
>CAZOTR010000075.1:2263-18526 GCA_964582755.1 uncultured Methylococcaceae bacterium | reverse complement strand
CGCTTATCGCCTCTTTGAGTTGGTTTAAGAATGCCGTCGGCAGATTGTCGAATTTCGCCTTGGTGTACACGATCAACAAGATAATCAGTCCATCGTCCAAGCGATTAAAATAAATAACCCTCGCTCCGCCGCGCTTGCCCATTCCCAGCCGCGACCAGCGCACTTTGCGCAGCCCGCCCGTATCTGGGATGACATCGCCCGCTTCGGGATTCGCGGCCAGCCAAGCAATGAACGCCTCCCGCTCGCTATCCGACCAAACATCGGCGGCGTATTTCTGGAAGATGGGGGGGTTCGACGACGGTGTACATGGACATGCAGGATACGCCAATGGCGCAGGGCAGCAAGGGGGTGGGGTCAACGCAAATGATGCGCTTCGTTCCTCAGCGCATCCGATGGCCCTTAAGTGTTCCACATCCAATTCGGCAAAACGGCCTTGCCTTAGAAAATCGGCTTATTGCCGCAGCCAAGCGTAAAAGTCCGTGTCGTGGGGGTGGCGCTCATGGGATGTCCCGGTGGCTTGCGGAATCGTTCATGGCGCATTGCCGCTGAGTCAATGCAACAGTCCGGCATCACGCAAGGCATCGTAAATAGCTATGGTTTGGTTGATGATTCTATTAGCCATTGTGCGGTCTTGGATTTCAAGCCAAGGTTTGACTCGAACAGACCAATTGCTATAAGGACTGAATTTTCGGTGCCACGGCCTCCAGTCGGTTGGATTTCTACTGTTGCCTATAATTCTGTTCAAGCATTCGCGCACATCCGGCAAGTCAGGCAAAGCCCGGTTGTTTTTTAGTATTCCACAATCAAGCTGCTGGTAATTGGGCATAACAAATTCAAAGCTTACACTGTATTGTGTTGCTTCGGGGCATCGAATTCTGATGTGTGAAGATGTTTCTGCATTCAACTCTCCACACAATACCCAGCCACCAAGTCCTCGCCGCTGTAACTCGGCTCGTATTGTTTCATTCAATGAGTTTAACAATTGGTATCGGATTTCGTGCTGTGCATTGGCAACTTCCAAGGCCGCTTGCAATGTTTGCCCATTTCTCAATGCAACATTGACAACATCTTGCATTTCAGTCATTTCCATCCCCACAAATTGTTTTTGGATGTAGTCGGCAAATTCACTTAAAAGCAAACTGACGCGGTCGGCCTGACATTCCCGGCGGCAATCTTTCAGCCATTCGATCAACTGCGGATAAGCCAGTATCTTAAAGCGTCCGTCGTTTTCCGCTTGTTCCCGGTTGGTCGTGCACAAACTTGTTTCAGAAGGTGGGTTGCCTGTGCCGGAAAGATAGATCACACAATGTGTCGCGGGATGGCTTTTTCCTAGTTGTTTCAAATAGTCCTGGCACTGCCCCTGTTGATCCCCTGCCCAGGGTTTGTTTTCGATGGCTATCGCTGCCATGCCGCCAAAGTCGAGATGAATATCCATTCGGCGCGTCGAATTAGGCAGGCGATCCATCGACTTCTCTGTAGTGGCTGAAACATTGCCGATATGCGGCAGGAATTGCTGCGCCAAATCGAAGCGCTCCAGAAACAGCTTGAGAAAAACCGAGCCTTGCGCATGGGTGCCTGTTGGCGATAACAATTCCTTCAATATCTGAGATAGGCGCAGTTCATCCGGGTCTAGGCTGGCTAATGCATTAAAATCAGGCGCAAGCCTGGAAGCATAGCGAACTCGGGCTTCCCGCAAGGCGTTTAGGTGTTTATAGACATCAAGCAAAAATTCTTCAATCGGCATGGACTGGTTTCGACATACTCAAAGTGCAAGGAAAGCCTCGGGCGTCATCGCGGCAACCGGCGAGGCCAGAAAGTCCTTTTCATTGCGGGTGATGATGACACTGGCACCGCAGGCTCTTGCGGCGGCGGCTTGCAAAGCGTCCTCAAAATCAGGCATGGGCTATGATAAAGCAAGCACGGCGTCGGCATGGGTGGTGGGTGCGATGTTCGCCCAATCCAACAAATCGGCGATGAATGCGCGGGCTTGCGCCGCCGATGCTTGGCGCTCAATCAAATAAGCCAGCGTCGCCAGTGAATGCCAAGCCAGCCACGCTTCATGCTCTCTTCCGCATAGCGAAATCACAGCGGAGGAGGCGGCTTCGCCGGGACGTTGGAAGGCCACATCCAGCAGGATATTGATGTCCAACAAAAGGCGCATGGGGTGTCAGCGCAAATGCTTGCTTAGAAGATGCGATAGACGCTCATCGCCATCCAATGCTTGTTCTTTGCCGCGCAACTGGCCGCGCCAATTTTCCAGCCAACGATCCGCTGCCTTGGGAACGGACGTTTCTTGTGTGAGCCCCCGCTTTAATAGTTCGCGCACCAAATCCATTTCCGGCAACTGGAGCCTCGCGCTTGCTGCCCGCAAGGCAGAATCAAGTTCGTCCGGTATTTCCACGTTTAACGTAGCCATGGTTTCTCCTCGAAATTAAAACGGCCGGGCAATTGCCCGGCCATTATAGGTGGCTGCCACCAACCAGAAGGCTAAAAGGTTTACACCTTCTGGTAAATCTCCGACCCATGCTTGACGAATTCCCCGGCCATTTCCTCCATGCCCACTTTCAAGGCTTCTTCTTCGTTGATGTGGTGGGATTTGGCATAGTCGCGCACATCCTGCGTAATCCGCATCGAACAGAAATGCGGCCCGCACATGGAGCAGAAGTGGGCTTGTTTCGCGCCTTCCTGGGGCAGGGTTTCGTCGTGGAATTCCAGCGCCTTTTCCGGGTCCAGCGACAGGTTGAACTGGTCGGCCCAGCGGAATTCGAAGCGGGCTTTGGACAGGGCGTTGTCGCGGGATTGCGCACCGGGGTGGCCTTTGCCCAGGTCGGCGGCGTGGGCGGCGATTTTGTAGGCGATGATGCCGTCGCGCACGTCTTGCTTGTTGGGCAGGCCCAGATGCTCCTTCGGCGTGACATAGCACAGCATGGCGGTGCCGAACCAGCCGATCATCGCCGCGCCGATGGCGGAGGTGATGTGGTCGTAGCCGGGGGCGATGTCGGTGGTCAGCGGCCCGAGCGTGTAGAACGGCGCTTCGTGGCAGACTTCAAGCTGCTTGTCCATGTTGGCTTTAATCATGTGCATCGGCACATGGCCGGGGCCTTCAATCATGGTCTGCACATCGTGCTTCCAGGCGATTTGCGTCAACTCGCCCAGGGTTTCCAGTTCGGCGAACTGGGCCGCGTCGTTGGCGTCGGCAATCGAGCCGGGGCGTAGGCCGTCGCCCAGCGAGAAGGCCACGTCATACGCTTTCATGATCTCGCAGATGTCCTCGAAGTGCGTGTAGAGGAAGCTTTCCTTGTGGTGGGCGAGACACCATTTCGCCATGATCGACCCGCCCCGGCTGACGATGCCGGTGACGCGCTTGGCGGACAGGGGGATGTAGGCGAGGCGAACGCCGGCGTGGATGGTGAAATAGTCCACGCCTTGCTCGGCCTGCTCAATCAGCGTGTCGCGGAAGATTTCCCAAGTCAGGTCTTCAGCCTTGCCGTTGACCTTTTCCAAGGCTTGGTAAATCGGCACGGTGCCGATGGGGACCGGCGAGTTGCGGATGATCCATTCGCGGGTTTCGTGGATGTTCTTGCCGGTGGACAAGTCCATCACGGTGTCGCCGCCCCAGCGGATCGACCAGAGCATCTTCTCGACCTCCTCTTCAATCGAGGAGGTGACGGCGGAGTTGCCGAGGTTGCAGTTGATCTTCACCAGGAAATTCCGCCCGATAATCATCGGCTCGGATTCGGGGTGGTTGATGTTGTTGGGGATAATCGCCCGGCCCCTGGCCACTTCGTCGCGGACGAATTCGGGGGTGATGACTTTGGGGATTGCCGCGCCGAAGGATTCGCCGGGGTGCTGGAATTTGTAGATCTCGCTCAGGGCTTCCAGCTTTTGGTTCTCGCGGATGGCGATGAATTCCATCTCCGGGGTGATGATGCCTTTGCGGGCATAGTGCATCTGGGTGACGTTGGCGCCGGCCTTGGCGCGGCGGGGGCTGCGGATATGCTCGAAGCGCAGGTCGGCCAGCTTGGGGTCGTGCTGGCGCTCGTGGCCGTAGCTGGAACTGGGGCCGGTTAAACGCTCGGTGTCGCCACGCGCCTCGATCCAGGCTTCGCGCAGCGCGGGCAGGCCTTGCCGCAGGTCAATGGAGATTGCCGGGTCAGTGTAGGGGCCGGATGTGTCGTAGACGTAGATTGGCGGGTTCTTCTCCGCGCCGAAGCTGGCGGGCGTGTCCGACTGTGAAATCTTGCGCAGGGGGACGCGGATGTCGGGGCTGGAGCCTTCGACGTAGATCTTCTCCGAAGCCGCGAACGGCTGGATGGAGGCTTTTTTGGCGGTGACCGCCTCGTGGACTTGTTTTAGAACAGCGCTCATCGCTTTCTCCTGCTTTGACGTGGGGAAAAAGGGGGCGCGCCGGGAGACGGTGCTTCGAGGGCCTTTCGATTCGCTTAACGCGGACCCGCTTAAGGGCTCGAAACGGCTTTCCTACGCCGGCATTGACCGGATCAGGTTCGAAGGGTGTCTCTCAGCCCGGCAAGACGCCGAGCACCCCCAGCCTTTTGTGGATGGAGGTTAAACTAAAGCATCGTTGCCGGATTTGCAAGAAAAAGGCAGGGGGGCTGGCAAGGCCCAGGGAGGCGGCAGGCCGGCCCGCCGGTCAATGTGATTTTTTCCCGGAAATTTTGCGCACGTTCTTCCACAAGCTATGCACCAACCACCAGCGCCAAACGGCTTCCGGCACGGGGGGGAGCGTGTAGCTTGATTGGCCGCTTTCAAACCGCAGTTCGGTCTCAAAAATGTGCTGGCCCCTGGCCACGCCCAGGTTGAAAGGCTGGTCTGCCGCATTCTCAAACGGCGGGGCGATGACGATCTTCGCGTTGCGCAACTCGTCGTCGGTCACGGCGACGACCACCTTGTCCCGCCGGATGGCTTGGCTTTCGATGAGAACCCCGTCCTGGCTGAAGACGTAGAGATGGATTTCGGCCAGCAAGGCGTGGATGTTTTCATAGCTGGGATGGAAGGCGATCAGCCTGTAATCCCTGTTGCGTGACAAGGACGAGTTCATGTTTCCTCCGGTTGGGCCGCTGACGCGATAAGGGCGGGAAACAGCCGAATCTACCCTGCGGTCTAGCGGCTGCCGTGTCGGTGCGGCTACGGTAGCAGCAGATGGGCTAAATTTCTGTGAAATATTCACCATATCGCACAGGGAATTTACCAGCCTCGTCTTCATGGCGGCAAGAATCAAGCTTATCATTGCGCGGGTTCATCTTTTGCCATGCGACAAAGCTTATGAGACGGTTCAACAACAGGGGGCGATCAATGCTAAATCTGTCAGGCCTTGTGCTTGGCCTGGGCATCGCCCTGTTGAGCCTGATCCCCAGCGTTTCGTTGTTGGAGGAAAAAATCGGCTTGGGGCTGCTGTTTGCCTTGCGCGGCGGGCGGTCTGCGCCCGCCGAAGTGGTCATCGTCGATATCGACCGGGAATCGGCTAGGTTGTTGTCTGCCACCGGCAACCCGGAGCAATGGCCGCGCAGGCTGCATGCCGAGGCGATCCGGCGTTTGCACAAGGCGGGTGCGAAATTGATTGGCTTCAACATCTTTTTCAGCAATCCCCAGCCCCAGGACGACGCCGCAATGGCCGCCGCCATGCGGGAAACCGGCGCGGTGGTGCTGGCGAACTACCTGCGCCTGAAGCACTTGCAGGGAGACGTTTATGTTGAGTCCTTGGAAGAGCCGTCGGACGAACTCGCCCAGGCGGCGCTGGCAACCGTGCCATTCCTGCTGGCCCAAGGAGAGGAAACCGACCGCTTCCTGATCCGTTACGGCGAAAGCGGCGACCACCCGACCTTGCCCTTGACCCTGCTCCGCCTGTTCGCCGTCAAAACGCTGGCTACCGAACTGGGCGGCCTGCTCCGGCAGGCCGACCCTGCCTTTCCGCCTTTGCCCGAATCCGGCCTGGCCGGCGCTGCCGCCTTCTTCAACGAGTTGGAAAGTCGGCTCAGGCAGCAGCCCGCGCTCCGAGGCCAACTTCTCCAGGCTTTGCGCGGGCAAGCCTTGGCGCCCCGCCAACAGACGGCCCTGCATTCCCTGGTCGATACCCTGGACGGTCAAACCACCCGCTATTTCAACCATTACGGCGCGGCCGGCGCCATTGTGCGGATTCCCTACCACCGTTTGTTTGCGTCGCCCGACGGCGCGGCCTTGCCGGGGCTGCAAGGCAAACTGGTGTTGGTTGGCTTTGACGAGGACTTCCAGGCCGACAAGTCCGAAAACCTCTTTTTTTCGCCGTTTTCCGCCGTCAGTTCGCTGGAGCTTGCCGCGACCGCCGTCGCCAATTTGCTGGCCAATGACGACATCCAGCCGCTGTTTGGCCGCTGGGGCCAATTTGCCTGGCTGCTGTTCTGGGGGAATTTGCTTGGATTGCTGGCCTCGCAACGCCTAGGCGTTGGGGTGACGGGCATCGCGCTGCTGTCTTTGGGATATTTTGCCGCCGCCGGCTGGCTGTTCAGCGCGCAATCGCTGTGGTTGCCGATGTTTCTGCCGCTGGTCTGGCTGGCACCCTTGGGGATGGTTGGCTGCTTGCTGAACAATTACCTGACACGGTCGCGGGAGAACCGGAAAATCCATTCCGTCATCAGCCGTTTCATCCCCGAGCAGGCCACCAGCCCGAGCAGGAACCCCGACGGCGGCGACCACTGGGAGAGCAAGCTGTCCTTCGGTGTTTGCTTGGCCACCGACGCGGGGCAATACACCGCCTTGGCGGAAAAGATGACGCCGATGGATCTGGGCGAGTTGATGAATGACTATTACGCCGCCCTGTTCCCCGTCGTCCGGCGCAATGGCGGCTGGGTGTCGGACGTGACCGGCGACGCCATGATGGCCTTGTGGACCGTCCCCCGGTCGAAAACCGACATACGCGCCAACGCGCTGCGCGCCGCCTTGGAAATCCTCCGCGCCGTCGATGCCTTTGAGGCCAAGCACCAAGTCAAACTCCCCATCCGCATGGGGCTGCACTGTGGCGACATGCGCGTTGGCTTCGTCGGCGGGCGGGAGCATGGGGCTTACCGGGCGGTCGGCGACACCGTCAACACATCCGCCCGTTTGGAAGGGCTGAACAAGCTGCTGGGAACCCGCATCCTGGTTTCCGAGCCGCTGATTACGGCCCTGCCGGGCTTCATCACCCGCCCGATGGGCCAATTTCTGCTGGCGGGCAAATCCCGCCCGGTCGCCGTGCATGAGCTGGTCGCCCCGGTCGAAGAATCCACCCGCGAGCTGGTGGGCAGGATTGTGCGCTTCGCCGACGCAATGGCGCTGTTCCAGGCCGCGCAATGGCAAGAAGCCGCCGCCGCCTTTGAAGCCTTGGCGCAGGCATTCCCCGAGGACGGCCCCGCGCGGTTTTACAGCAAGACCGCGCGGGCCAATGCCGACAATCCGTTGGCCACCCCGGATCTGGCCGCCATCGCCGTCAGCAAGCCGCCGCCCGGCGCTTTGGCGGGCCGTTGATGGCGGAAATTCGGCCCGCCGCCGGTAAAAAAACCGCATTGCCCAGTCCGTTCCGGCGAGCCGTGGGTGTGCGACATGGCCGCGCTTTGCGGGTTTAAGCGGATCAAGCATTCAGCAAAGGGCGACAGCCATGGCAAACTCTGCGGGGAAAACGCCCTTGCTTCAAACCTTGTATGTCCAAGTCATCCTCGGCGTGGTTCTGGGGGTTGCCGTCGGTCTGCTCTGGCCGGAATTCGGCGCGAAATTGAAGCCGTTGGGCGACGGCTTCATCAAGCTGGTCAAGATGCTCATTGCCCCGGTCATCTTCCTCACCGTGTCCCTGGGGATCGCCCACAGCGGCGACATGGGCAAGGTGGGGCGAGTGGGGCTGAAGGCTTTGCTGTATTTTGAGGCGGTGTCTTCGCTGGCGCTGGTGATCGGCCTCGCCGTCGTCAATGTCTGGCGGCCCGGCGCGGGGATGAATGTCGATCCGAGAACTCTGGACGCCGGGGCCGTCGCCAGCTATACCAGCGGGGCGAAGGCGCTGGACACGGTGGGTTTCCTGTTAAACATCATTCCTTCCAGCGCGGTGGACGCCTTCGCCAAGGGCGAGATCCTGCAAGTGCTGCTGTTCTCGGTGCTGTTCGGCTGGGCGCTGGGGGCGCAGGGCGGGCGCGGCAGGCTGGTGCGCGATGTGCTGGAGCAATTGTCCGCCACCTTGTTCAAGATGGTGGACAGGGTTATGCGGCTGGCCCCGTTGGGCGCGTTCGGCGCGATGGGCTTCACCGTCGGCAAATACGGCGCGGGAACGCTGCTTGCGCTGGGCAAGCTGATGGCCGGCGTCTATGCCACGTGCGGGTTGTTCATCGTGGCCGTGCTGGGCTCGATCTGTTGGTTCAGCGGCTTCAGCCTGTGGCGGCTCATCAAGCACATTAAAGAAGAATTGTGGGTGGTGCTGTCCACCTCGTCTTCGGAAGCCGCCCTCCCAGGCTTGTTGGCGAAGCTGGAAGCCTTCGGCTGCGCCAAGCCGGTGGTGGGGCTGGTGGTTCCCACCGGCTATTCGTTCAACCTCGACGGCACCTCGATCTACCTGACCATGGCGGCGGTGTTCGTCGCCCAGGCGCTGAACATCGACCTTAGCCTGGGCCAGCAACTCACCCTGCTGACGGTCTTGCTGTTGACCTCCAAGGGCGCGGCGGCGGTGACTGGCGGCGGCTTCATCACCTTGGCGGCGACGCTGTCTTCGATGGACGTGCTGCCGGTGGCGGGCTTGGCGCTGTTGCTGGGTGTGGACCGTTTCATGTCCGAGGCCCGCGCCATCACCAACCTCATCGGCAACGCCGTGGCCGCCGTGGTCATCAGCAAATGGGAAGGGGCGTTCGAGGAAAAGGGCTGAAGGCGCCGGCGCGTGGCGGCGGAAAAAATCCATCCATCGGCAAGGACATCCTTTTTTCACGCGCTTGCGCTACCATTGCCCGCCTGTCCAACCACCCTCAGCGGGAACCCCATGCTTGCCTACCCCAACATCGACCCGGTTGCCGTCAGCCTCGGCCCATTGAAAGTCCATTGGTATGGCTTGATGTATGTGGTGGGCATCGGCTGCGCGTGGTGGCTGGCCCGCCGCCGCGCGGAACGGGGCCAGGCCGGCCTGACAGCGGCCGAAGTGGAAGACCTGATTTTTTATTGCGCCTTGGGCGTGATCTTGGGCGGGCGGCTGGGCTACACCTTGTTCTACAACTTGCCGGCCTTCCTCGAACAGCCTTCGATCATTTTTCGCATTTGGGAAGGCGGCATGTCGTTCCATGGCGGCTTGCTGGGCGTGTTCATTGCGATGCTTTGGCACGGCCACAAGCTGAAATGCGGCTTTTTCACGCTGTCCGACTTCATCGGCCCGTTGGTGCCCATCGGCCTGGGCGCGGGGCGCATCGGCAATTTCATCAACGGCGAGCTATGGGGCAAGCCTACCGATCTGCCTTGGGCGATGGTGTTCCCCGGCGCGGGCGACGAGCCGCGCCATCCGTCGATGCTCTACGAGGCAATTCTTGAAGGGCCGGTGTTGTTCATCATTTTGAACTGGTTCGTGCGCAAGCCGCGCCCGCGCATGGCGGCCTCGGGGATGTTCATGCTGTTTTACGGGCTTTTCCGTTTCCTCGTGGAGTTTGTGCGCCTGCCCGACGAGCAAATCGGCTATCTGGCTTTCGGCTGGGTGACGATGGGGCAGGTTCTCACCGTGCCTATGATGCTGCTGGGGGTTTGGTGGATTTGGTTGGCGTATCGGCGGGAGAGGACTGATTTTGGCTAAATCATCTGAAAGAGCACGGTTTGCCAATTCCCAAAAGAAATTATGCGGGATGGTTTCCTCGTCAATTTTAACCCATTTGTTGTAGGGAGTTCCGTTGTGCAAGCCATAGAGATCGAAACCACCATCATCCAAGGCGAGATTCATGCCCGCCTGCCGCAAGGCATCAATGCCAAGAAGGCCAGACTTATTGTGATGTACGAGGAAGAGCCTTTGACGGATGTGCGGTCTTCTTCTCCGCGCAAAGCCGGGGCGCTCAAGGGCCGGATCAAGATCGCCGCTGATTTCAATGCGCCCCTGGATGGTTTCGCCGAGTATGAGCGATGAATGTGTTGCTCGATACGCATGTGCTGCTCTGGTATCTTGCGGAGGACTCCAGGCTACCGACTGGTAAGCGAGGCATATTCGAAGACCCGGCCAATTCCGTGTCTGTGAGCATTGCCAGTTTGTGGGAGATGACCATCAAAGCCGCTTTGGGCAAGCTTGAGCTAATGGATGATATTGCCACCATCGAATCTATCTTGTTAAAGCAAGGCTTTGCAGTTTTGCCTATCAAAACCTCGCATCTGCTCTGTCTGATGGATTTATCCTTTATATCATCGTGACCCATTCGACCGCCTCATCATCTCTCAGGCGCTGGCCGAGCAAATGACAGTGCTTTCTGATGACGGCAAATTCGGCGATTACCCTGTTTCGCTGGATTATGCTGGCAATTGAACATGGCCTAGCGAAAACACGACCCAAACCCCATGCAGCAATACCATGACCTGATCCGCCGCATCCTCGCCGAGGGTGCGGAGCAAGCCGACCGCACCGGCGTCGGCACCTTGGCCGTTTTCGGCCACCAGATGCGCTTCGACCTTGCCGATGGCTTCCCGCTGGTCACCACCAAGAAGCTCCACCTGCGCTCAATCATCCACGAATTGCTGTGGTTCCTGCGCGGCGACACCAACATCGCCTATCTAAAGGAAAACAAAGTCAGCATCTGGGATGAGTGGGCGGATGAAAACGGCGGGCTGGGGCCGGTGTACGGCAAGCAATGGCGCGATTGGGAGACCGCCGACGGCCGGCACATCGACCAGATCGCCGCTTTGATCCAGGAAATCAAGGCCAACCCCGCCTCGCGCCGCCAGATCGTCAGCGCCTGGAACGTGGGCGACTTGCCCGCCATGGCCTTGGCCCCTTGCCATTGCCTGTTCCAGACGGCGGTCAGTAGGGGCCGGCTGCATTTGCAGTTGTACCAGCGCTCCTGCGACGTGTTCCTGGGCCTGCCCTTCAACATCGCCAGCTATGCGCTGCTGACGCACATGCTGGCCCAGCAATGCGGTTTGGAGCCGGGCGAATTCGTCTGGACCGGCGGCGACACGCACATCTACAAAAACCACTTGGACCAAGTGCGTTTGCAGATTTCCCGCGAGCCTTATCCGCTGCCCAAGATGCGCATCACGCGCCAGCCGGCAAGCATAGGCCAGTACCGCTACGAGGATTTCGAGATTGCAGGCTACCAAGCCCACCCGCACATCAAAGGTGAAATCGCCGTTTGAGCGCATTCGGCATAAGGATATGGGCGGTTAAATTTTGTCAAACCCGTCCCCCTCACCCTATAATGCCCAGTCTTCTTTGCGATAGAGCAGGCAGTCCACCCCGTTTTTTTTATGGAAGGTTTATCCAAGTGAGCAAAAACTTCATCTTCACCTCCGAGTCCGTCTCCGAAGGCCACCCGGACAAAGTGTCCGACCAGATCTCCGACGCCATCCTCGACGCCATCCTGGAACAGGACAAGCATTCCCGCGTCGCCGCCGAGACGTTGACCAACACCGGCCTCGTGGTCCTGGCGGGCGAGATCACCACCGCCGCCAATGTCGATTACATCAACGTGGCCCGCGACACCCTCAAGCGCATCGGCTACGACAACACCGACTACGGCATCGACTACAAAGGCTGCGCCGTGCTGGTGGCTTACGACAAGCAATCTCCGGACATCGCCCAAGGCGTCAACAAGGCTTATGACGACGACCTCGACCAGGGCGCGGGCGACCAAGGCTTGATGTTTGGCTATGCCGTCGATGAAACCCCGGTGCTGATGCCGCTGCCGATTTATCTGTCGCACCGCTTGGTCGAGCGCCAGTCGCAACTGCGCCGCTCCGGCGAACTGCCCTGGCTGCGCCCGGACGCCAAGAGCCAAGTCACCGTCCGCTATGTGGACGGCAAGCCGGACGCCATCGACACCGTGGTGCTGTCCACCCAGCACGCGCCCGACATCGAGCTGCCGCAAATCCGCGAGGCGGTCATCGAACTGATCGTCAAGCCGATCCTGCCGAAGGAACTCATCAAGGGCGACATCAAATATCTGGTGAACCCGACCGGGCGTTTCGTCGTCGGCGGCCCGCAGGGCGACTGTGGCCTGACCGGGCGCAAGATCATCGTGGACACCTACGGCGGCTCCGCCCCGCACGGCGGCGGCGCGTTCTCCGGCAAAGACCCGTCGAAGGTGGACCGTTCCGCCGCCTACGCCGGCCGCTATGTGGCGAAGAACATCGTCGCTGCCGGCCTAGCCTCCAAGTGCCAGATCCAGATTTCCTACGCCATCGGCGTGTCCAAGCCGACTTCCGTCATGGTCGAGACCTACGGCACCGGCAAGATCAGCGACGAGCAGATCACCGAACTGGTCCTGCGCCACTTCGACCTGCGCCCGAAAGGCATCGTCAACATGCTCGACCTGCTGCGCCCGATCTACCAGAAGACCGCCTCCTACGGCCATTTTGGCCGTGAAGAGCCGGAGTTCACCTGGGAGAAGACCGACAAGGCCGAGGCGCTTAGGGCTGACGCGGGGCTGTAAAGCCGGCAAGCCAAAAGCGGGGTGCGAGCACGCTACAAGTGATGCCATCCCTGGTTAAAAAGGCCGCTTAAGCGGCCTTTTTTTATTGCCATTTCCCTCTTGATCGTATACAAGAATGTATAAATACGATATTGTATAAATCTGGATTCAATGGAGATCCGCCATGTTCTTTGACCGCGAAACCGAAACAGCCTTGCTTTTCAAGCATTTCAAGCAAGGCAAGAATGTGCTGATGCTGGCCCCGCGCCGGATTGGCAAGACTGAGTTGCTGCACCGTCTTGCCGGGTTGGCCGAATCCCAAGGTTTCCGCGCCATCGTCTTCGACATGGAGGGCTACCGCGAGGAGAAGGATTTCTTCCACGAGCTATGCAGCGCCATTCAAGAGGAACTTGGTGCCGGGGCTGGCTTGATGGCCACCGTGACGGATCGGTTGAAGCGCGTGATCTCAGGCACCGGCCAGGGCGAAGACTGGCGGCAAATCCTGCTCAAATCCGACTGGCGCGAATTCGCCGGGCATTTGCTGGCGGTGCTGGAGGCCGACAACGGCGGGCGGCAATGGCTCGTCATGGTGGACGAGTTGCCCATCTTCATCAACGCCCTGCTGAAAACCGACAACGGCAAGGAACGCGCCTCCGTGTTTCTCTACTGGCTGCGCAACGCCCGGCAAAAATATCGCGCCGTGCGTTGGCTTTACACTGGCTCAATTGGCCTCGATGCCGTCTCGCGCCGGGAAGACATGGAAGGCGCCTTGCTAGATCTGGAACTGTTCAGCCTCAAGCCGTTTTCCCGCGACAACGCCGCCGCCTACCTGGAAACCTTGGCGCAACATGAGAACTGCCAATTTGCCGAAGGCTCGCTGGATTGTTTGCTTGATGGTCTAGGCTGGCTCTCGCCTTATTACCTGGAAAAACTCGCCGATCAAGCCCTTGCCCGCCAGAAAAGCCAAAGTGTGGACCGCCAAGCCGCCGAAGCCAGCTTGCAAGCCATGCTCGGCCTGGAAAACCGCACCTATTGGGCGGCTTGGCGCGAGCATCTGACCAAGAACTTCATCGAGCCTGAACGCGGCAAGCTGTTCCAGGTGCTGGAACACATCGCCCGCAACGGCCCGGATCTCGTCAGCCGCGACACGCTATTAGCCAACCTGGGCGAACCGCCCGCCGACCTCGCCCGCTGGCTGGACACCCTGGAAGCGGACGGCTACCTCGTCGCCGACGAAAACCGCCAGCGTTTCGGCTTTCAAATGAACCTGCTGCGGCTGTGGTGGCTGCGTTATGTCGCCACTCCGTAGGAACGGGCTTGCCCGCGACTTGAGCCCCAATCGCTAAGGAATACCCCATGGGCAACCTCCTCAACTTCGCCGTCTACAACCCCGCCATCCTCAAAGACGAGGACTTTTTAGCCGGCTTCGTCGCCCGCCAAGCCCTGGCCGAATCGCTGTTGCAAAAACTCAAACGCCTAGAACCGGGCGGCGCACCCGAGCATCGGCTAATCCTAGGCCAGCGCGGCATGGGCAAGACCAGCCTGTTGCGGCGCATCGCCCTGGGTGTCGGGCAAGACGAGACGCTTGCCGCCCGCTTCCTGCCGCTGAGTTTCCGCGAAGAGCAATACAACGTCCACAACCTGCGCAGCTTCTGGAACAACTGCCTGGACGCGCTAGGCGACTGCCTGGAAAAAGCAGGGCAACAAGAACAAGCCGACGCGCTGGACAAGGACGTGGCCCGGTTGGAACGCTGCCGGGACGCCGAAGGTGATGAAGCCTGTCGCTTGTTCAAAGACTATTGCAAGCGCCAAGGCAAGCGCCCGCTGCTGTTGCTCGACAATATCGACATCATCCTCGACGGCCTCGCCAAGCAAGACTGGGCTTTCCGCCGCTTCCTGCAAGAGCGCGGCGGGGCGGTGGTGTTCGGCGCGACGGTCAACCCCCTGGAAGCCACGGCCAAGATCGAAGGCGCGTTTTACGACTTCTTCCAAGTCACCGTGCTGGAAAAACTCAGCTTTCCCGAACTCACCAGTTGCCTGCGCCAACTGGCGCTGCAACGCGGCGAGGACGGCAAAAAAGTCCTCAACGCCCTCAGCCGCGACCTAGGCCGCATTCACACCTTGTACGATTTCACCGGCGGCAACCCGCGCACCTTGGTGTTGCTCTATTTGCTGCTGGAACTCGACCCCAACCAAGACGTGATGGCCGACCTGGAGCGCCTGCTCGATCAAGTCTCGGTGCTGTACAAGGCGCGGGTGGAAGATCTCGCCTCGCAAGCGCGGGTGGTGCTGGACGCGGTAGCTTTAAACTGGAATCCGGCCACCGTCGCCACCGTCCGCGAGGTCACCGGCTTGGACACCGGCCCCATCGCCGCCCAACTCGACCGTTTGCAAAAAAACGGTATCATCGAAAAAACCGAACTCTCCACCCCCACCGCCTACGGCTACCAACTCGGCGAACGCCTGTTCAACATCTGGTATCTGATGCGCCACGGCCAACGCCGCCAACGCAACCGCCTGCGCTGGCTCAGCGAGTTTCTGCGAGGGTTTTATGGGCAAGACGGCTTGCGCGATATGGCGCGGGGCATGGCGGGCCGTGGTGGGCGCAATAGTTTATCGGGAGGAATGTATAGCTTGGCAATGCGCGAAGCCATGGACGAACCCGTCTTCAAGCGTTTGATGGGACATGACGCGACCTGCTTATTTGAACGCCATGCCGAGGAATCCGGGGAGAGTTTGCGCAGCTTTATCGATTTGGAAGATTTGGAGGAAGGCACCCACACAATGGCGGAGCTGAAAAAGGCTGTGTTGAATGATCCAAGGGAATGGCCGGAGGGGATTTCGGCGGAGGAGTTTTGGGATTTATTGGGTGGAGATTTGGGGTTTCCGCAGGCGGACAAACGCTGGTTGATTGAACGACTGAAAGACATGTCAGAGGCGGGGCTTAAGGTTTTCCTGGGCTATCTACGTTCCAATGTCGATAATTGGAATGAATACACCCAATTGCCCGCTGTGGTGCAACAACTCCGCGCCGTCGTGCGTGAAGGCTTGGCCCATAGCAGTCGGGATTTGCTAGGCGTGGCGGCGGCGATACAGCGCGGGGATGATCCGCTGATGATGCTTTGCGCATTATGGGGATGTTCAAGCGCCGACATTCCGGCAGGACTGAACGCCGAATTCCAAGCGATAGCTAATCAGCTCAAGCCCTTGTTTACAGATGCAACGAGTAACCAGCATAGTGCGGCTATTTGGCATAATTATGGCTGGCTATCACAGATGGCCGGTGGCTATGAAATGGCTGAACAGGCTTACCTTGAAGCAATCAAGCTTGATCCTAACAATGCCCGGTCTTGGGACAGTTTGGGTATTCTCCTGGAAGATCATTTGCAACGCTATGAAGAAGCTGAGCAAGCTTACCGCGAGGCAATCAAGCTTGATCCTAACAATCCCTGGTCTTGGGACAGTTTGGGTAATCTGCTGCGAGATCATTTGCAACGCTATGAAGAAGCTGAGCAAGCTTACCGCGAGGCAATCAAGCTTGATCCTAAACTTGCTTGGCCTTGGAATAACTTGGGCAATCTGCTGCAAGATCATTTGCAACGCTATGAAGAAGCCGAGCAAGCTTACCGCGAGGCAATCAAGCTTGATCCTAAACTTGCTTGGCCTTGGA
>CAZOTR010000075.1:0-2163 GCA_964582755.1 uncultured Methylococcaceae bacterium | reverse complement strand
GAGCAAGCTTACCGCGAGGCAATCAAGCTTGATCCTAAACTTGCTTGGCCTTGGAACAACTTGGGCAATCTGCTGCAAGACCATTTGCAACGCTATGAAGAAGCCGAGCAGGCTTACCGCGAGGCGATCAAGCTTGATCCTGAATTTGCTTGGCCTTGGAACAACTTGGGCAATCTGCTGCAAGACCATTTGCAACGCTATGAAGAAGCCAAGCAGGTTTACGGCGAGGCCATTAAGCTAACACCAGACGATGCCGATCCTTGGAATGGGTTAGGCAATGTGTTGGCCGATTTCCTAGATAGGCCGGAAGAAGCCGAAACCGCTTATCGGCAATGCTTGGCAATCAATCCAGAAGACGGTTGCGCCAAAGGCAACCTCGCCTATCTGCTCTTCGATCAAGGTCAGCGCCTAAACGAAGCCGAAGCGTTTTACCAACAAGCCCTAGCCAAACTCCCCGAACACGGCGGCGCACTATTGCGGGCTTATAGGGCTTTGACTTTGGACAATATAACCGAAGCCCTAAGCGCCTTCGCCGCCGCCATCGGCAACGATTCCGATGAATTATTTATCGATCATTTCGATGATCTGTTGCGCGTCTTCAGGCTGGCAAAAAAACGCGGCTACGGCGATAAATTCCTGGCTTGGTTCGACGAATCTGGCGTGGGTGAACAGTATTGGCCGTTAAAGGCGGGGTTTGAGGCGTATATTCATGGCGAGGAGAAATTGCGCGACATCAACCCGGAAGTCCGCGCCGCCGCCAGCCGCATCTACACCAGCCTCGCCCGCCTGCGCCCCCGCAGTGTCCATGTTCAGGCGTCCAAACTTTAGTTGGGTGCCTAGGGCAAGCCGCCATCCGCCAATCCGATCCAAGCTAAAGCGTGGATGCCTGCGCGGGCGTCCAAGCCAACAAGCCTTTGCCCTCCCGCCCCCAAGCCGGTAAAATGCCGCCCCATCTGCCCCACCGAGGAGCGCTGCGACGGGTCTTCCCGCCAGGCTCGGAGGGGTTTCAATAGTTCCAACCGCGCTCGATACACCCGCCATCGCCGGCGGTGCGTCGAGTCTCGCATCCCGGCAATGGTGGTTTTTCATCCGTCAAGGAGCTGTAAAACACCATGAACGCTGTGCTAAAAACCAATTTCACCGATTACAAAATCGCCGACCTGTCCCTGGCCTCCTGGGGCCGCAAGGAGATCAAAATCGCCGAGACCGAGATGCCGGGCCTGATGGCGATCCGCGAGGAGTTCGCCGCCAGCCAGCCGCTGAAAGGCGCGCGCATCACCGGCTCGCTGCACATGACGATCCAAACCGCTGTGCTGATCGAGACATTGACGGCGCTGGGCGCGGAAGTGCGCTGGGCTTCGTGCAACATCTTCTCCACGCAAGACCACGCCGCCGCCGCGATTGCGGACCAAGGCATCGCGGTGTTCGCGGTCAAGGGTGAATCGCTGGAAGACTACTGGGATTACACCCATCGCATCTTCGAGTGGCCGAACGGCGAATACTCCAACATGATCCTCGACGACGGCGGCGATGCGACCTTGCTGCTGCATCTGGGCGCACGCGCCGAGAAAGACCTGTCGGTGCTGGGCAATCCTGGCTCCGAGGAGGAGCGTATCCTGTTCGCGGCGATCAAGGCCAAGCTGGCGTCCGATCCGACGTGGTACTCCGTCCGTCTGGCGGCGGTCAAGGGCGTCACCGAGGAAACGACCACTGGCGTCCATCGCTTGTACCAGATGCACGCGAAAGGCGAATTGAAATTCCCGGCGATCAACGTCAACGATTCGGTCACCAAGTCGAAGTTCGACAACCTGTACGGTTGCCGCGAGTCGCTGGTGGACGGCATCAAACGCGCCACCGACGTGATGGTGGCCGGCAAGGTCGCGCTGATCGCCGGCTACGGCGATGTCGGCAAGGGTTCCGCGCAGGCCATGCGCGCCCTGTCCGCGCAAGTGTGGGTGACGGAAGTCGATCCGATCTGCGCCTTGCAGGCGGCGATGGAAGGCTACCGTGTGGTGACCATGGACTATGCCGCCGACAAGGCCGACATCTTCGTCACCTGCACCGGCAACTACCATGTCATCACCCACGACCATATGGCGAAGATGAAAGACCAGGCCATCGTCTGCAACATCGGCCATTTCGACAACGAGATCGAAGTCGCGG
>CAZOTR010000074.1:0-18762 GCA_964582755.1 uncultured Methylococcaceae bacterium | reverse complement strand
TCGCCAACTACCTCGACTTGCTAAATTCAAGGACGCTGTTAAAAGATCGCTTACAAACATCCCGCCTTTGCCGCAAGCGGCTCGGCTTTGTTTTCCAGCATGGATTTTGCGCGGAACCTTGGTGGCCTGGGGCGCGGATGCCGGTTCGGTGCCGGAGCCTTCCGTGCTGTGGCTGATGGCGGCGGGTTGGGCGGGCTTTGCCGGGGCTGGGTGGCGCGGGAAGGATTTCGCCAGATAAGGCAGGGGGCTTTTGTGTCGAAGCGGGCCGGAATTTGCCATTCCGGCCCGTTTTTTTGCGCGTCCAAATGGATTGCCGCGCCCGGCAAGCCTACAACATCAACCGCCGGAAATGTGGGTCCGGTTCGGCGTTTTGCCACAGCACCCCGAACCTTTCCGGCAAAAGCAAGCCCGTGATTGCAATCACTCGCCGGGCTCGAAGCGTTCGATCTGGAGGCCATAGACCGCGCTGAAATGCTTGGTGTTGGCGGTGAGTATGGCAAGACGATGTTCTAACGCCGTTGCCGCGATTAACGCATCGCCCAGTTGCATGCCGTGCGAGAGCGATAGATTCTCCATCAAAGCAGTGGCCCGTTCGGTAATGGCGGGGGTCAATGGCAACCGCTCGGCTTGGCGCTGGGCCAAGCTTTTCTGCACCGCAACCAGTTCGGCCCGGTTGCGCATGCCTTGCAGCAATTCCAAATAGGTAATGGCGGAGAGCCTGAGTTTTTGCAGTCGATCTAACCGCTGCGTGGCTGTTGGAAGTCCGTGCAGATGCCAGATCAGCACATCGGTATCGGCTAGCATAATCACTCTTCGCTGCGTGAACCGTCAGGTTTATAACGCGGGCTGCGCAAGCCACGCGCAAACGCGGCCACATCGGCGACATCCTCGCGATCCCGCCAAATGCCAAAAGCCGGATCGTCGGTCACGAAAGCGGCAATTTCCGCCTCGGTGGTTGTTTGGGCTTCCGTCTCAATGCGCACCGTCACGGTTTGTCCTGGCTGTATCCGCAGTTGATGCGCCCACTGCGACGGCAAGTCGCTGGCCGGCAAATGTTCGATGACTAAAGTCGCCATGGTGTGCTTTTCTCCGTCAATGGGGTTGGACATCTCGTTTGCTAGGCGATGGGGTGGCCCACGGGCCTACAACATCAGCCGCCGGAAATGTGGGTCCGGTTCGGCGTTTTGCCAGAGCGTCTCAAAATTTTCTGACAAGTAGGCGGCCCGTTGTGGGGCGTGGAAGTTGGCGACGCCTTCGTAACGGTCGGAGTGTTTGCGGTGGATCACCCCGCCACGGTCGGCGAGCAGCATCGCTTCGTTGAATTCTTGGTGGTCCGGCCCAGGGCGGCGGATTTCCATGTAGCTGCTCACCCGCATCGCCAAGTTGACCAGGCGGTGCTCGCCACGCGAGAGGAGGGCTTCGGGGTCTAGCACGAGGATTCTGACCCGGCCCCGGCCGCGTGTGGACAGCACCATTTTCTGCGCCGCGTCCAAAAATTCCCGGGTGTCGTAAACCGCAGGCTCCAGGGAGCGGCTGACGATGTCCAGGCGGCGGCGGGCCGCGCCCGCCATTTGCGCGGAGAGCTTGGCCAGTTCCAGGGAGGAGGAAAAAGGGATGTCTTCGGCCCCGTGGCCGGGACGGTCGATGTCATTTGCTGCCATGGCGCTGCTGCCCGTTGGCGCGGCCTGCCGGGGCAAAGGCACAACGCCCGCGCCCTGGCCGGAGGCCGCTTGGAGTGAGAGGAGAAGGATAGCGGACGTGATCGGCGCGTGGCAAGCCGGAGAGGCTTTGCGAATAACTGATTTACGCAACGCCGTTTGCGGACTGTCGTAGGGTGGCCTTCAGGCCACCCATGCGTCCTTCGAAGCCGTGAAAGCGGCCTGAAGGCCGCTCTACAGGACATTAGCGAATAAACGAAAAGGCGGCCCGGAGGCCGCCTTTAAGGGCTTACCAGGAGCGAATCTCGCCGGTGTCCAGATGCACGAAGTCGGAGGAGGGATAATAGCCTACGCCGCCCTGCTGCAAGGCGAGGGCCACTTGCTGGATGGTTCTGATGCCGACATCCCCGGTGCGCAGGTCGATGGCCTTGCCCTGGATGTGCAGGCTATGCTCGGCGACGCCATGGCTGTATTTGCGCAGCATCTGGTTGGTTTCGGGCGTCCGGTAGCCGGAGATGATGTTGTATTCGCCCCGCCCGCCGGTCAGCACGGTGACGGCGTACAGCAGGTCGAGCAGGGCCGGGTCCATGATGCGGGCTTCGTCCGTGCGGTGGTCGCGCAGGAAGTGGCTGAAGTCGGCCAGCAGGCCAGTGTCGTAGTTTTGCTGGGGAGAGCAAATAAAGCCCCATTCTTCCCTGGTGTTGGTGTTGAACAGGGTAATCCTGCGCTGCTTGCCCAAGGTGTTGGCGAATGCGTCCGCCGACGGCAACAGCAGGGCGCCGGCCGCCGCGGCACCCACCCGGGTTAGAAAAGCTCGACGGCTGATGCCGCCTGCGGCTTGATGGCCCTGTAGGCCGTTGGAACGTTTGAAAATCATGCTGTAAATCCTCGCTGGTTAATGGCTGCCGTAAAAACCACAGCCGGGGGTTCCAGGACACCCCTCTCTAGTGATTGGTTTTAACTTTACCGACTAAACGCCCTCCGAATCAACCCTTAATTCCGGCATATGTATATGCATTTTACAGGCCAATTACAAGGACGGCCCAGCCAAAACCGCATAGCGTCTAGGCTGGGCCGCTCTAAAATAAGCCATCATCCCGCGTTTGGAAACAGTTTATTTTTTAAACCCATAACTTCACTTCGTCAAAATCGAGCGCGTGGGGATGGTCCGGGCTTGCCACGGCCCCCTCCCGCAACAACTGGCAGGTCTTCAAGCCCGCTGCGCGGGCCGCGTCCAACTCCGCGCCGATGTCGGACAGGAACAGGATTTCGTGGGCGGGAAACTCGATTTGCGCGGCAATCTTGCGGTAGGCGTCCGCCTCCTGCTTGGCCCCCACATGGGTGTCGAAAAAGCCGGAGAACAGCGGCGTGAGGTCACCGTACTCGGTGTGGCCGAACAGCAGCTTTTGCGCGTGGACGGAACCGGAGGAATAGACATATAGAGTCAGCCCGCGCTCTTTCCATTCATGCAGCTTGCGCGGGACTTCGGCATAGACATGGCCGTGGAAGTCGCCGTTGCGGTAGCCGGCCTCCCAGATCAAGCCCTGCAATGACTTTAGCGGCGTCAGCTTGCGATCCTCGTCGATCCAGCGGACCAACGCCTCGACGGCCTGCCCGTCATCCAAGTGCTGGCCGCACACCGCGCCCACGTCGTCCAGCAAGCCGCGCACCTCGGCGTCGCCGCCGTGCGAGCCGACAAAATCGGCCATTTGCTCCCTGGCGTAAGGAAACAGCACGTCTTTGACGAAGGAAATGGACGAGGTGGTGCCCTCGATGTCCATCAGAATCGCCCGGATCATGCGTACTCCTCGATGAACTTCTCGATAGTGGGGAATTTCCCGGCAATGTCGCTGCCGGTGAAATCGGCGACCCAGCCTTCCGGCGTGGTGAACAGGCGGATGCATTTCAGCTCCGGGTCCGCGCCCATGTCGAACCAGTGCTTGACATGGGCCGGCACGGAGATCAAATCCCCTCTTTCGCACAGCACGGCGTAAACGTTTTCGTCCGGATGCAGATAGAACAGCCCCCTGCCCTCCACGAAAAAGCGCACTTCGAAATCGCTGTGCGTGTGTTCGCTGAGGAACTTGGCGCGCAACTGCTCCTTTTGCGGATGCTCAGGGCCGACGCTGATCACGTCCGCCGACTGGAAGCCGTACAACGCCTTCAACCGCGCCACCGGCCCGGCATAGGCCAACAGCACGGCGTCCTGGTCCGCGTCGGAAGAAAATTCGCGCTCCGCCGTCCAGCGCTCGAAGCTCACGCCTAGCCCTCTGAGGCAATCGGCGATGGCGTCAAAATCCCGCACCGCCGCAGCGGGGCGGTGCCCTTGGTCGGAATGGATGGTCAGTATGCTCATAGGTGTCGAACTCCAAATGGGGGGCCGCAATTGTAGACCATTCGGCGTGAGCCTGGACCCTGCGTATTCCTCGACGAAGCGCTCGATGCCGGGAAATTTCTCCGCGATGTCGCTGCCGGTGAAATCGGCGGCCCAGCCTGTCGGCGTGGTGAACAGGCGGATGCATTGCAGATCCGGGGTGCCGCCCATGTCGAACCAATGCCTGAAATGGGCCGGCAGGGCAATCAAATCGCCCTTTTCGCACAGCACGGCGTACACATGTTCGTCCGGGTGCAGATAGAACAGCCCCCTGCCCTTCACGAAAAAACGCGCCTCGAAATCGGAATGCCTGTGCTCTTTCAGGAAGCTGGCACGCAACTGCGCCTTTTGCGGGTGCGCCGGCCCGACGCTGATCACGTCCGCCGACTGGAAGCCATACAACGCCTTGAGCCACTCCAGCGGCTTGGCATATGCCGACAGCACGGTTTCCCGGTCCGCGTCTGCGGCAAACTCGCGCCCCACCGCCCAACGCTCGAAGTTTTCAAAGCCCACGCCCAGCCCCCTGAGATAATCGGCGATGGCGTCGAAATCCCAGGCCACTGCGGCGGATTGCGGTTCCTGTTCAGGATGGATGGTCAATATGCTCATCGCTGCCAACTCCACATAGTTTTGCCGACAAGTGTAGACCATTCGGCTTAAGGGCAAGGCGGCTTACCCAACACCTCGCAACCTATCAGTTTCACCGTAGGAGCGGGCCATGCCCGCGAAAACCCAGCGACGAGTGCGGAATCGGTCGCGCCCATGGGGCGCTCCTACCAGCATTTCGCGCCAGAACTTGAATCTGATAGGTGACGAGACCGGTGCCAGTCTTGCCATCTGCCCCTGAAGCAAAACCCCGCCAAAGGCAGGTTTGCGAAAACGCTGTGTTTCCTATTTGGCCTTCACGCCATGCAGGCGCATTTCGATGTCGAACAAATACTCCAACGCCTCGACATGCCGCAAGGCGTCGCTGACCGACGAACCCCAGGTGTAAAACCCATGGCCGGCGATGATATAGCCGTAAATGTCGCCATGCATCTCGATGTATTCGTCCACCGCCAGGGACAGGCGGGGGATGTTCTGGTCGTTGGGGAAAATCGGCACGACGATGCGGCTTTCGTGGGTTTCGATCCCTTCCAGCGCCTTCAACAGCTCGTAATCCTGCAACACCAGCTCATGGGCGAACAGCCGGGAAACCAGCATGGCATTCGGCGAATGCGGATGCAGCACCGCGCCCGCCCAGGGATAGCGGCGGTAGATGGCGGTGTGCAGCAAGGTTTCGGCGGAAGGCTTCTTGCCGTCCAACGGGCGGCCCTCCGCGTCCACGCGCATGATGTCCGCCGGCACAAGCCCGCCCTTGTGCTTGCCGGACACAGTGATGGCGATGCTGCCGTCGGACAGCCGGGCGGAGAAATTGCCGCTGGTGGCCGGCACCCAGCCCTGGGCATGGATGAACCGGCCGGCTTCGATCAACTCGGCGGCGCGGGCTGCGTACTCTTGCTCAATGCTCACGGTGGCGCTCCTCAAATTACATGGACAATGCGGGGATTGTAGACGGAATCCCCTGCCGGCGGATTCACGGACAGGCCGGGGCCGGCGCGTAAATGCCCAAAGGATCGTCCGGATTGACGCCTTCCATGAACGGCTTGGCACGATCCTGGTTGGTGGTCTGGTAGACCTTGCCGACCCAGTTGTTGAGAATCGCCTCCGCCGTGTCGTGCCAGGTATTGTCCAACCGGGGCGCGATCAAGTCTTCGGGAAAGCGTGGAATCGGCGCCTGGGCTTCCTTGGCGGCGCGCAGCCGGTCCGCGTACTCGTCGAGTATGGCCTGGGCCAGCGGCGAGAAATAATTTTCCGGGAACGGCGGATAATCGTCCCGCTCCCCGGCGGCGAAGCGCATCACCTCGCGCTTGTACTCCTTCAGCAGGCTGATGGTGTCATATTCGGGATGCCCCTGGAAAAACACCAGCCTAAAGCCGTCCTTGCTGACGGCGAGATGCACCCCGGCCTCCTCGCTCTCCACCAGCACATGCAAGCCGGCGGCATTGAACTGGTCGCGGCCAATTTCGTTAAAGCGCGAATGCGGCACGTCGAAGCGCGTGTTCACCCCCACCACCAGCGGATGCTGCCGGTCATTCAGGCGGTGCGCGAACACGCCCCAGCGCTTGGCTGGCTGTAGCCTGCGCGTCTGGCCGTAGCGGAATTGCAGCACGGCATGGGTGGTCAGGCAGGAAAACAGCGTCGAAGTGACGTTTTCGTAGGCCCACTCGACCACTTCGACCAGCGGCTTCCAAAACGCCTCCTTGGCCAGATCCGGCTGGGTGACGTTGGCCCCGGTGACGATGAGGGCGTCCAGCCCGGCGGCCTTGATCTGCTCGAAGGTTTCGTAATGGGCCTGGACATGGGCCAGCCCCGCCGGGCTGCGTTCAAGTTCCGGCAGGGTGAACAAATGGACGTAAAACTGCGCGATCTGGTTGCTGTCGTTGATGAGGCGCAGAAACTGGCGCTCGGTGGCGCCTAGGGCGGCGTCTGGCATCAGGTTGAGCAGGCCGATGTGGAGTTCCCGGATGTCTTGGTGGACGGCCAGTTCGGCGGGAATGACGGTTTCGCCTTCCCGTTTCAGGTCGTCAAAGGCGGGAAGCTTGGAATGGGCGACTAGAGGCATGGCTGTCTATGCTAAAAAGTAATAACGGATGGCATCCCCGCCGGGGATGTTGCCTGCAAAGCAATCCCATCAAACGGCGGATTGCCCGTGCAAGCGGCGGGCGATGGCCTTCTCCACCAGCCGGTTGAAACCGGCCTCGTCCGTGACCTTGGCCAATTCCTCGGTGGTGACGGTATACCCATAGTCTGCGGCAATCCGCTCGTAGCGGGGTATCCGCGCATAAAACAAGCGGGGGAATATCCAACGCACGAAATCATCCGGGTCTATCATCGCGGCATAAGGCAGGCCGCGCTCGGCGAGATAAACGGACAACTGCCGGTCGAGAAACTCCTCGCGGTAATACAAAGGCTTCGGATCGCTTTCCGCCCTGGCGATCAAGGCTTTCTCGTCGTTTTCCGTGGCCCTGACATACAGTATCAGCGTATGCTCGGCCAAGCTTTGCAACAGCGCCTCATCCTCCAATTCGCACAGGCTGCCGCCGGCGTCATTGACGAATTTTCCGTAGCCATAAATCGCCTTGGCCTTGAAAATGAATTCCGGCACATCGCGCATCGCCGCAAGCTCCGCATCGCGGTGCAACAACTGCCTGCGCTTGAATTCTTTCAGGCTCAAGCCGCCTTGCTCGGGATTTCCCAACTTGCCGAGAAAGGTCGAAACCGCGCTGAGGTTGTCCACGCTGATGTTACCGTCGATATGGATCGAATCGGAACGCAGCAAATCCCTGATCAGCGGAATCCGCATCAACTCCAACTTGAGATTGTCCATGATCGGCTCGCCTAGGTAACGGGTGCCGATGCGGTAATCCCCCGAATAATGGAACCAACCCTCTTTGCGCAGAATATTCGCCAACCGGGTCTTGCCGACGCCGGACATGCCGAGCAGGGTTAGGCTTTTGTTAGGCCAAGCCCGAAACTGTTCGACGCTAAGTTTCACCTATCCCCTCCTTACCGCTGGGCCGGCGACACATCCGTCGCCTTGATGGCCGGCGCCTAGGGTGATGGCCTTGGCCTTGCCTCTGAATGGGTTCCTGGCGTTGATGGCGGTGATCGTCATGATTGGCTCCTGAAATTGTTGTTGTGAGACTGCCCTGCAAGGGATGTTATCGCCTAAGCCAATGGCGGTGAAGCCTGGCTGCATGAAAGCACCGTCTTTGCCCGGACATGCGCCTTGCCAATGTTCAATCCAGCGCCTTGCGCAGCGTCACCGGCTTAAGTTTTGCGGCGGCGATGGCGTCCAGCAAGGGTGGCAGCACTTCGAGGATGACTGGATTGCCGTCGGCGGTGAGCGCGGCGTTGCCGTCGTGGAGCAGCAGGATGTCGCCGCCCGCCAGCCCGTCCAGCAATTTCGCCAAGACCCGCCGCGGATCGCGGTCACGGGTGTCGAAGCCCCGGCGGGTCCAACTCGCCAAGCGCAGGTTGAAGCGGTTGAGGACCGGGTCTAGGAAAACATTGCGCAGGCCGGCCGGGGCGCGGAAAAACAGCGGGCGGACGCCGGCCAGGGCGGCCAAGTTATCCTGCGCCGCCGCGAGTTCGCGGGCGTAGGCGGCCGGCCACAGCAAGGAAAAATTGTGGCGGTGGCGGAAAGTGTGGTTTTCCACGGCATGGCCGCGGGCGGCAATCTCCCGGCACAATTCAGGGTGGCGCCGCGCCCTGTCGGCGATGCAAAAGAAAGTGGCTTTGACGCCGTGGCGGTCGAGCAAATCCAGCACGGCGGGGGTGACCGAGGGTTCCGGGCCGTCGTCGATGGTGATAGCCACCTCGCCACGGGCGGCGGCGGCGGCGGGCAGGCGGGTCCAATTCGGCCCCAGCCAACCGCAGCGCGGCCACAGCCCGGCGAAGGTCAGGGCCAAATGGTCGATGACGATGCCAGCCACAACCCAAGGCCAGATCCCAGGCCATGCGGCCATTGCCGCCAGTCCGGCAACGGTGAAACAGGCGGAGCCTGCGACGAAAGGGGTGGGACGCCAACGCGGCGTGTCAATGGCGCTATCCAGGGTAAACGTGTTCATGCTGCTGTGGTGTCGGTGCGGGGATTGCCCCGGTAAGCATCGCCGGTGCCCAGCAGGGCGGCGATGAGGTTCTTCTGCACTTCCGAACTGCCGGAGAACAGCCGGCCGGCCAAGGCGTCCAGCACCAGCCCGCCCAGCCCGGCGTCCTTTTCCAGCCCCGCAGCGCCCAAAATCTGCACGGCGTCCAAGCTGGATTGCAAGAATGCCTCGGCGGCGTAGAGCTTGGTCTGCGCCGAGGCCAGGGTCAGGCGCTGGCCCGCGTCGCAAAGCCTCGCGCATTCGCCCAGCCATAGGACCAGGGTATCCAGCCGCAGTTTCATGTCGGCGAGGCGGTGGCTGATGGCTTGGTGCCGCCCCAGATGGACGCCGCCGGAGCGGCGCTCCCGGCTGTGGCGGACGGCTTGGTCCAATTGCCAGTCCATGATCCCGGCGATGCCGGCGAAGACGAAGGCCCGCTCGTACTCCAGCGCCTTTTGGATCATCTGCGCCCCCGCCCCGGCCTTGCCCAGCAGGCGGTCGGGGCCGAGCCGGCAACCGTCCAAGAACACGCTGCCGGTCGCGCTGCCGCCGCAGGCATCCAACGCGCCTTCCGGGGTGAACCGGCAACCCGCATCCTCGCGGGAAACCAGAAAGGCGGTGATCCGCCCCTCCAGCTTGGCATAGACCACCAGCCAATCCGCCAAGGGAACATTGGTGATGTAGCGCTTTTCGCCATGCACAATAAAACCTTCACCGGTCCGCCCGGCATGGCTGGCCATCGCCTGCACATCGGAGCCGCAGGCAGGTTCGGTGATGGCATGTCCGCTCAGCCATTGGCCGGCGAGCAAGGGCGGCAGGAAAGCTTGCCGTTGCGCCTCGTCACCGTAAAGCAGGATAGGAAACACCAGCCCCCACAGATGTGCGTTCACCGCCAGCACCAAGCCGGGATCCCGGCTAACCAGGCCCAGGCGGCGATGGGTTTGGCATAGCGCCGCAAAGCCGTCGCCGAAGCCGCCGAAGGCTGCGGGGACGGCATGGCGCAAAGCGCCTGAATCCGCCACGGCGCGGAAGCGGGCGAGGATTTGCGCCGCGTCCAACGGCCCGGCGTAAGGGCTTAGGCCGGCAAAATCCGGGCTTGGGGTCATGGCGGCGATTCCAGCAAGGCGCGTATCTGTTGATAATCCAGCTTGCCGTTGGGCAAGCGGGGCAGTTCTTCCAGGCTTAGATAGCGGTTAGGCTGCATGTAAGGCGGCAATTGCCGGGCCAAGTGTTTGCGGACCTCGCCAACCGCCATGCCCGGTTCCAGGCACAGCGCCAAAGCCGGACGCTGGCCTGCCGCCGGGTCGTCGAGGCCGACCACGGCGCAGCCCCGCACCCCGGCCAGGGCATGGACGCAGGCTTCGATCTCCGCCGGTTCGACACGGTGGCCCGCGCATTTGAGCATCCGCCCGAGCCGGCCATGGAAATGGTATTCGCCCTGTTCCAAGCTCGCCCGGTCGCCGGTCGGATACCAGCCTTCCGCGTTGAGGAAGGGCCGCAAGCCGCCGCGCTGCCAATAGCCGCTGGCCAGCGTCGGGCCGCGCACCCACAGTTCGCCGCTTGCTTCGTCGGTGCGCAGTTGGTCCCCGGCGGCGGGCAGGCCGATGGGAATGGCTTGGTCCGGGTCTAAGCGCTCCCGGTCCACCCGCCAGTGGCAACAGACATTGGTTTCGGTGGGGCCGAAGAAGTTGTACAGCGCCGTCTTCGGCAGGCTGTGCGCCAGGGAGGCCAGGGCGGGGGTGGCAAACACCTCGCCGGCGAAAACCACAAACCGCAGGGCGTCCAAGGGGGTCTGCGCCAGATTGCCTTTGTAAGCCAGAAAGGCCAGCAGCGACGGGACGGTGTACCAGCCGCTGATGGCCTGCTCCCCCAGCCACGCGCTGAGTTTGGCGGGGGCGAGGCTGAGGGCGGCAGGCAGGAAATGCAGGCTGGCCCCGCGCCCCAGCACGGCGTAGAGGTCGAAGGTGGACAAATCGAAGAAGAACGGCGCGCTGCTGGCGATGCGGTCGGCCTCACCCAATCCCAGCAAATCCGCGGCCCAGTCCGCGAAAGCCGCCACCGCGCCATGGCTCAGGGCGACGCCACGCGGTTGGCCTGTGGAGCCAGAGGTGTAGAGGATCGCGGCGAGAACTTCGGCTGGGTTTTGCACCGGCAGGCAGGCCGCGTTGGGACAGGCAGCGATGTCCAGCCAGCGATGCCGCCCCAGCCAAGCGGGGGCGGAACCCGCGCCCAACACCGCCGAAACCTCCGCGTCTTGCAGGATGAACGCCAAGCGGGCGGGCGGGTTTTTCAGATCCAAAGGCAGGTAGCAAGCGCCCGCCTGCAACACGCCGAACAAGGCGGCAACGGCATGGATGCCCCGGTCAAGGTGGATCGCCACGCGCTGGCCGGGCTGGATGCCGGCTTCTTGCAAGCCGGCGGCGATGGCCTGCGAACGCGCCAGCAGTTCTTGGTAACTGACAGCCTGCCCGTTTTCCGCCAAGGCAAGCGCCTCGGGCCGCAGCCTGCATTGCCGCAGAAACGGCACCAGCAGCATCGCTCAGACCCCGTCGCTTTCCAGCAATTCGGCGTCCATGCGTTCGATGACCCGCTCCAGCCAAGCCTCGTCCACCGCCGGATGCAAATAGCTGTAGGACAGGCAGAGCCGGCCATCCAACTGCCCGGCCAGCAAGGCGAGTCCCGGCGGCAGGGTCATCCAGCACAGCATCGAGAGGCCGGTGACCGGCAGGCCCAAATAGCCGGTCTTGCCCCAACGCACATCGCCAATGTCGGAAAACCACAGCGAACTCAATTCGCCGCCGCTCTTCTGCTTGCGCAGGTGTTTGGCGTAGCGTTCCCGCGACAGCCATTGGCCCAGCCACATCAACGGCAGGTAGGCCAGATCCAACTCTTCTTGGATGGTTTGCCGGTATTGCTTCAACAGATGGTCGAACACGCCCTTGCGCTGGCGCGTTTGTTCGCGGGTGGCGCGGGCGAACAAGCAGCTCACATGGTTGCCGAACACCGGGGTGGGGGCGTTCTGCCGCCGCAGGTTGAACGCATAAGGCACACAATAACCGGCCTTGGCGGCAGGCGGGCCAACGTGTTCGATGGCCCGCATCAGGCAACCGATGTAATACAAGGTGCGCCCGGCCAGCCCGGTGTATTGCTGGGCGAGGCGGGCGATGCGCTGGGATTCTTCCTCGCTGTAATGGCGCTGTCTCAGGCGCAAGCTTTGCGGGCCGGCCTCCGCTTCGGTGGGCAGGCAGCTATCCAGGCTGTTGACGGCGTCGTTGTGCCGCTTGGCCTTGAAAAAGAAGCGGATCTTTTTCCACAAACTCCATTCGGCCAGCTTGGCGCTGATGAGCGAAGGCGATTCCCGGTAGTTTTCAGGATGCTCGGTGGCGAGGAAATCCAGCAGGATTTTGCCGCCCCGGGCGTCCAGCAGCGGGTGTATCCATTCCAGCAGCAAAGTCCCGCCTTCGCCATGGGCAATCCAATGCAGGCTCAACGGCAGGCTGTCGGCCAAGGGCGCTTGGTGGTTGAAGATTTCCTGCAACACACGCGAAGCGTCGGCCTCGCCGTCCGCGCACTGGTGGCGCTCCAGCGTGATGCGCCGGCCCGTGGGCAGCCAGACAAACCGCTTGCCCCTGGGTTCCAAGCGGGCCGAGGCTTGGGGAAAGCGCTCCACCAGGAGATCCAGGCGCTGTTGCAAACGCTCCAGATCGGGGACGCCGCCCAGTGCTAGCGCGAACCCGCAGTATCCGCCCGGCATGCCGGCTTCCCGGATCTCCTGGTCGAGGACGAAAGTGAAATAGTCGGCGGGGTTGAAGGCGATGGGCGCAGGCCCGTTCAGGCTTGTTTGGCTTGCTGTATCCATTTTTCCAGGGCGTTCAGGCTGTGGACATTGGCCGGTTCGATTTCGGTGTCCGGCAGGATGACACCGAATTCCTTCTCGGCGAACATGATGAGGCGCATGATGCCCATGCTGTCCAGCCCGGCTTCGAGCAGGTCGTCGTCATCGCCGAAACTGTCCGGGTCCGCATGGTAAACGATTTCGGCAAAAATAAACTTTCTTAACTTTTCTTTCATGGATTGATGAGTTATCACTGGGGTATAAGCAATGGTATTGGCTGGGCGGAATGGCTGTTTTCGCGGTTTGCAGGATAAGCCAATTTGCCGCTGCCGGCAACCGTTTGGGCGAACGCGCCGGGCTTGGCCCACGCTGCTGGAACCCGGCGCGCGGGCAGGCAGAGCCTGGCGTGGACGAAGCCCCAGGCAACCCAGTCATCGCCCATGGCGCAAAACGCCCCTAGGAGCGTCCCATGGGCGCGACTGATTCCGCGCCCGCCGCTGGATTTTCGCGGGCGCGGCCCGCTCCCACAGCCAAACCAATAGGCGGCAAGCCCCATCCGCAACGCTTTTGAACCTTGCCGGAATTGTGTAAAATCGCCCCTCGCTTTAGTTGGCAACACAGCCGGGGGATGGCTTGAGCGCCCATGAACCGGCCCCATCACGCCGCTTGCCGTGCGGATGCCACAGCCTGTTGACACGCGGCACGCCCCGCCCCACCCGGAACCCCCTCCTGAAGGTATTTAAAGCTTGAATTCATGTTTGCCAGGCTGTACCGGCTGGCAGACGGATTATTTTTAACCAATTAAGATACTTATACCGAAGGAATATAGAAAATGTCCGACGACTTGATCGAACAATTGAAACAAATGCTCATCGAAGGCTTGCGCCTGGAGGATATCTTGCCCGATGACATCGCCCCGGACGCCGCGTTGTTCGGCGGCGGGCTGGGCCTGGATTCCATCGACGCCTTGGAGATAGGCGTCATGCTGGATCGCCAATTCGGCGTCAGGATCAGCTCCGGCGACGAGCGCAACGAGCAGATTTTCGCCTCCCTGCGCTCGCTGGCGGAATTTGTCGCCGCCAACCGCACCCGCTAATGGCCGCTTGGACCCAGGCGGCCGGCATCGCCGGTTTTGCCATCGTTTATCCCTTCCTCAGCCCGTATGTGGTCAGCCAGGGCTGGGGCAACCTGGAATTGCTGGTGTTTGCGGCGCTGACGGCGCGGCGTGGCTGGACGGCGGACAAGCCGGGCTGGCGGCTGGGCTATTTTGGCTTGGCGGCGCTGCTGCTGGCGGGGGCGTTTTCCGCCCAAGCCTACATGGTCTGGCTGCTGCCTTCCTTCGTGTATTTGTCGCTGGCCGTCGTGTTCGGACACACCTTGTGGCAACCGCCCTCGCTGTGCGAACGGCTGGTCCGCCTGCAATACCCCGAGTTCCAGCCCGGCATCGCCGAGTACCTGCGCCAACTGACCTGGGTGTGGACGGCGTTTTTCGCCGTCAACGTGCCGCTATGCGCCCTGCTCCCCGCCCTGGCCGGCGGAAAGGTGTGGGCGGCTTACACCGGGGTGGGGGTGTATCTGTTGATGGGCTTGCTCGGGGTGGGGGAATACCTATACCGCCCCCGCCGCTTCCCCGGCCTGGGCATGCCTTCCCCCAAGGAAACCTTCCAATTCATGGCGCGGCACGGCCACAAAGTCTTCAAGGGCGTGGAGCCATGAAACCTATCTTGTGGATGCTGTTGGCGCTGTGGCCCTGGGCGGGCTTGGCCGGCGAGGCCGACATCGCCGACTTGCTAATGCGCGTCAAGCAGGCCGGGACGGCTGAATTCCGTTACCAGGAAACCCGTGTGTTGGAATTGGCGGCATCCCCCTGGCAGGGGCAGGGCTATATGTATTCCGGCGCGGACGGCAGTCTGGTCAAGCTGCAATTGCAGCCCAAGCGGGCCATCATGGCGATAGTCGAAGGCCGGCAAATGGTTTACTTCGACCCGGAGGAGAAGCAGCGCCATTCCGCACCGGTCAGCCAAGCCGGGTCGGCGGCGGCGCAAATCACCCTGTTCCGCGCCATCCTGCAAGGCCATGCGGAAGAATTGAAGCCCGCCTATGATTTTGCCGCCAAAACGCAGGGCAAGCAGTGGACACTGACCTTGACGCCCAAGCCAGACCCAGCGGACGAGGACGCCCCGACGGTCGAGATCGCCGGCGGGGAAGACGAGCGCATGCGGCGGATCCTGATCCGCCAGGGCGACGGCGAGTCCACCGAGTACCGCATGGTGAAGACCGGCGAAGGCAACCAGTTGGATGCCTCCATCCAACGCCTGCTGCTGGAAGCCGTGGGGAAATAGCGTGGCCTTGCTGTGGCGGAAGCGCCTGTTTTTGCTGTCGCTGCCCCTGCTGATGGCGCTCGCGGCCTGGCAGGTCCGCGTCGAGAGCGATTTGAACGCCTTTTTCACCGCCACCGACAGCGAGGATGCCCGGCTCCTGGCCGGCCTGCTGCAATCCGGCGAATTGTCCCGGCGTTATCTGCTGCTGGTGGAGCCGGCCGGCGCGGAGGCCAGCCCGGCATCGGTCGGCGTGTTCGCCGACCGTCTGCTCCAACAATTGTCGAAGTTGGAGGATGTGGAGCAGGCATGGCCGGCCAATGCGCCGCCCCGCGACTGGATCGACTCGCTACGGTCTTACGCCCCCTACCATGCGCGGATCTTCAGCCTGGACCCCGGCAACGAAGGCCGCAGCCTATTCGACCCCGGCGGGCTGGCCCGGCGGGCGGACGGCTTGAAGCAAGCCCTGCTGTCACCGCAAGGCGGATGGCTCAAGGCCATCGCCAAGCAAGATCCGCTGCTGCTGTCGCTGAACGGCTTCAAAGCCATGCAAAGCCGCTTCGAGCGGCAGGCCGGCTTGGACGCCGGCGGCGGCGCGTTAATCCTGCAAAGCCGCTCCGCCGCCTTGGACACGGCGGCGCAGGCGCGTTTGCAAGCCGACCTGCGCGGACGCTTCGACGCGCTGAACCGCGAGGCCGGCGGCGCATTCCGCTTAAGCCTGACCGGCGTGCCGGTGTTCACCGTCGCCGCCAACAGCGAGATCGGCCAGGATGTCACCTTGGTGTCCGTGGTGTCCAGCCTGGGCGTGGTGCTGGTGTTCTTGCTGCTGTTCCATTCCTTCACCGCGCTGCACTGGGTCATGCTGATCCAGGCGGCGTCCTTCGTCGCGGGAACCTTGGCGGTCGCCCTAGCGTTTGGCAGCGTCCACAGCCTGACCCTGGCCTTGGGGGCCAGCCTGATCGGCATCTGCACCGACTACCCGCTGCACGTCCTCGTCCATTGCGCGAAACACCGCAACACGCCGCTGGCCGCCGCCCAACTGCTGTGGCCCAGCCTCGCCATGGGCGGGCTGACCACGGTCATCGGCTATGCCGCGTTGGGGATGACCGGCTTTCCGGGGTTCGAGCAAATCGCCGTGTTCGCCTTTGCCAGCATCCTGGCCTCGTTGGGCTTGACTGTGTGGGTGATGCCCGCCTTGCTCGGCGACGCCGGGCTACACGCCGCGCATTTGCCGGGCATCGCCGCCTGGGTGGCGTTCTGCGACCGCCACCGGAGAGCCTTGGTGGCCTTGTTCGCGGCCAGCGTCGCCGCCGCCACGCTGGCCTTGCCGCAGATCCGTTGGATGGACGACATGCAAAAGCTGGCGGTGGACATGGGCGAATTGAAACGCCAGGACGCCGCCGTCCGCGCCCATTTCACCGGCATCGAGCCGGGACGTTTCGTGCTGGTGCGCGCCCCCGACCTGGAAACCGCCTTGCAGCGCTCCGAAGCCGCCGAGCGCCGGCTGAAAACGCTACAGGAAGCCGGCGTCTTGACGGAATACCACGGCCTGTTTCCGTGGCTGGTGTCCGGGCGCTTGCAAGCCGAGAACGCGCAGGTTTACGCCCAGGCCGTGGACGCGCCGCTCCAGCAGGCGTGGTGGTCGGCCTTGGCAAAGGCCGGGTTGGCGTTGGACAAGCTGGGCAACCTGCCCCCGCCCACGGCGGGAGCCTTGCGCCCGGAAGCCGTGCTGGCCACGGCGGCGCGCCATGTCTTGTCCGGGCAGATCGTCGAAGGGCCGGGGGGCGTGGCCTTGTCGCTGTGGCTGGGCGAACACGATGCCGGGAAACTGGCGGCAGGGCTGGCGGGCTTGGAAGGGGTGCGCTATTTCAGCCAAAAAGACCAACTGGATGCCATGGCCAAGCAACACCGCGACCGCTCGCTGACCATGCTGGCGCTGGGCGTCGCCCTCATGGCGGCGTTTATTTGGCTGCAACAGCGCAGCGTCGCCAAGGTTTTGCTGACCTTGCTGCCTTCCTTGGCCTCGGTGCTGTTCATTTTTGCGACCTGGGCGGTGTTGGGCGAGGAAGTGAGCTTCCTGCATGTGATCGGCCTGTTGCTGTCGGTTTCGCTGTGCGTGGACTACGGCATTTTCTTCATGGATAATCGCGGCCGCGACACCGATGTCACCTACCACGCCATCGCCTCGTCCACCTTGACCACTCTGGCTTCCTTCGGCGCGATGGGCTTGGCGAAGACGCCGACCTTGCCCATCTTGGCCTTGTCGGTGAGCCTGGGCGTGAGCCTGGGTTTTATGCTCTGCCCCTTATTGATCCACAACCCCGACCAGCCATGAGCATGACCCCGCGCCTTCCGCCCGCCGCCATCACCGCCTACCAATGCGTGAGCGCCGCCGGGGACGATGTGGACGCCCTAGCCCGCAGCCTGCTTGCCAACCAGACCTGCCTAAAGCCGATTGAATTGTTCCCGCTGCCTTTCGAGACTGTGGTCGGCGAGGTCACCTCGCCGCTGCCCGCCATCCGCCCGAGCTTGAAGCGCTATGATTGCCGCAACGCCCGGCTGGCCCTCAAGGCGCTGGAACAAGGCGGCTTCCGCGCCGCCGTGGAGCAAGCCGTGTCCGCCCACGGGGCGGGGCGGGTCGGCCTGGTCCTAGGCACTAGCACCTCGGGAATCTATGATTCCGAAGCCGCTTACCGGCATTTCCTGCGCCACGCCGCGATGCCGGCCGATTTCCATTTTCTCAGCCGCCAGACCGCCCAGGCCACGGCGGAGTTTCTCCAACACGAACTGGGGCTGGCCGGCCCTTGCTACGCCATTTCCACCGCCTGCTCCTCCAGCGCCAAGGCGCTGGGCGCGGCGCAACGATTGATCGCCGCCGGGTTTTGCGAGGCGGTCTTGGTCGCCGGGGTGGATACTTTGTGCCAAATGACCCTGCGCGGCTTTAACAGCTTGCAATTGATTGCGCCGGAACCCTGCCGCCCGATGGATATCCATCGGCGCGGCATCAACATCGGCGAGGCGGCGGCCTTGCTGTTGCTGGAACGGGCCGGGCCGGGCAATGCCCACAGCCCCAAACTGCTGGCGGTGGGGGAATCCTCCGACGCCCACCACATGAGCGCCCCGCACCCGGAAGGCGCGGGTGCCGCCGCCGCGATGGCGCAGGCGCTGCGGCTGGCGGGCCGGGAGGCGGGCGAGGTTGACCACATCAATTTGCACGCCACCGCCAGCACACTTAACGATCTGGCCGAGGCCAAGGCCGTGGCGGGCCTGTTTCCCAACCCGCCGCCGTGCAGCGGGGTAAAGGGCCTGCTCGGACACACCCTGGGCGCGGCGGGGGCGGTGGAGGCGGTGGTCAGCCTGCTGGCCTTGCAGCGGGGTTTCATACCCGGCACCTGCGGCTTCGGGCAGGCCGACCCGCAATGCCCTTGCCCGGTCCTGGCCGAACCGCGCACCGATCTGCGCCCCCGGCGGGTGTTGAGCAACGCCTTCGGCTTCGGCGGCAACAACGCCAGTGTCTTGTTGGAGGCGGCATGATGGAACGCATGAGCCTGTTGGGTTTCGGCGTTTGCGCCCCCGACGCGGCGTTGCGGGCAAGCCTGCCGTTCCCTGCCTGCGAGATCCTCCGCGAGGCGATGCCGCCGCTGCTGCGCCGCCGCGCCAGCGAGGCGACGCGGATGGCGTTCAGCGCCGCCGGCTTGGCCTGCCAACAAGCCTACCGTCTGCCCTCCGACTTGCCCACGGTGTTCGCCAGCGTGGGCGGGGAAATCCAAACCACCGACCAGCTTTGCGTCGAATTGGCAAAACATGACGGCGGCATCTCGCCCAGCGCCTTCCACAATTCCGTCCAAAACACGGCGGCGGGCTATTGGAGCATCGCCCACGGCTG
>CAZOTR010000073.1:10890-18926 GCA_964582755.1 uncultured Methylococcaceae bacterium | reverse complement strand
AAGCCTCCCAAACCACGGGAGAGGTTTGCACGAAACGCGGGCTTGGGTGGCGGGCTAATCAGCCGGAAATCTCGGGCGCAAAGCAACGCGCCCGGCCTGCCGCTCCTGCCATGGTTTGGGAAGCTGGAGCGTCCAAGACCGCATTCCCAAGCGGAGCTTGGGAACGAGAGCAACCCTGCTAGGCTTAGAAGCTGTCTGGCAAAAATTAAGCGCACTTTGCAAGCATGACGTTGAGCATGGCGATGCGGACCACGTTCTCGGCGGTGCAGGTGAGTATCTCGAAGTCCTTGGACAGGCAGCTACCTTGCCATTCCGGGCGTGGTCGGAACCTATCTCATCTGTGGCGCAACCATCAAGCTGCTGGGCAGGTGGTTTGGGCTGGCGCCGGACTAAACCCGCCTAACTGAAAAGATAAAGCGTCGCGCCCACAGCCCCGGCCGCCAAAGCCAGCTTGAACCAGGCGGCATCGCCAGCCATGAACGCGGCGATGCGCTCTTTGCACACAAGGAACGCAGCCAGCGCGGCGGCATAAGCCTTGCGCAAGGCCCACGCGGCACCATAGAGAAACAAGCCCAACGCGCTCCACGCGAGGACTGTCTGGGCTTGCCTGGGCGTCAAGCCGAACAGCTTTTCGAGAAGATGCTCAAGCGCCAATTCGACGACCTCGACCAGCAGATGCAGGCCATGCCCTAGAACGGGCAGCAGGCTATCCCAAAACAGCGCCAAGACGGCCAGCCCCGCCACGCCGCCGACGGTTTTTATGTCGATCCGGCGATAGAAGGCCGACAGCCTCGCCACACACTTATCGCTCGCATACATCGCTATTCGCATGAAGACCTCCGCAGGCTATGTCAAAAAAACATCCATCGGCTTGCCAGGCGGGCCGACGGATGGAAAACGGCTGACGCAAGCCAAAGCCTCCGCCACCAAGCCGTATTGACACGATACCATATCAGAGGTTCCGCAAACACGCGCGGCCTAGGAAAGCCCGAAAAAATTCCCCCCGCCCCGCTTGATTAAATCCCCCGGCAGTCCCATATTCCCGGTGCGGTTAAACACTTCATCAGAGGATAAAGATCATGGCCACACTCTACGAACCCTGGAACCTATTGACGCAATTGCAGCGCGAACTGGAGCGCAAACACGAGCTGGGCGGGGGCATCCCGGAAGGCTCGGCGGCGACTTCGGAATGGGCACCGGCGGTGGACATCAAAGAGGAAGCCAACCGCTATGTGCTGCTGGCCGACTTGCCCGGCGTCAGCCCCGCCAGCATTGATGTCAGCATGGAAAACGGCATCCTGACCCTGAGCGGCCAACGGGAAACCGAAGCCAGCACCCAGCGCGAGGGCTACAAGCGGGTCGAGCGGCATTACGGCAGCTTCCACCGGCGCTTTTCCCTGCCGGACACGGTGGACGCCGAGGGCATCTCGGCCCGCTGCGCCAACGGCGTGTTGGAAATCGTCATCCCGAAAAAATCGCTGGTGCAACCGAAGAAGATCGTCGTGACCGGGGAAGGCTGAGTCCAAACCAGCCTGGAGGTAAAAGAGGGGCGGCCGGCCCCTCTTTTTTTGTCCATGAAACGCCGGGGCCTTGCCCGCAACGCAGGCTGGCAACCGTATAATGTCCGCCTCCCTGCCCAGCGCTTCCAGCGACCATGAAACACGAAGACCAGCAGCTTTTTGAGCAAGAAATGCGCGACGTGCGTCCGCTGAAAAGCCAAGCCGCCGCCCTCCCCGGCAAGCCCCGCGCCCGGCCCGATCCCGGCACGCTGTACCGCCGGTCGGCGGCGCAAAGGCCGCTCGGCGGCGACGGCAATTTCCTCACCACCGGCTTCGTCGAATTCGTCCATCCGCAGGAAGTGTTGAGCTTCAAACGCGGCGGCATCCAAAACGGCGTGTTCCTGAGGCTGCAACAAGGCGGCTACCGCATCGAGGCGACGCTGGACCTGCACTTGATGAGCTTGGAGGAAGCCCGCGAACAGGTCTATGCCTTCATCCACGACTGCGTCCGCTACGAGGTGCGCACGGCACTTATCAACCATGGCAAGGGCGCGCGCGGCAAGGAAAACCAGGCGATGATTAAAAGCTACGTCGCCCGCTGGTTACCGCAGTTCCCAGAGATCATGGCCTTCCACAGCGCCCAGGGCTTCCACGGCGGAACCGGCGCGGTCTATGTGCTGCTGCGCAAATCGGAGACGGCCAAGGACCGGGCGCGGGAAAAGCTAGGCTTGACCTCGGGCAAGCCGGAGAAATGAAGGCTCTTGACCTCCGACAAGCCGGGGGCATGAAGCCTGACAAGACCGACGCGGTCTTGAAGACCGCGTCGGTCTGCCACGATTACCGGGCGGGGGGGAACCATGTGGCCTGGCTAGACTCGGTGCGCGGTCTGGCTGCGTTGACGGTGATCGGCTCGCACTATGTCAACAGCTACGACCTGCCCTGCCGCAGCGACTTCTGCAACCGCCTGTTGTCCAACACCCCGCTGCATTTCTGGTGGGATGGCGGAGCGGCGGTTTCGCTGTTTTTCGTGTTGAGCGGCTTGGTGCTTTCATTGCGGCATTTCCGCCACGGCCATTCGCCGGACCTGTCCCGTTTCAGCTTAAGCGATTATTGTATCGGGCGGGTTTGCCGCATCTGGCTACCCTATCTCGTGGCCCTAAGCCTCAGCGCCTTGCTCTACCAGCATTATCAAGCGGTCGCGGCAAACCTGCCGTCCACCCTACCCAAACAAAACGGCTGGTTGCCGGTTATGTGGGGGCGTCCGGCGGGCTGGGCAGATTTTTTCAAAGATAGCTTTCTGCTCGGCATGAGGATGGAGATGGTATACCTGCCGCAAGCCTGGACCTTGAGTATCGAACTAGCGCTGTCCTTGCTGGTCCCGCTGGGAATTCTGCTGGCCGGCAAGAGTTCGTCTTGGCTGCTTTTCTTCTGCCTGTTCGCCATCCAGCCCTTGGGCTTGTCGCCGTTTTCCTTCCATTTCATGCTGGGGATATTGATCGCCAAACACCACGGCTGGCTGGGCCAGTGGCTGCGGCTGAAAACCCTGGCCCGGCGCTGTGGCTGGGCCGTGGGAGTGTTTCTTTATACTGCCGGGGAAACCCTGGACGGCGTGATAAACACCTATTGGATGGGCTGGCTGACCGGCCTGGGGTCTGCCGTGTTATTGCTGGCCGCGTTTGGCTCGGCCACTGCGCAGAAAGTTTTGTCCTGGTCTTGGTTTCGGCATGTCGGCAAGGTTTCCTACAGCATTTACCTCATCCATTTCGCGGTGTTAATCAATGCCACGCCGCTATTCCTATCCTGGCTGGACGCCTCGCCCTCTGGGTTTGTTTCCGCTTGGTGGCTGGGACTTGCCGCGAACTTGGTGTTGTCCATTAGCCTAGCCACGTTTTCCTACCGCTGGGTCGAAGTACCCAGCATGGCGCTAGGCAAGCGGCTGGCAGTCGGCCATTCAGTATCCATGAAACACTAGTGGCGCTTGCCTTGCCTCCAGGCAAGCGCCGCTGTCGCGGCTTCCCCGCCGCTGGTAAAATGCAGCCATTTTCCCACACGCCTACCCCGCCGCCGGTCCATCCTGGCCTTTCGCGCAATCCAAAGATTCAATCCACTCAGGAGCATCCATGTCTGACATCGAAATCGCACAACAAGCCACGATGAAGCCCATCATCGGGCTGGCCCAGGAACGGCTGGGGATAGGCGCGGAGCATCTGGACCCCTATGGCCGCTACAAGGCCAAGCTGTCGCTGGAATACATCGAAAGCGTCAAGGACCGCCCCAACGGCAAGCTGGTGCTGGTCACCGCGATCAGCCCGACGCCGGCCGGCGAGGGCAAGACTACCACCACCGTCGGACTCGGCGACGCCCTCAACCGCCTCGGCAAAAAGACCATGGTCTGCCTGCGCGAACCGGCCTTGGGGCCGTGCTTTGGCATCAAAGGCGGGGCGGCGGGCGGCGGCTACGCCCAGGTGATGCCGATGGAGGACATCAACCTGCATTTCACCGGCGACTTCCACGCCATCGGCGTCGCCCACAATCTGTTGTCGGCGATGATCGACAACCATATCCACCAAGGCAATGCCTTGAACCTGGACGAGCGCAAGATCCACTGGAAGCGCGTCATCGACATGAACGACCGCGCCCTGCGCGAGGTCGTCGTGGCCTTGGGCGGCCCGCCCAACGGCTTTCCGCGCCAGGACGGCTTCGACATCATCGCCGCCTCCGAGGTCATGGCCATCCTCTGCCTGTCCAACTCCATCAAGGAATTGCGTGAGCGGCTGGGCAATATTTTGGTTGGCTATACCCTTCACGACAACACGCCGATCTTCGCCCGCGACCTCAAGGCCCACGGCGCGATGGCGGCCTTGCTGAAAGACGCGCTGCGGCCCAACCTCGTGCAGACTTTGGAAAACAACCCGGTGTTCATCCACGGCGGGCCGTTCGCCAACATCGCCCATGGCTGCAACACCGTCATTGCCACGAAGACCGCGTTGAAGCTGGCCGATGTCGTCGTCACCGAGGCCGGCTTCGGCGCGGACCTGGGCGCGGAGAAGTTCATCGACATCAAATGCCGCAAGGCCGGCATACAGCCCGACGCGGTGGTGCTAGTCGCCACCGTGCGGGCGCTGAAATCCCACGGCGGGATCGAGGTAAAGGATCTAGGTGCGGAGAATTTGCAGGCATTGGAGGCCGGCTTCGTCAACCTGGAGCGGCATCTAAAGAATCTGCAAGAACAGTTTGGCCTGCCCTGCGTAGTCGCCATCAACCATTTCAGCACCGACACCGCCGCCGAGATTGCCTTGCTCAAGCACAAGGTCGAGGCGCTGGGCGCGAAGGCCATCATCTGCACCCACTGGGCGGAAGGCGGCAAGGGCGCGGAGGATCTGGCCCATGAAGTGCTGCGCATCCTGGACGAGGGCAACAGCGGCTTCCGCTTCCTCTATGACGAACACGCCTCTTTGTGGGACAAGATCAAAGCCATCGCCACCCAGACCTACGGCGCCGCCGACATCATCGCCGACATCGCGGCGCGGCGGCAGTTGGCGGGCTTGAGCGAGGAATACAGCCATTTCCCCGTCTGCATCGCCAAGACCCAAATGTCGTTTTCCGCCGACCCCACGTTGAAGGGCGCGCCCTCCGGCCACATCCTCCCCATCCGCGAAGTCCGCCCCGCCCACGGCGCGGAGTTTGTCGTCGTCATCTGCGGCAGCATCATGACCATGCCCGGCCTGCCGAAGGTGCCGGCGGCGGAGCGCATCGACGTGGACGACAACGGCAAAATCAGCGGCTTGTTCTAAGCCCTCAGGCTTGCCCCGCGAAGGCGGGGGGGGGGGCATGGGGCCACCCTGCCCTCCAGCCAGCCCGGCGCACACCTCCCTCACCCGGCTTAACCATGCTTTTCATATGGCAATAAAAGCCGTTGCCAAACCTATTTCCTTCCGCGTAACATCGCTGGCCAAGCCATTATCCAGCCGGCCGGAAAACCCCGGCACAAAACAAAACAGCGGTAATTTGGCACATTCTGCCGGCCCTTTTCCAAACCGGGCAAGCCAAATGGAAAATCCCACCCATTCCTGGAGAATTTAAGATGCGCGCACATCTCATGTCCTGCATGGCCTTGATGCTGCTCAACCAAAGCGCCACCGCCGACACCGCCCAGTGGCTGGGCGGCAGCGGCAATTGGAGCAACGCCGCCCAGTGGAATCCCAACACCGTGCCGAATAATGGCGTGACGCACTACCAGGCCACGGTGAACTCTGGCGGCGCGGACACCGTGACCCTGGACCTCAATCCCAACGTGGATTCGCTGTCGCTAGGCGCCACGTCGGGGGCGAACACATCGACGCTGGGCATCAGCGGGCAGACGCTGACGCTGGGCGACGCCACGGTCGTGCCGGTGTTGCAGGTGAACGCCAAGGGCGTGGCCAATGTCGGGGCGGGCGGCACGCTGGCGCTGGACCTGCGGGCGGGCAATTCCACGGCCAACGCCAACACTGGCGCGATCAATCTGACCGGCGGCACCCTCGCCTTGACCGGCGGCACGGCGAACGCCTTCACCTTGGCCGGGGCGGGGGCCACGACGCTAAACGGCGGGACGATCCAAGGCTCTGGGGCGGAGGCGGTGACCATCACCGGCCCCATCAGCGGCTCGGGCACGATAGCCGACTTGGCCAGCTTCCGCACACAAAGCTCGATCACCGTCGGCAGCGGGCAGTCGCTCAACGTCCAAAATGTGGACACTTTGCTGTTGGAGAGCGCGTGTTGCAGCAACAACGCGCTGGTTGTCAACGGCGGGTCGGCGGCGATAAGCGGCGACATCCAACTGAATCCATTGAACACCTCGACGTTTGTCGCGGCGGGCATCAGCGTGTCCAACGGCGGCACGCTCGCGGTCAACGGCGCGCTCAAGCAAAACCCCGCTTTCACCAGCTATTTTGGCGGCGGCGTGAGCGTGCAAGGGACGGGAACCAGCTTCTCCGCCAAGGGCGGCAATTTCCTCGGTTCTTACAACGTCGGCGCGGGCAGCATGGCGGATCTGCGCGGCGGCACATGGACGGCTTATGACGCCGGCACCAACACGCTCAACCTTAATTCCAAGTCGCTGACCTTGGGCGGCAATATGTATTTCGATGGCGGGCCGGTTTACACCGCCACCGCCGCCATCACGCTGCAAGGCGGCGGGCTGAAATACGGGGCCGGCGCGGGGACGGACGCGCTGGCCAATCTGACCAAGGCTAACAGCCTGACCGTGAAAAAAGGCGCGGTCGATCCCACCCACCTGAGCATCACCCCCAACGGCGGCATATTCACCGGCACGGCGACGGTAGGCACCTCCGGCCAGGCCGACACGTCTTCGCTGACGATCAACGGCGCGTTTGGCTCCGGCACGCCGGGGGCGCCCAACTTCAGTTCGACGGCAGGCACCGTGACCGCCAACCAAGGCACCAGCTTCAGCGCCCAAGGCGGTTCGCTGATCGGCGCCAGCGCCGCGCTAGGCGCCACCGTCGACCTGCGCGGCGGGGCGCTCGCCAACTATAACGCCGGCACACAAACCTTGTCCGGGTTTTCGGTGCAATCCAACCCGGTGTTCAACGCCTTTGGCGGCACCATCCATTACGACGGCGGCCCCGTGCAGACCATCGCCGACACGGTTTGGGTGGCATTTGGGGCCAGCGGCGGCAGCAACGGCAGCATCACGGCGTGGAACGGCGGCGTCGGCGTCGATCCGTTCGCCAACCTGGACACCTTGCAAGGGCGCTTGAGCATCAGCAACCCGACCTACACCATCACCCCCACCAGCGGCACGCTGACCATGCAGAAAGTCAACTTCGACCCGTCCTTGGAGATCGGCAGCGCGGCCGGGGCCGGCACTTCGGTGGTCACCATCAACGGGGCGCTGGTTGACAACGGACGCTTGAAGGTGAATGACGGCTCGACCCTGTTCACCCACGGCTTCACCAACAACAGCACCCCGACGGGGCCGAACTTCGGCGTGAGCATCGGCACTGGCTCGTTGCTGGACACACGCGGCGGCGCGTTCGGCAGTCTGGATGGGTCGGGGACGCTGGCCGCCGCCAACTATTTCATCGGTGCCAACGGCCAGTTTCTGTACGACGGCGGCGACATCAAGACCCTGAACGCGAAGATAACCTTGGACGGGGCGGGCGCGGCGGTCAGGCATGGCGCGGGGGCCGGCACCGATGCCTTCGGCACCCTCACGGCCATTGGCGGCAGCCTGGCGCTGAACACCGGCGCGGCCTACAACATCACCCCCGACGGCGGCACTTTGACCCTGAACGGAACGGCGAACGGCACGGGCTTTATCAATATCAGCGCCAGCAACACGGCGGCCCCCGGCACTTCGATCACGGTCAATGGCAACATGCAGCTCAACGACCCGTCCGGCAATATCGCGATACAAGTGACCACCAAAGACTCCTCGTTTGTCGTCAACGGCAATGTCACCGGCAGCGGCGGCATCAACATCAACGGTCAGAATTCCTTGTTCAAAGTGACCGGCGACTACACGCAGACGGCGGG
>CAZOTR010000073.1:8103-10790 GCA_964582755.1 uncultured Methylococcaceae bacterium | reverse complement strand
ACCACCACCACGATAACCGGCAACTACGAGCAATCGGGGGGCATCCTCTCCATGGTGATAGGCTCGGCTTTCAGCTACGACCAGATCCACATCAGCAATGACATGGTCATTTCGGGCGGAACCTTAAAGATCACCTACCTGCCCGGCTATGTGCCCCACAATGGCGACTTCATCCAATTGTTCTCGGTGGGAAACCAGTTCATCGGCGACTGGTCAAGTTATGACTTCCAGGCGCTTCCCATCGATTTCCGCTTCGTGGCGCAAATCAATGACGCGGGCTTCGGCCTGCTGGTGATTCCCGAACCGGCCACCTGGCTGTTGCTGGCGGCCGGCGCCGCATTAGGCGGGCGGCGGCTTGGGCGCAAGGCGCAATAGCAGCGGCATCAAGACAACGCAGGCCGCAATCGGTTAGTATGCCTGCCCGGAACCACCATTTAAGGAGCAAGCTCCGTGGAAAGTCATTCGACTTGGGAAACCCTCCTGATCGGCCTGATCGCGCTGCTGGTGATTTTTTGGTTCAGCCCCGGCATCAAGACGGCCTTTGAGCGCGGCAAACAGGCCGAGGCGGATTGGGGGGCCGTGTTGATCCCCTTGGGGTTGGTGATCCTGTTCGTATTTTTTCTGATTCTTGCCTCCTGACAACCGCATCCATGACCCACGCCTACGACCTGCCCGAAGAAGCCGCACAGCAGTATGCCGTCCGCCCCAACAAATCCGCGATCAAGCGCGAGAACGCCGCGCTGGAGGAATTGGGCGAGGAACTCATCGCCCTGCCCAAAGAGCGCCTGGACAAGCTGGACCTGTCCCCCGCCTTGCTGGAGGCGGTGAAGCTGGCCCAGGCCATCGAAAGGCATCACGGCGCGTTCAAACGCCAACGCAAATTCATCGCCAAGCTGCTGCGGGACGAGGACGCCGAGGCCATCCGTGCGCAACTGGAGCGGCACACCCAACAGACCGCCCAAGACACCCGGCAACTGCATCTCATCGAGCGTTGGCGCGGCCGCCTGCTCGTCGGCGGCGACCACGAACTCAACGCGCTGATGGCCGAACACCCGGATGCCGACCGGCAGAAGCTGCGGCAATTGATCCGCGACGCCCGCAAGGAACAGCAAGCCGAAGCCCCGCCGCGCTCGGCCCGCTTGCTGTTCAAGTATTTACGCGAACTGCTGGCCCCCGAGGCGGCAGGCGAAGACGAGGGGGAAGAGGAGTAAGGCGATGCGTCCCGCGCAATTCATCAAACAATGCTGGCTGGGCTTGCGGGCGGCCACCGGCGACGACGCCTATGAGCGCTATCTCGCCCATTGGCGCGGACACCACGCCCAGGAAGGCGGCGAGCCTTTGAGCCGGGAGGCGTTTTTCAAGCAGGAGCTGGAGCGCAAATGGAACGGGGTGAAGCGTTGCTGTTGAATTCGCCCTTCATGAAAGGCACACTATTGGTGCATGTTACTGCAAGCGTAACATCAAGCTTTTCTAAATTGCGGGTAAAAAAACTTAGCTTGCAGTCGATCACTTGTTTAGGCGTAAATAATGAAAACACATAACACTGTTATCAGGGGCCTGCTGTGTGCGGCAGCCTTGGCTATGTACGCAGGCGGAGCTTCCGCCGGCTTGACGGCCACGGATAGCACATTCGGGATATTTGACTCTTCCTCGGGCACGAGGTCGTTCACGCTTCCGAGCGAATCTATCGGAAATGTGACCATCAGCATCGATTTCGCCAAATGCGATGATCCCGCCATGCAAGCGGACGGCAGCGGCTGCGGGACGAGCAATTCCTTCAATAGCGAAATTGTGTTCCAACTCACCCATAACGCGACGACGGTGAATTTGGTCAACGCGGGCACTTATAGCGGACAGACCCCCGGTGGCCGAGTTGTCGTTGACTTCACCGATTCCGCCGGTTCCGTGGTTGGAGGGGCGCTCCTGCAGAGCGGCGCTTTCCGGCCTGTCGGCAGTCTGTCTGCTTTCAATGGACAGGATGCGGCGGGTTTGTGGACGCTCACCGTCCGGGATACCACCGGCTCGGATCCCTTGTCGTATTTCAGTTCGACACTGAATATCAACGGCGGCGGCAGTCTTCCTGAGCCCGCCACCCTCGCCCTCATAAGCATGGGATTGGCGGGCTTGGCTTTTGGCAAGCGCCGCACACTGTCCTAACTCGGACATATCCCAGGGCACAAAAAAACGCGGGGGCCGGATGCGCCCTCCGCGTTTTTTTACACCGACCCAAACTCAAAGATGGGCCTTAAGCTTCTCGTAGGCGGCCTTGATCTCCTCGCCCAGATGCTTGGCGCTTTCCGCCACATCCCCGGAGGCGTCGGACGCCGCGTCGCCGAGGGTTTCCAGCTTGGCCATGAAATGGTCGACTTTTACCTCGATCTTCTCCCATTCGTCCCTGGCCTCCAGCTTGGCCAGGCCCGCCTTGACCTGCAACTCGTCGCGTTGCTGGATCAGGGTTTCTTTCAATTTTTCCAGTTCTTCATGAAAACTCATGGTCGTGTCTCCTCGTGTTGAAAGAACGGCCGCCGCGCCCGGCGGACAGCCCGCCGAGGCGGTGGCCGGATTGGGTTTTACAGCGTCCTGACGCCGTCCGGCGAACCCAGCAACACCACGTCGGCGGGGCGCAGGGCGAAGAGGCCGCAGGTGATGACGCCGGGGATGTCGTTGATGGTCTTCTCCAATTCGAC
>CAZOTR010000073.1:4707-8003 GCA_964582755.1 uncultured Methylococcaceae bacterium | reverse complement strand
GCGCCGCCGCCGCCCTTGACCATCTGGAAGTGCGCGTTCACCTCGTCGGCACCGTCGATGTACACATCCAGGGTGCCGGCATTGTTCAGGTCGATGACCGGGATGCCTACCTGCTTCAGCCGGGCGGTGGTGCCTTCCGAACTGGACACCGCCCCTTCGATGTCGCCTTTGATGTCGGCCAGAAAGGTGATCAAATGGTTCACCGTGGAACCAGTGCCAACGCCCACCACCGACACGCCCTTGACATATTGTAGCGCGGCTTCGGCAACTTTCTTTTTGAGTTCGTCTTGCGTCATGGTGTTGTCCCGTTTAGTTTTTAAGAGCGTGGGATAATACTCCGCCGACTCCGGGCTGTCATGCCCTTTGATGCCTGCCCGCTTGGAAGCAAATAAACTATCCAACTTTTCCCCGATGACTGACATGATCGCCAAATACATCGAACGCATCCTGCGCGCCCGCGTCTACGACGTGGCGGTGGAAACCCCGCTGGACTTCGCCCCCTTGCTGTCCAAACGCCTGGGCAACCGGGTGCATATCAAGCGCGAGGACTTGCAGCCGGTGTTCTCCTTCAAGCTGCGCGGGGCTTACAACAAGATCGTCTCGCTGTCCGATGCGGAAAAGCGTTGCGGCGTCATCACCGCCTCGGCAGGCAACCATGCCCAAGGCGTGGCCTTGGCGGCGGCCAAGCTCGGCATCCGCGCCTTGGTCGTCATGCCCGGCACGACGCCGGAAATCAAAGTCAACGCGGTGCGCAGCCGGGGCGCGGAAACCGTGCTGCACGGCGATTCTTACGACGAGGCTTACGAACACGCGCTAGTCCTGGCCCAGGAGCAAAAGCTGACCTTCGTCCACCCTTACGACGACCCGGAGGTCATCGCCGGGCAAGGCACCATCGCCATGGAAATCCTCCGCCAGCACCATAGCGACATCCACGCCATCTTCGTGCCAGTGGGCGGCGGTGGCCTGATCGCCGGCGTCGCCGCCTATGTCAAGTTCGTGCGCCCCGAGGTGAAAATCATCGGCGTCGAGCCGGAGGATTCCGATTGCCTGAACAAAGCCATGAAGGCCGGGCGGCGGGTCGCTTTGAAGCAGGTCGGACTGTTCGCCGACGGCGTCGCCGTCAAGCAAATCGGCAAGGAAACCTTCCATATCGCCCACCACTATGTGGACGAAGTGGTGACCGTGGACATCGACGAAATCTGCGCCGCCACCAAGGACATCTTCGACGACACGCGCTCCATCGCCGAGCCAGCGGGCGCCTTGGGCGTGGCAGGCTTGAAAAAATACGCGGCGGAAAACGGCCTGGAAGGGCAATGCCTAATCGCCATCGAAAGCGGGGCGAACATTAATTTTGATCGGCTGCGCCATGTCGCCGAACGCGCCCAGGTGGGCGAGCGCCAGGAATTGCTGCTGGCGGTGACCATCCCCGAGCGGCCCGGCAGTTTCCTGGAATTCTGCCGCAGCTTAGGGAAACGCAGCATCACCGAATTCAACTACCGCTACTTCGACGCCGCCCAAGCGCCGGTGTTTGTCGGCGTGCAGACCTGCGACGGCCGGCGCGACGGCGAGGCGCTGGTCAAGGCATTGCGCGGCGAAGGCTTTGCGGTCATCGACCTGACCGGCAACGAACTGGCGGTGGAGCATATCCGCCACATGGTGGGAGGCCACCCGTCCCGGCCGCTGCCGGACGAGCATGTCTACAGCTTCGAGTTCCCGGAGCGCCCCGGCGCGCTGCTGCAATTCCTCGCGCTGCTGGGCGGGCGCTGGAACATCAGCCTGTTCCACTACCGCAACCACGGCGCGGCCTTCGGGCGGGTGCTGGCGGGGCTGCAAGTGCCGAAGGAAGACCGCAAGGCGTTTGGCGCGTTCCTCGACGACTTAGGTTACGCCTGCCGGGAAGAAACCGGCAACCCCGCCTACCGCTTGTTCGCGGGCGGAGGCCCGGCCGGTTGGCGATGACTTTTCAAGCATCCACCGCCTGCCGGAATTCGCTTAAAAACTGCGCAAGCGCCTCGCGGTCCGCCTCCGCGCCTATCGCCACCAAGCGGCTACGCCGCTCGCCTTCGGGCCACGCGGCCAGCCGGGCCAGCGGATAGAGCCGGCCCCCGACGCCATGGACCACCACCGGGCAGGCTTCGTCTGCGAGATCCAACAACCCCTTGACGCGCAATAGCGGACACCCGACGCCGCCCAGCAAGCGGGCCAGCATGGACTCCACGTCCCCGCGCAAGGGCCGGTCGAAGACCAACGCGGCGGACGCGAAGCCCGTTCCGGGCGGGAGCGGCGCAGGCAAACGCCTGGGGAGACCGCGCCGATTGGCAGCGGCAGGCGTCAGCCAGTTCCCGGCATCCCATTCCCCCGGCTGGGCGTCCACAATGATTTCGGCGGCGGGATTCAACACGGCCAGCCTCTGTCTGAGCGCCTCCACGGCGGCAGGCGTGGCAAGATCGGTTTTGGTGATAAGCAAACAGTCAGCCAAAGCCGCCTGCCGCGCCGCCTCCGGGAAGCGCTCAATCTGTTCCAGGCCGCGCAACGCATCGACGGTGGCGACAATCGCCGACAGGCCATAGCGGGCCGCCAGCCAACGGTCTTGCAGCAAGGTATCCAACACCGGCCCCGGATCGGCGACCCCGCTGGCTTCCATGATGACCCTGTCAAAACCCACGGCGGAGCGCTCCATGTGGAAATTTCTCAAGGTCGGCGCCAACCGCCCGCGCACCGTGCAACACACGCAACCGCCGGACAGCAAGGCCAGCGGCAGGTCGCGCCGCTCCATCAACTGCTGGTCCAAAGCCTCCTGGCCGAATTCGTTCATCAACACCAGCCACCTTCCCTCCCCGCGCAGCAGCCGGTTTAGCACCGTCGTCTTGCCGCTGCCCAGAAAGCCGGTGAGCAACAAAAACGGGACGCGCGCGTCCTGTTCAGCCGATGTCACAGGGACTGCGCACACAAGGCAACTGCCGCGTTTGGAAGAAGGTCAGGATGGGAATGCCAAAACCGGCTTGGCGACGCGGGCCTTGCAAGGTCAACCCAGCAAGCCCGCAATCAAGCCCTGGTGGCGCAAAGCCTGCGCGGAGGTCCGCAGGCGGCTGGCGGTGACGATGCTGCGCATTTCCGCCAGCGCCGTGTCGAAATCATCGTTCACGATCAGATAATCAAATTCGGCATAATGCGACATTTCCGAGATGGAATCCCGCATCCTGCGGGCGATGGTCTCGGCGTCGTCCTGGCCGCGGCCGTGCAGCCGGTGCGCCAGCGCCTCGCGGGACGGCGGCAGGATGAACAGGCTGAGGCAA
>CAZOTR010000073.1:0-4607 GCA_964582755.1 uncultured Methylococcaceae bacterium | reverse complement strand
ACCTGGGCGCGCAACTCCCGGACCAGACTGGTTTTACCCGCCCCGGAAGGGGCCGAAACGACAAACAGGACGCCCTGGCTCATGCAATTGTCTCCAAATTTTCCGCCCATTATACCTGCCAAGCCCCCACTCATGGCACAATATCCCGGCATCCAATTCCCGTTTGCCCCAAAGCGCCGCCCCAAGAGCGTTGCGTAAGGACGAGCCGCCCCCTTGGCCTGGATTTCAGCGCCCATGCCGGAAACAGCTATCGTTCCGCATCGAATCTTGCGCTAAAACAGGTTCCTAGCGGTCCAACGGCTTGCGGGCATAAAGCAAGATTTTTTGCAATTTGCTTTGCAATCTGCATGGAAAATGTGAACGGGGAAGTCGTTTCGCCGGTAAACAATAACTTACACGGCAAGTGCTATCGGCATGGTATGTGCTTGATAATTGTGTAATTTTTGTCCGCGTCCGTCGTGGCAAAGCGACAAAATGTCATCCTGGCGGGCAAAAACCCCGGTCTCTTCAACCAGACGATTTAAAAAAGGCAAACCGAATATGATTTATCCACCCATCCAGCGACTTCCCCACAGTCGGTCGGAGCATGGCTTGAAACCTTCTTTCCCTGGCAAGCCCCGGCTGTGGGCTTGCGTGGCGCTGTCCGCCTTGGGGCTGCTAGGGCCAGTTTCCGCGCAGGCAGGCTTCTCGGGGTATTATGCCGCCACTACTCCAAACTGGGTTTATGTCCCTCGAGGCAATTCGTCATGGACATACGATTCGACGCTAGATTCGATTTCACTGACCACCGCATCGAACAATGGGCTCCAAGCCAAATTCACCATTCCTGCGGAGGTAACTGGCGATTGGAAATTCAATTGGCAGTTCAGCGGTTTTAGGGCCAACAACTCGGTTGGCTATACGGTTGGCACCACCAATACGGTCCTGACAGATTCAACCCATCCCGCCACAAGCGGCACGATAACAGTTGCCAACGTATTGGCGGGACAAACGATTGGGTTTTGGTTTACGCACAACTCCGGCACCAATACCGCAACCCTGACCGTCTACGGCCTGGTCGCGCCGGGGCAGACAGACGCCGTACCCACGCCCGAACCCGGCAGCCTGTCGCTGTTTGCCCTGGGTGCCTGGGGCTTGCGCAGGCTGGGGGGTAAGTCGGGCCGCTGCCGCGTGGAAAAAGCCTGCGCATAAAACAAACCGTCTGTCCATGCAAAAAAAGCCCGCCCCCCTCCGAGTGCCGGAAGAGGGCGGGCTTTTTACTAGGCAGGGCGGGTTTTCAGGCCACTGACGGCGGGCTGAAGAAGCCCCCCCATTGCCATCGCAGGCAATGGGTCTGAGCCTTCCCCGCCAGCCCCGTCTTGGCTGTCCGTGTGGAGGATTACTGCAATTGCCGCCACGATGCCCGGCTGGGAGTGGGGGCGGCAGAACCGCTCTCCATGACACCGATGGGCAGCTTGACTTCCCCGCCCGGCACCGTGACCACCGACGGCGTCTTGAGGGTGCCGATATCCGATTTCTTCATGCCGCTAGGCACCTTGTTATCAACCAAGTCGCTGTTGTTGAATGTATTGTCTTTGTTGAGATCCCAAGGCGGCGTGCCCAGGCTTTTGCCGTTCAGCGCGTCCAGTTCCATAAGCCAGCTCTCTCCGCCGGATTCACAGGAATTGGCGGGCTTGGGTATCAAGGTGACGAAAATGACCCGTCCATTCCGCAGCAAGGGGAAGGCGATAACCCGCTCACCCAAGGAGCCGCTAGGGGACACCGAGGCCGGCGTCAGCAAATCCATGTACCAGCCGCGCTGGGTGGGATAGCTCACCTCGTTTGGCGTGGAGAAACGGAAGCCGAAGGAGGTCGAGCCGATAGTCTGAGTTACTTGCGAATCGATAGTCTGGACTTGCAAATTGCCGCGTTGCGCGATAGTGCTGGCGTTGTTGTCATACAAGCCGTAAAAAGTCTGGGTCTGGGGGCTGGAGGGGACGACATTGTCGCCGAGTTCAAAATATTTCCCGGTGCCCACATAAACCATCACGCCCTTGCCTTGGCCTGTCGCATTCGCCACTCCGACATTGGGCTTGGCAGTGATCGGCTGGCGGTCGCCGTCGGCGCAGGAGGCCGTGTTGGCAGTGCAAGCGACGAACAGCGGCGCGGGCTGGCCGCCACTGGAATATGCGACAGCCCAGCTCGCAGGATCGCTGCCGCTGATGTCAAATTTCCACAGGTTGCCCGCCAAGTCGCCAGCATAGACGGTGTCAGCGGTACGGTTGCCATCGACATCGACCGCTATCGGCGTTGACAGGCCATTCAAGGCCACGACCGTGTTGCCGGCCGCCAGCGTGTCGATTTTCTTGATGAGGCTGCCGTCCGCGAGGTTGAAGATAAACAAGATCGCCTTGCCGTTGGCGCTGTTGTAGCCGTTGGCGACAATCGCCGCCCAATGCCCGTCGTTCAAACGGACAATGGCGGGTTGCGCCAAGGTATAGCCTAGGTCGCCGTGGATGCTAGTCGCCGTGCCAGTGTCCGTACTCCCGCAGGCGGGGATGCAGGCGCTGCCGTTGGGTCCGTCGGTGTCGCTGATTTCCCACATCACCTTGCCAGCCGTGAAACTGTTTGGATCGGTGATATCCAAGGCAAAGATGGATTTGGCCCCGGCCCCCGTGCTGCCCACCAGGACAGTGTTCCAACCTGCGCCCTGGCCTGCCGTCTGCACGCTGTTGCCATTGTCCAGGAAGGCATCGCCGACGCTAGGCGAACCATCCACCGTATACACATGCGGATAGTAGGTTCCCCCGGCGGGAAGGGCTGCGTAATTCACCAAAGCGGACACGCTTTGGGAATTGGCGGGCGGGGCGGGATTGAGCGGCATGATCACTGCGTTGGGCACGAAGGCGAACTGTTCACGGCCGCCATCGCCGCCATCTATGACGGATGTGTAGTCTGGCGGGGTGCCCACCTTGAACCCATGCAACATGCCGTCGTTGGCGCCGACATAAACCATTGCCGGACGCGCCGCCTTGGTCGCCAGGAAATCCGCATAGTTGCTGCCTGCGGCCCCAGGCAAGACGTCGTAGGCAAAGTTTTCGGCCCCCACAAAGGCTGGATCGGAATTCACGATATCGCCGAGAATTCTCCCTGCAGGCGCCCCCACTGACCGATTCCTATACAATACGCCCTCGTTGGAGAAGAGTCCCTCATTGCTGGGATCGCCTTTCAACCATTCCAACAAGTTCTGGGCCTCCTCAGCCGAGCCGCCATTCTTCAGCGCGTCCTTCTGGCTGGAGTTGAGGCCAGCCCAACTGAACGCGATGCCCGCCGAGGCATTGGGATTATAAGAAAAGATGGCGCGAGTGGTGTAGTCAAAGTCGCCGTTTAGTTTATAGTTCATGTTATCAGAGGCGCTCCACTCCGGCTCGGCATTTATGGTCAAATTGACGCCGTCGATGGTGGACGCCTTCAGATCGCCAAACCATCCGTAGGAGTACTGGAACGACGCTTGGAATATCAGGGTATCCGCTTGCAAATTGGTGGAACTGGTCACCGTCGCCGGAAAGGAAAGGTTTTGATCGGCGGTCGCGGGGGTGTAAATCTTGTCCGCAAAAATGTTGTCCAGCGCGGTTTTCAGCGTGTCCGCATCCGTGGGGTAATACGCTTGGGCCGTCGTCTGGTTGGCTCCTGATATCGCCAGCATATTCAGCAGCATACGCGGGCAATTCGTATTAACAGCCGAAGGAGGAAAAAAGTTCCATTCAGCCAAGTTCGGACAAGAAGAAGAGTCGTTTTCAGGAATTCCCAAGCCCACCAGAAAAGTGCGAATTTTAGCGCTCTTGTTCCCTGTATTTAGGTTGTATAACGCGAGCGAAACCGGGTCGGTCAAACCCAAATCGAAGGTCAGACTCGGATCGGCCGCATAGCTGTAGGGATTCGCGTAGAAAAGTATATCATACAGCAAAGGGTCGAGATTTCCGGGATTGCGCTCTTTCGCCGTCCAATCAGGGGTATAGAAAAGCCCGTCGGCCGTGGTGTTCTGCACCCCGTCGGTCATCAGGATGACTGAGGCATCGCAAGCGGCAGGCATATGGTCCGCCGTGTAACCTTGGCCGACATCGCTAAACTGATTGGCCGGCGGACTCGACGTTCCCCCGTCCGACACCAAGTTCGGCCCAGGAGCATAGCCTCGGTAACACAAGGATAGCTTCTTCACGCCATCGTAGCTATAAAAATCCGTGTTGAAGTAATCACAAGCAGTGAGCAACGCACCCTCAATGGTCCTACTGCCGTCTTGGCTACCATCATTCGTGGTGATTGCAGGCGTGGTGCCGGCCGAGTCGATGCGGGTCGAAAATGTGCCGGCCAGCGTTGTGGCCGCCGCAGAATCTTTGGGCAGAGCCTGGATAGGCACTTGCAAAAACCCCATCCCCCCCGTGTTGCTGGTGGCGGCAAGAACGCCGTTGCCATCGACATGCCCGCACACATCGGTGCCCGTCGTATTCGTGCAATCTCCGGTGGCTTGCAGATAGGCGCGCAAATAGGTGCGGGGCAGGCAATACGGATGGGAATTGGGGGCCACGTTGTTATAGAAGAAACCTTGCAAATTGCCGGTGCCGGTGCCG
>CAZOTR010000072.1:15744-19100 GCA_964582755.1 uncultured Methylococcaceae bacterium | reverse complement strand
GCGGATTATCCAAGCCGCCCACAATTTGAATGCCGACCCGGTCGCCAATCGGCGGGAGGTGGGTTTTATTGATTTATTGATATTTTCCGTAGGAGCGGCCCATGGCCGCGAAAAGCTTCGGGCAATGAGTGAGGCCCAAGATCGCGGGCATGGCCCGCTCCTACATTTCAATCAATTGAACCCACCTCCAATCGGCGCAATCGAATGAAACAGGGTTGCGGGTGCCAGCGAAAAATGCCGCCATTCCGGCCTAGGACGCCGCAATCCGCCAACGCCGGGCGGGGCATTCGCCCCGCCCGCAACGTTTGGCAGTTTCTGATTCAAAGCGACGGATTCCCAGGGCAATCGCATGAAGCAAAGTGTTGATTTTGCTTGACGGGGAATGGTCTGGCATGGTTCAAGGCGGGCATTTTTTGATGGCCTGTTGAGACTGTGGAAACTGGCGAAAAGAAAGCGTTTTTGGAGCATTTTGAAGGCCTGGAGGATCCTCGCAGCCGCGAGAAGGCCAGTCGCGGGGGCATTCGGCCAGCGCGTATTTGACCGGGTTATAGTGGATATGATCGAAATGGCGGGCGTAATCCCGTTCGTCGCGCAGGGTGTGTTCCATGAAGCGCGGTTGCCAGACCCCGCGCCGATGGCGGCGGATGCGCGAGGCCGAGCGGGGTTTTTCCGCGCCGCCCAAGGCCAGCCAGGATTGCGTGAAATGTTTTTTGATCGCGCCCCAGCGTTTAGAATAGTCGCAATCGCCCGGCGGCAAAGTCCATATCGTGTGTGGTGGTCGCGCAACATGACCATCGCACCCCCCCGAAAACGCGGCCAGCGTTCAAAACAATCCCGGAACGCCGCCCGCAACAAATCCCGAGCCAGATCGTCGCCCAATATCCGCGCCCACCGTTCCGTCACCACGGTGAAGAAATACGACCCGCCGGGAACATAAACACGCCGGTAATTAGACATGGGCGATACCCAAAATGTAGGGTGCGCATTGCGCACCATTTACGATGCTGGAAAATTCCCAAATGTGGTTGCCGGGGACGCGCCAATACCCCGTGTTGGCAATTGCCGAAACATTCAGGTTCGTGCCGTATTTAGGCATGGGTTAAAGTGCGCGGCGCGCATCCTACCGGGCTTCATTTATTCTTTCGGCAATGAAGCAGGCGGAAGCGGGATAGGTTTAAATCCGTTATGTCGCCGGGCTTCGGCCTCCGCCTTGCGTTTGGCCTCCAGCGCTGCCTGCCGCTCGGTTTCGCTTAACGGGGAAGGCAGGTCGGCTTGGTCTTCAGCCGCCGTTTTATCGCCCATTTTGGCTAAGGCATAGCCGTTTTCCCACCAAACCGCATAACCCTTCGGCGGGGGGCTGCCAGGATGATCTCTCATGGCAATCAGCCAGTCTGCGAAGACATTGGTACTCCTATACCTTGCGTATGTCGATTTGAACTCATCCAACAACTTCCTCGCCTGCTTGTCTTTAGCATCCCCCATTACAACCAAACACCCTAAAGCCCGGACCTTGTCGTTGCGGGCAACCTCGCTCGGTTTAGTTTGCTCCAAAATCCCAGCCAATTTATGCAAAGTATTTTCCCAAGCTGCCACCACGTCAACCTCGTTAGCCTTCACACCCGGCCATAAGCCGTCCACCGATTCTTTAAAAGACTCCAAGCTAGTCTGCTGGGAACAGTCCAAGCTTGGCAGGCCGGGATTGAGCTTGTAGTTCAACCTAACCACAATCGGTGCCTGCTCCAACGCTAGCTTGGTCAATTTACCATTTTCATCAATTGGCACGATATCATTCGGAATTGGTCGTTCAAGGGCTATCGCTATCAGTTGCTCTGCGCCTGCCGGGCCTTTCAGCAGAATTTTGCCATCGGCGATGGCTCCCGGATCAATAGGCTTGGGATTATTGGCGGATTTTTGAGCAGGAAACACAAACTCGTAACTTCCAGACGAGCTCCATTTCAACACATTGACGAATAGAGGCTTGGCGACGCTTATTTGCATTTGCAAAGTGTCACCGATGCGATATTTATCCGAGTCAATTCCTATGATTAAAGACTTGTCTTTGCTGGTTTCAGCGATAACCATGGACAATCTTTGAGGTTCCACCGAGGAGATTGGATAATGGCTAGGCCCAGTCCAAACATGAAAACCTATGCGGCAGTCGCGGATTTGATGGTCATCATCCACCACACTGCAAATACCTGTCCAGTCCACATGTCCGGGAAGCATAAAACCATAAAAAATAGCTGGGACAATAACAGCTAACCCACCATTCATCTCTGCCATCGAAATCATAAGTTCTTGACGTTTTTTGCTTTTTATCAAAGGTTCTTTTATGGGCGATTTATCCTCTGTTGTTATTGGTGTTGTCTGATAGCCCGCGATGCTCTTGGATATCCCACCAGAACCAGAAACTGGCACCAGCACTTGGGTCTTATCCAAAGGCAACACCCCCCGCCACCGCCCCACCCCTTCCCCATCCATCAACAACACCCGATCTTCCACCCCGCGCAAGCTTCGCACGGCGGCGGGCAGCACACCGGCAGAGGGGTAAATTTCCCGGCACGGCAAAGCTTGCCAATGTTCCGGCGGGGGCAACAGGCGCAGCCAATCGGATAACTCGATTTCCAATTGGGGGAACAGCGCTTTGAGCCGCCCTTGCCGATCCGCCAGCCACAGATGTTCGCCGAGGAGTTCGCCGCCGGCCTGCGCAACCAGAACAAAGGGCGCGTCGTCCCGCTGCGCCGCCAGCCGATCGATGAAGCGCCCGTCGGCTTTGCTAACGGGGCGGTCGAACACTAGCCAGACGGCGGGCGGGGTTGGGGGTTCAGGGATTTTTGCGAGTGTCGGCCAGCCGCGTTTCGGCCAAGCGACGGTGAAACCCGGTGGCACCCGGCCCAACAGCCAGACCCGCAACAAGCCATAGGCGGTGGTGGCGGCGAGATCGGCCAATAGCCAGCGGGAGAAACTCTCGGGCGAAAACGGCAGATGGCCGGGCAGGACCGGCGCGGCGTCGCCTAGCGTCGCGTAGCCGACCAGCGGCAAGAGCAATAAAGCCCAAGCCGCACCCAAACTGAGGGTTTCGCGCACAGGGGCGCTGGCGACCCGGCCCGCCAGCCGTGCGCCGCCTAGCCAGTCCGGCAACCCGTGCAACACAAGGCCCAGACCTAAGCCCAGTCCCAAACTGCCAAACCAGACGACCGGGGCCACCACGCTCTCCAAGGCCGTGCCATACCACGCTTCGGCCAGGGCGGTGCGCAACGCTTGCCAACTTTGATAGGCCATCGCTACTGCCGCCAGCCAGCCGAAGGCGCGGAACAGCCCGTCGCGGCCTTGCGTGAGCATGGCACCTTGGGAAT
>CAZOTR010000072.1:4392-15644 GCA_964582755.1 uncultured Methylococcaceae bacterium | reverse complement strand
CCGAAGGCGCGGAACAGCCCGTCGCGGCCTTGCGTGAGCATGGCACCTTGGGAATTGCGGCAGGGCTTGAAGGGGGGGCGACAGATCCATTCCACCGGTCCAGGCATACGCGAGGTAGGAGCCGATGGCCGCCATAGCTTGGGTAATCTCGGCGGGGCGGAAGAGTAGTTTCATGTCGGCCCGCCCAACAGTGTGAGCGGTTTGCAACCGCGACAACTATCCGTACAGAAAGGGATAACACCGCTTGAAGCGATGTTATCCCTGCCGCCGAACCCAGTGCTTGCCATCGCAGAGTTTGGGGGCCAGCCGACGGGCGAGCGCCGACAGTCGCGGTTAAAAATCGCTCCCACAATAACCCGCGCCCTCATGGCTTGGCCCTGCCGCGTGGCGCGTAGCCATCCATGCGCAACCGCAAACGGCGCAGGGCCAGCCATGACCACGCCCGCTCCAGCAATACCGCCAGCAAGGCCAAGGCGATGGCGGCGTTTTTCAGGCTGGCTTGCGGGAATTGGAAGGCGGGCTGGGGTTCGGGATAAGGAGGGATGCGCCAAATACGGGCTACGCCGGATTTGTCTTGGACTTCCCCGGCCATTAACACCCGGTCGCCATCGGGATGGAACGCTGCCGAACTCACCGGCCCGGCGGCTGGCAACATGCCCAACGCCGCGCCGGTCTGGGCATCCCATAGCCGGGCGGTGCCGTCATCGCTGGCCGTCAGCACACGACGACCATCCAAGCTGAAATGGGCTTGCCAGATCCTATTTTCATGCCGCAACGCCTGACCCAAGGCCGCGCCGGTTTGGGCATCCCATAACCGGGCGGCTTTGTCCCAACCCACTGTCACCACCTGCCGTCCGTCAGGGCTGAATTCGGCGCGAAACACCCCCCGACCGTGCGGCAACGCAATACCCAACGGCTTGCCAGTCTGGGCATCCCACAACCGGGCAGGCTCGTCGCCATCCGCCGTCACCAAGCGCCGACCATCGGGGCTGAACGCGGCGTAGTAGACAACCCCCTTATGCCGCATCGGTTCCCCCAAGGGCTTACCGGTCTGCGCGTCCCAGAGTCGGGCGATGCCGTCGCTGCTTGCCGTTACCACGCGCCGGCTATCGGGGCTGAACGCGGCGTGGTTGATCCAGTTTTCATGCCGCATCGGTTCCACCAAAGCCGCGCCAGTCCGAGCATCCCAAAGCCGGGCGGTGCTGTCCAAGCTCGCCGTCACCACGCGCTGACCGTCGGGGCTGAATTCGGCGTGACGGACCAAGCCTCCATGCCGCATCGGTTCCCCCATGGGCGCTCCGGTTGCAGCATCCCACAAGCGGGCGGTGTTGTCCGTGCTGGCCGTCACGACCCGCAGGCCGTCTGGGCTGAAGGCGATATGATCGATCGGCCCGCCATGCCGCATCGGCTGGCCCAAGGGCCTTCCGGTTTGGGTGTCCCAAAGCCGGGCGCTGCCATCCACGCTTGCCGTCGCCACCCGCCATCCATCGGGGCTGTAGGTGGCGGCGTTGATTTTCTTCCCGTGCCACATCGGTTCGCCCATGAGTTTGCCAATTTGGGCATCCCACAAGCGGGCGGTTCCATCCGCGCTGGCCGTGGCGATTTGTTGGCCGTCGGGGCGGAAGACGGCTTGCCAGACAGCACCTTGGTGGCGTAGCGGTTCGCCCACGGGCTGGTCAGTTTTGGCTTCCCATACCCTGGCGGTTTTATCTGCGCTCGCCGTCACTATCCACTGGCCGCCTGGGCTGGATTCGATATCGTAGATTAAACCGGCCTGTTGCTTCCACGCATGGGCCGTTTTTCCATTGCTTGCCGTAGCGGCTGCTCTCTCCTCTGGGCTGAAGGCGAAAGCGTCTAAGGCAAGCCCAACACCATCCAAATCCCTCCGCAACCATTGCCGCGCCCCTTTCCGCGCATCCCACGCCCGGTAGATGTTGTCGCCAAGAGTCGCCGTCAGCACCGATTGCGTATCGGGGCTGTAAGCCACGCCACTTACCGGGTAATCATGCCTAAACACCAACGCCCCGCCCCCATCGACAAACAAAGCCTCCCGCCACCACCCCGGCCAGCGTTCCGGCGGAAACTTCCAAACAGCCGCCAGCAAAGCCGCAGACAAGCCCGCCAACAGCCAAGCCGTCAGCCCAACAAACCACGCCGGACCGTTTTGCCGTAGGCCACCGCGAAACAGCAGCCGCGCAAACGCCGCCATCAGCCATTCGCGCAGCCACCGCCAAGAGTCCCGGCTCCGGTCCACCCGGCCCAGCCAGGAGCGCCATCGCTCCGGCATCCGCAACAGCAACTCCCGCGCCGACAAGCCGCTCATGAAGCCCAGATACAAGGCCGATTTCTGTTGCGGCAATGGAGCCTTCCAACCGGAACAGGGACCGGGACCGCCGCCGGGCGGGTCGATGCATAGGCGCAACCCGCCTTTGATGTTAGGGGATTGCTTGGACAACAAGCCTTCCACCACCGCCCGCACGTCCTGCTGCACAACCTAGGACAAACGCGCCAGCAAGGCCAGCCGAATCCAATCGGGCATCTGGTTATGGCGCAGCCAGGGCAACCGGGCCAACAGCCGGTAATTGCGGGCAAGGTGATAGGGCAATCTTTCGTCGCTGGCACCGACCCGGCGCAGGTATTCCTCGCCCAGCAACAGCGTCAGACGAGGTTCGATCAACGGCGGCACGGCGCAACAGCACAGCCAGTAAAAGCCATTTTCACCCAAGTACACGCTCAATTCCGCGACCAGCCGGGCGACTTCCCGGTCATCGGGCGCGTTGTCCCTGGCGAAAGCCTCGGCTTCGGCGAGGTACCGCTGCTCGCCGTTTTCGGCGAGCAGGCGCGGGAAGCGTTGGGCTTCCGCCGGGACGATCACCGGCATGTAGCCAGTCGCCAACCATTGGCTCCAGGCATCCAAGGCCGACTCTTCTTGCGGCAACACCAGGAAACCCGGATCGGTGCGATGCAAGCCCGCTTCCAGATTCGCCAGCCTCCCGGCCAGCAAGTCGCGGGGTTCCTTCGGTGAAAAGAGCGTGCGCACCGGCCAGCGGTCCAACCGCGCCGCCCGCGCCCAGCCGCGCCATTCGCCGTTTTCGTCAACCAGAAATTCGCCGTCCGACACCAAGATCAGACGCTGGCCGTAGCTGGGGTTGGGTAGGCGGTCGAAGCGGACGGCGTTGTTTAAGCGAGCCGAAAAGACATCAGGAACATCGACTGCTACTTGGCCTCGCTGTGTATTTTGGGTTTGTTTCCGACAGGATGTCGGCATTCCATCGGGCCAAGCCACCCGGCGTAGATCCACATCCACGCCTTGTTTTTTCAATCGCTCGGCCCAGAGCATTGGGAAGGCGTCGTCGGCTGCGGCTTCCACCAGCACCAGATAACTAGGGCGCAACCGGGCATGGCGGTGGCGAATCTGGGGAATGCCCAGTTTGCCGAGTGTGGCGTTGACGGTGCGGGCCACGTCGATGGGCGGACGCCGCGCCAGACGGCGTGTTTCTTCCGCCGGGCCGCGAAAATGCCGGTCGAAGCGGCCCGCCACGGCCGCGGTCAAGGGCTGGATCAGGCGCTTGGCGGCCAAATCACGCGGCCAGCCATCCAGCAGGATAGGCGGCAAATCGCCACCGCCCCGCCGCCGACCTAGCGCCCAGGCAGGTAGTTGGAACAGCAGCAGTCAGGAAAAAGGCACGCCTACCAGTACCCAGGCTATCGCGGGCCTCAGGATTTCGGTGTACCGATAGGCAGGCCAGTAGCCGTAAATGCGCGGGCCTTGTTTGGGTTTTTCGGCGGGAGGCGTGGGCGGTGGACTGACTGGTTCTTGCCTGGGTTTTGTGTCACCCAGCGGTTGTACCAGTTCAAGCTTTGGCTCCCGTTCCGGCAACCGCTGCCATGCCGCGAAAACGATAGCGAGGAGCAAGCACACCCATAGCAGCGCCAAATGGCAGCGAGAACGCCGGGGGGTTATTGCTGGTTCAGGCGGCACCCCGCCGACAATGGGCGGCTTTGGCCCACTAGGTTCAACGACGCCGGTTCGATTCCACCAGTCTTGGAAAATGCTGTCGAAGCGCTGCCGTGCTTCCACATCCGAGACCTTGCACAACAGCGGGTGGAGATGCTGGCGCAACGACTCAAGCTCCAAAGCCTCTGTGTCGCGTTCCGCCAATCGGGCCAGCAAGCGGGCTGCATCCAGCGCTTCGCCGGTGGAGACGGCGAAGCCTGCGCTTTTCAGCCGCTCCAGCAGTTCCGGCAAGGGATGGACGGTGCCGGGCGCGTTCACGCCAGTTGCCGCCGGGCGTCCAAGGCTTCGTGCAAACGTCGCAGGTCTTCACCATGCTTGGCGATGGCACTGACCGCCTGCTTGACGTGATCCAGGTTGGAGGCGAGGCAAGCCTTCTCGTCCACCACCTTGCTGCGGCGTAGCGCTAGCGACGCCTCGATCATTTCGGTCGTGCCCGGCTCGTAAACATGGCGTCCGTCCGCTTTGAAGTCGAAGAAGAATTCCAGCAACTCTTGGTAGAAATCCGGCAACTGGCCGGGAGGGAGATCGTCACGTTCGGGAAACACCCGCACCCGGACGATTTCCGCCAGGCGTTCAGGTGCAGGGTCGGGGATGTGGCAGAAGGCGCAGCGGCGCAAGAACGGCGGCGGCAGGTCGCGCTCCAGGTTGCTGGTGATGATGACGATGGGATGCAGCCCCAGGTTTTTGTCCGGGGCGCGGACGAGGAAATTATCCAACTCGCGGATGCGGAACTCCATGCGCTCGATGCCATTCAACAGGTCGTTGGGAAAGTCCCGGCTGGCCTTGTCGATTTCGTCAATCAACACGACGCTGCGTTGTGGCTGGTTTGGTTCGCCGCCTGGAAAGGCGCGGCGGCGCAATGCTCCCAGCCAACCTTGCCGCATTGGGTCTGCTTCCGTTTGGCCCAGGCTGGCCCGCAGGATGGCCTTGCCGAAAGGGCCGAACTCGACAAAATGCAGCGGATGGGTTTTGTCGTTCTGCGGGGTTCTGGCCTGATCGCCCGCCTCGCCCGCCATGCGCAAATCCGCCTGCAAGCGCGATTCGGCTAAACGGCCCACCAGATCGAATCGGTAGAACAGGTCAGTGGCTTCGCTTAAAGATTGGGCTTCGAAGCGCAGCACCGGCCCCAGCCCAAATTCCCAGGCGACCCGTTCGGCTAGGTCGGTCTTGCCAGTCCCAGGATTGCCTGTGACCAACAACGGCTTGTCCAGCAGCAAGGCGGTGTTGACCGCCGCGACCAACCCTTCATCGGCGATGTAATGGCGGGGATGGCGCTCGGCATTAGGGTCTGTGCCGGGTGCTTCCGATTCGCTGCGATGCCAAGGCCCGTCATGGACGGCACCCTTGCCTATAAACTTCTGCCAGTGCGGGGCGTTGAACATGGCGATTTTCTCAATTGTTGGAATTAAGGTTTGTGCCTTCCGAACAGCTTCTTACGGATGCGGGTGGCAAGGGAGAAGTTCCGCCCGGTGGCTTGGTGCCTGGGGCAGACGGGGGAGGGAATATGGCAGGCGGGGTGGCAACGGATTAGTTTGGCGGCGTCCTCCTGCTCATCCCTACATCCTTTTTCATCCAATTCTTTGAAGCGACCGTTTTTCCCTTCGCCCCTTAACACATGCCAAACATCGCATTCCCCGAAACGGCTGGCGAAGAATTCGACAGTATCCAATAAAACCGCCCAAAGTAAAGTCTTGTCTTGGCCTTGGGCAGATTGCATGTCCGCCAGGATCTCCGACAAACGGGGCGGGGGCGCTTCCGCATAGTCGAGATTATGCAGCACCAGAAAGTCCGTGATGCAGGGGGCGGTGGAATATTTGGTGTCGCCGCAGGCATAGCCGGGGCCGTAAATCGGAAGATTGCGCGTATCCCCGGCAGGGTAACCAAAGGCCTTGCCGTCGATGACAACTTTGATGACACGGGCATCGGGATACTCAAGCGCCAAGCGTCGGCCAAAGTGTTCAGCCCAATCTTGGGTGAAAAATTTCTGATCAGGCAAGAGCAATTTCTCTGGCACGAAAGAAATGAGCAGATTTCTGGGATTGGCATATTCTGGTTTATTGGCCTTATTCCTGAACATCCGTTCCTTCCCGCCATTCAAGCAAGCCGCTTTATATCTTGCAATAAATCAAAAAGCTGGTCGCCCAATATCGTTTTGTCGGTGCAATTCAGCGCCACTAACCGACCGGCTGGATCATAGGGGCCGAGAAAATTGATTTCCCCAAGGTTTTCGACCTTGGGGAAAGGGCTTGTTGCCGTGGCCGAGCGGCCATCAGAAGCGAATTGCAGGGCACGGACATCCATTCTTTCGGTCAGCACAAACAACAGCCTAGGCGAGCCGGTTTGCTCATAGCGCCGAACGGCCTCCTTCAACTCCCTTTGGCACTGTTCCGACAGCCAATAATCATCACTGAGCAGGGCAATGAAATGGGTGGTTTGCGCCAAGGCTTGGTCGATTTTCCCATCCCAATGGTCGCCCGCTTCGATGGAGCGCCGGTCAAAGAAAGGTTCCGCGAAGCCGTGGGCGGTGAGATTCACTTTGATGCGCTTGTAGAGTAACTCGGCGACTGCGGTGGTCGCCACATCCCGCTTGTAAGAGATAAAAATATGTCTGTTCATTCGCTTGCGCCATATGAAATTTATGAATAATCGTGCTTTCCTGAAAACGGTTTCCCATGCGGGAAGTCAGTTTTAAACAATGCCGATAAGGCACCGACACGCCACAAACTGTAAAAACTGCCTGAAAACTAGCGCCTTCAAGCCTTAAACGACTTCCCCATCATCGCCACCGCCTGCTCGAAAGGCACTGGCTTTGAATAGAGATAACCCTGGATATAACGGCAGCCCAATTGGATTATCAGGGCTTCCGATTCGCGGTCCTCGACGCCTTCGGCGATGATGTCGATATGCAGGTTTTTCGACAGCACGACTATCGCTTGGACGATTTCCCGGCTGCGGGGATCTTGCAGCATGTTGCCCACGAAGGATTGGTCGATTTTCAGCGTATCGATGGGGAATAGGTGCAAATAACTCAGGCTGGAGTAACCCGTCCCGAAATCGTCGATGGCGACTTTCATGCCTAGCCGCCGCACTTCGTGCAGGAACAGCAAGATCTGTTGCGGGTCGGTGGCCAGCGCGCTTTCGGTCAATTCCAGTTTGACCGCGCCCGGCGGGACGCCGCTGTCGGCGAGTATCCGCACGAAATTCCCCAACAGGTCAGGGTCGTGAAATTGCACGGGGGACACGTTGATGCTTATCCACGGCGACGGATTGTCCGCTCCCGCGCCGGCGCAATCGCGCAGCTTTTTCAAATCGCCGCAGGCAGTTTCAAATATCCAATAGCCAATGGGGAGGATCTCCTTGGTTTCTTCGGCGATGCGGATGAATTCGGCGGGCGGCACCATGCCCTGCGCCGGGTGGTTCCAGCGCACCAGCGCCTCGAAACCCGCCAGCCTGCCCGCGCCCACGTCGATGATCGGCTGGTAAAAAAGCTGCAACTGTTGGCCGCGCACGGCGGATTGCAGGTCGTTGATGAACCTGAAGCGTTGCAGGGTTTCGCGGCGTCCGTCCGCCTCCGGGCTGTCCCGCCCGCCCGCCACCTTCAATTTCGGCAAATAGCCCAGGGGCATGGACAATAGCTTGGCTTGCGCCACCTGGAAGCGCTCCAACAACACTTTCAGCAGCAGGGCGATGAGGGGGTCGGCCTGGGCAAGCAATTCCTGGAACACGGGCAGGGTAATCACGCTGACGCTGGTGGCAACCACGGCCCGCGCGCTGGCGTTGCGGGTTTCGCCGGTGACCAAAGCCATCTCGCCGAAAATGTCGCCATCGGACAGCAGGGCGAGCACGACTTTTTCCCCGTCTTGCAGCACAAAAATCTCCACGAGGCCGCGGTCGATGATGTAAGCGCGGTCGCCCACGGTGCCTTGTTCGATGATGAGCGCGTCGGGCGGATAAGTGGTCTGGTGGACCATGTGTTGGCCTCAATCTTGTCTTCAAAGTGGATGGGCTGGACCAGCGCCTTGGCATCCATCGCGGTTGGACACCGTTGTTAATATTACCTGAGTTCGGGATAAGGTAGGCCGGAATAAGCCGCGCCGCACGGGTTTTGCCGGTTTAAAGCGATGTTCGGCGCGGCGTTTCCGGCTTGCTGGCTGGCCCCCGGTCGATTGCCGGAAACGCCCGCCGCAAAGCCGCAACAGCGGACCGACACCGCCGGGGCGGGCTTATTCCGGCCTACAGCGTTTATCCCGAACAAATGGGAACAGCCGGCCAAACGAGGCATCAAGCCTTGAACGATTTCCCCGGCAGCGCCAGGGCTTGCTCGAAAGGCACCGGCTTCGAGTATAAATAGCCTTGGCCGTAACGGCAGCCCAACTGGCTTATCAATGTCTCCAACTCGCGGTTCTCTATGCCTTCGGCGATGATGTCGATATGCAGGTTTTTCGACAGCACGACAATGGCTTGGACGATGTCCCGGCTGCGGGCGTCCTGGAGCATGTTGCCCACAAAGGATTGGTCGATTTTCAGCGTGTCGATGGGGAACAGGTGCAAATAACTCAGGCTGGAGTACCCCGTGCCGAAGTCATCGACGGCCACTTTCATGCCGATCCGCCGCACCTCGTGGAGGAACAGCAAGGTCCGCTGCGGGTCTTCGATCACGGCGCTTTCGGTCAATTCGATTTTGATCGCGCCCGGCGGAACCCCGCTGCCTTCGAGCAGCCGCACGAAACGCCCGAGCAGATCCGGGTCGCGGAGCTGGATGGGGGACACGTTGATGCTCACCCACGGCGACGGGCTGTCCGCCCCCGCGCCTGCGGCATCGCGCAGTTTTTTCAAGTCGCCGCAGGCGGTCTCGAAGATCCAATAGCCAATGGGGACGATTTCCTGGGTGTCCTCGGCGATGCGGATAAAGTCGCCGGGGGAGATCATGCCCTGCCGCGGGTGGTTCCAGCGCACCAGCGCCTCGAAACCCGCCAGCCTGCCCGCGCCCACGTCGATGATCGGCTGGTACAGAAGCTGCAACTGCCCGCAGTCCAAGGCGGCTTGCAGGTCGTTGATGAATTTGAAGCGTTGCAGGGTTTCCCGGCGTCCGTCCGCCTCGGGGCCGCCCCGCCTGCCCGCCGCTTTCAATTGCGGCAAATAGGCCAGGGGCATGGACAGCAGCTTGGCCCGCGTGTCATGGAAGCGTTCCAGCAGCACCTTCAGCAGCAGGGAGATGACGGGGTCGGCATGGGCGAGCAATTCTTTGAACACGGCCAGGCTGATGACGCTGACGCTGGTGGCAACCAAGGCCCGCGCGCTGGCGGAGCGCGGATCGCCGCTGACCAAGGCCATCTCGCCGAAAATGTCGCCGTCGGACAGCAGGGCCAACACGATTTTTTCACCGTCTTGTCGCACAAAAATCTCCACCAGCCCCTTGTCGATGATGTAGGCGCAGTCCCCTTGGGCGCCTTGCTCGATGATGAGCGCGTCGGCGGGATAAGTGGTTTGGTAGATCATGCATGGCCTCAATCTTGTCTTTAAAATGGGGGCGCTTGGCAAGCGCGGCTAAAGCATCGGCACGGTGTCGCCGCCTTCCCCCAGCCGGGGCCAGACACGCAGCACAGCCTTCACCAGCGTGGCCAGGGGAATGGCGAAAAACACGCCCCAAAAACCCCACACGCCGCCGAAAAACAGGATCGCCACCATGATGGCGACAGGATGCAGGTTCACCACTTCGGAAAACAACAACGGCACCAGCACCACGCCGTCCAGCGCCTGGATGATACCGTAGGCCAGCATCAGCCACCAAAAATCGTCGCTCCCGCCCCATTGGAAAAACGCCACCAACAGCACCGGAAACGTCACCAGGGTCGCGCCCACATAGGGAATTATCACCGACAAGCCCATCAACACCGCCAGCAACAAGGCATAGTTCAAGCCCATCCAGGTGAAAGTCACGAAACTGGCCGACAGCAGCACGGCCACTTCAAAGAATTTGCCGCGCACATAATTGCCGATCTGCTCGTCCACCTCGCCCCAGACGCGGGTGGTCAGATAGCGGTCGCGGGGCAGGTATTGCACGAACCAGTCGATGATGAGGCACTTGTCCTTGAGGAAGAAGAACACCAACAAAGGCACGAGGATGGCATAGACGATGAAGCTGATGAGACTGAGCAAAGAGGAGTAAGAATAGGTCAGCATGGACTGGCCGGCGGACAAAAGCTCTTGGCGGACCACCTTGACGACCTCGTAAATCTGCGCCTCGTTGATGGCGTGGGGATAGCGCTGCGGCAATTGCATGACCAGCTCCTGGGCGCTGTTCATCCAGGCCGGCAATTGCTGGATCAGTTGCACGGTCTGCTGGTACAGCAAGGGCAGCAGGGCGACGAAGACAAACACCAACAACGCCATGAACAGGGTAAACACGACAACCACCGACAACAGGCGCGGGAGTTTGCGCCGCTCGCCCAGCTTCACCAAGCCCTCCAGGAGGTAGGCGATGACCCCGGCGGCGAACACCGGCATGAGGATGCGCCCCAGGCAGACCACGATGGCGACGCCGACCACCAGCATGATGGCGAACGAAACCGCCTGCCCGTTGGGCAGCACCCTCCCCACCCAATCGCTGACCCACTCGCGCACTGTTTGCATGACGATCCCCTTGAATTATTGTTTTTGTTGGCGCGGAAATAGTACCGTAAGGCGGGCGGGCAGACACTGGCCCGCCGCCCAATCTCGCGCCAAGGAACTCATGATGACTGACGACGCCAACGAACCCGCTGGCAAAGTGCCTACCCCCCTGCGTCCGCAATTGCTGCCTGGACGAGAAAGACATTTGCATGGGGTGTTACCGCTCGCTGGCGGAGATCCTGGCTTGGCACCAGGCCAGCGAGGACGAAAAGCGGGAAATCTTGCTGCGCTGCGGCCTGCGGCGCGGCCAATATCCTGGCCGCTGGAGGCAATAAGCCGGGCCGGGCGTCACATTTCAGCGCCGGCCGCTTCGCGCAGAAGCCCGGCCAGCCTTTCGAGCAATACCCCCCGCGCCGTCGTTTTACGCCAGGCCAGGCCGACCAGGCGCTTGGGCTGGGGTTCGGAAAACGGAATGTAGCGGATGCCCGAATGGTCCGCCCGCGCCGCCATGCGTGGCATCAGCGTGACGCCGCTGCCGGCCTGCACCATCATCCGCAAGGTTTCCAGGCTGGTCGCCCGGAAATCCGGCGTCTCCTGCCCGCCGTGCCGGTAGCACACGTCC
>CAZOTR010000072.1:0-4292 GCA_964582755.1 uncultured Methylococcaceae bacterium | reverse complement strand
GCTGGTCGCCCGGAAATCCGGCGTCTCCTGCCCGCCGTGCCGGTAGCACACGTCCAGCGCCTGGTCGCGCAGGCAATGGCCCTCGTCCAACAGCAGCAGCTTCTGCTCCGCCAGCGCCGCCGGGTCGATGCGCTCCAGGCTCGCCAGGGGGTGGCCCGGCGGGACGGCGAGCAGGAATGGATCTTCAAACAATTCCACCGCCGCCAGCGCCGGGTCGTTCACCGGCAAGGCCAGCAAGGCCGCGTCGCAATACCCCGCCCGCAACTGCCCGGCCAAAATGTCGGTCTTTTCTTCGATCAGCAACAACTTCAACTTCGGCAACGCCGCGCAGATGCGCCGCACCGCCGCCGGAAACACATAGCTTGCCAAGGTCGGCACCGCGCCCAGCCGGAACGGGCCGGCGAAGGGATCGTGGCTGCTGGCCGCAATCTCCCCGATCAGATCGACTTCCGCCAAGATGCGGCGGGCGGCGGCGATGATGCGCTCCCCCGCCTCGGTCGGCATCACCGAGCGGTTGTTGCGCTCAAACAGCGTGGCGCCGAGTTCGTCCTCCAGCTTCTTGACTTGGGTGCTGAGGGTCGGCTGGCTGACGAAACAGCGCTCCGCCGCTTGGCTGAAGCTGTTCAAGTCGGCGATGGCCACTAGATATTTCAGGTCGCGGAGGTTCATGGCGGCGGATTTAAGCGTTGGACGGGGACTTGCCCTTAAATTATAGCTCATATCAATCGTTCTTATTAAAACAAACGATTTTACTTATAACTCCGAGTTTCTCAGAATAAGCCCCACGTTAGATTGAATGGGGCCGCAAGCCCCGCCCGCTTTCCACTATCCATCTGAGGAGACACGCCATGAACGCCCGCACATCCATCACAACCGCATTCGCGCTTGCCATCGCCTTGCTGTCGGGACACGCTTTCGCCCACGGCGAGCAAGTGTCGGGAACCTCGGCCACCCTGTGGAATGCCACAGGCCCTGTGGTGTACACCAACGCGGCCTATACCCACGCCATCCCCGGCGCCCCGAACGTGGCTGCGGAGACCGTCTCGGCTCATGCCCGCGTCGTCTATGTTGACCAGGCTTTCGGGCCGGCCATCTACAGTTACGAGGGCCACCATGCGCACCGGCCCATGATTGCGACGACGCGATAAGCCGTCACCGGGCCGGTGGGGATTTTGCCGGCGGCCTGTGTCGAAACCCGCATAACACAAAGGGTGGGCAAGCAATGCTTGCCCACCACGCCTATAAGCCGCCGCGAGTGGCAGCTTTCACACCCGCCTTAATGAATTCGCCCCTGCACTCGGCATGAAAACGCCCCGGCCCCTGGGATGGGGACCGGCAACCCAGGGTGTCTTATCGGGAGGCGGGCGGGCCGGGGTAAAATATCCGCCACTTGCCTCCAATCCTTCCCGGCGAGCCACCGCTCACACACCGCGCCAGACAGGCCATTTTCCTCCCGCCGATTCGCCCTTTTTCACTTCCCCGCCCGCTTCGGCCACAAGGCCGCTGGCCCTTGGGCAAACCCGCGCCAGCCCCGGCTTAGGCCCTTTTTTGCACATCTTATCCACAAGCCATCCACAGGCTATCAACAGCTTAACACACAGTATATTGTGCTTGACCCGAGATTAAACCACAGTCTATAGTGCTTCAACCAAAAGCCCCCCGTTCCAACCCAGCCTGAAGAGGAGCCTCGACATGGCAGCAGAATCCGCCGCGCGCGCCGCAACCGCCGCAACCACCCCGCCCCCGGCCAGCGAACCTTCGGTCGAAATCCGCCCCTACGCCCCCGGCGAAGTGCGGGTCATCCGCCGCAACGGCAAGGTCACCAAATTCGACGCCTCCAAGATCAATGTCGCCATCACCAAGGCGTTCCTGGCGGTGGAAGGCAACACGGCGGCGGCCAGCCGACGCATCCATGAAACCGTGGGGGAGTTGACCGACAACGTCGTGCGGGCGCTGTTCCGCCGCCTGCCCACCGGCGGCACCATCCACATCGAAGACATCCAGGACCAAGTGGAACTGGCGCTGATGCGCTCCGAACATCAAAAAGTCGCCCGCGCCTACGTCTTGTACCGCGAGGAGCATTCGCGCCTGCGCGCCGAGAAGGCCAAACAGGCCCATGCCGAAGAAACCGCCGAGGAAATCCTCCATGTCACCCTCGCCGACGGTTCGCGCAAGCCGCTGGACCTAGCGCGGCTGCGCAAAGTCGTGGACGAAGCCTGCGCCGGGCTGGCGAACGTGGACGGCGGCTGGATACTGGAGGAAACCCGCCGCAACCTGTTCGACGGCGTGCCGGAGAAGGACGTGGCCCCGGCCCTGGTGATGACCGCCCGCACCCGCATCGAGCAGGAGCCGAATTATTCGCAAGTCTCCGCCCGCCTGCTGCTGGACAACCTGCGCCGCGAAGCCCTGGGCTTCCTGGGCAACGGGCCGGACTCGGCAATCCAGGCGGAAATGGCCGGGCGCTACCCCGAATATTTCGCCGACTATGTGCGTCGCGGCGTGGAGCTGGAACTGCTGTCGCCGGAACTCTCCCGCTACGACCTAGACCGCCTGGGTGCGGCGCTGGAAGCCGAGCGCGACCTGCAATTCACCTATCTGGGCCTGCAAACCCTCTACGACCGCTATTTCATCCACAGCAAGGGCCAGCGCTTCGAACTGCCGCAGGCGTTCTTCATGCGCGTCGCCATGGGGCTGGCGATTGCCGAGATCGACCGCGAAGACAAAGCCATCGAATTCTACCGGCTGCTGTCCTCGTTCGATTTCATGTCCTCGACGCCGACGCTGTTCAACTCGGGCACCTTGCGCCCGCAGTTGTCCTCCTGTTACCTCACCACCGTGCCGGACGATTTGGACGGCATTTACGGCGCGATCAAAGACAATGCCTTATTGTCGAAATATGCCGGCGGTTTGGGGAATGACTGGACGCGGGTGCGCGGCATGGGCGCGCACATCAAAGGCACCAACGGCCAATCCCAAGGCGTCGTGCCGTTTTTGAAAGTCGCCAATGACACGGCGGTGGCGGTGAACCAATGCTTCGCGCCAGACACTTCCGTCTACACGGCGGATGGCGTCAAGGCGATACGCGACGTTCAAATCGGCGATCTGGTACTGGGCATCAGCGGCACCTATCGCGAAGTCACCGACAAAATGGTCTACAACCAGACCGACCCCATGGTTTCCGTCGATGTGAAACACAGCGTGACGCCTTTAGCCGTCACGGCGGGCCATCCGTTCTGGGCGATACGCGGCGTGCCGATGGAGCAAGCCTGCGGTCGCACCTACCAATGGCTAGAAAAGAACAAGGTACAGCCGCAGTGGATCGACGCGGGCGAATTGCGCCGGGGCGATTACATGGGTCAAGCCATCCCCACCGAAACCATCCCTGTGCAAGGCTTCACCGAGGAAGACGCCCGGCTGTATGGCATCTTGCTGGGTGACGGCCATATGTCCAAAGATGGCAAGCAATGGGGGGTGTCCGGCAACCCGACAAAAGACGCGCACATGGATTTTGTCCGCGCCTATCTGGATGCGCGGGGCATCCATTGCTGGGAAACCGGCAGGGGCGAAACGTATGGGCAAATCCACTGGTCTTCCGGGCGCGGCGCGGTGCGCGACGGCACAACCGGACGCATCGTCGGCGCGGGCGAGTCCACCCTGCCCTTCAGCTATGGCGACCTCTACGACAGCGAAGGCCGCAAGCGCATCAGCCGCCGCTTCAGCCACCTGCCGCCCGCGCAAACTTTGGCCTTGATCCAAGGCTTGCTGGAAACCGACGGCGGCGTCAGCCGGGGCAAGGAAATCTATTTCACCAACACCTCAAAGCCGCTGATCGAAGGCTTGCGCTACCAATTGCTGCGTTTGGCGATACCCGCCGCAGGCCAGTACCGCGAACGCGAAAACAGCCATGCTGCCCGCCGCCAAGACGGCTCGGAAATCCGTTTTGAGGGCGTCAGTAAAGCCTACGACCTGCGCATCCCCGCCGTGCCGGAAATCGCTGAATTAATCGGTTGCAAACCGATTAACAAGCGCAACTGGATTGTTTATCAAGGTTGCGTGTTCAGCCGCATCCGCTCGGTCAAGCCCATGGCGGTGCAGCCTTTCGTCTTTGACCTGAAAGTGGAAGGCGACGAGTCCTATATGACTAGCTCGGCGCTGGCCCATAATGGCGGCAAACGCAAGGGCGCGGTTTGCGCATACCTGGAAACTTGGCATATTGATATTGAGGAGTTTCTGGATCTACGCAAAAACACCGGCGACGACCGCCGCCGCACCCACGACATGAACACCGCCAA
>CAZOTR010000071.1:0-19137 GCA_964582755.1 uncultured Methylococcaceae bacterium | reverse complement strand
GGAAGCAGAGCTTCCAAGACTTGGGTTCCCAAGCGGAGCTTGGGAACCAGAACAACAATATGCCAATGAGGGAGACGCATCAATCGAAGAACGCGAACGGTGCGGTTCGTTCCTCACCGCACCCTACGACAGATCACCACACCTTACCATGTTCGTTACACAGCTACGCCGCTTTTCTCGCCTGCACCGTAGGCGATGGGGCAGGATCGCCGGCGTTGCGGCAGGCTTCAAGCCATGCGTCTTGGGCATCTTTTATTTCACGGGCGGCTTCTTCCAAAGTTTCCCCAAACGCCGAACAACCGGGCAAATCGGGCACGATGGCAATATAACCGGCATCCTCTTCCGACCAAAATATTTCGACCAGATATTTGTTCATTTTTCCGCCTCGTATCGCTCCAGCATTGCCAGCAATTGCAAGGCTTGATATTGCGGTATCAGGCCATTGCGATTCTGAAAGTTAAGCTGCGTCATCTCCCCTTTGCGTTTGAACACCCGATGCGAACCTTTGCCACCTTGATGGATGAACCCAAGAGACAGCGCCAGTTTGCAAGCGTCATCGAACCGCACGGATTTTGGATTGGCGCGGATGGACGCAATTAACTTTTCATGCCTGCCCATTGGGATGTCTTACGATTCAATGACATAATGCGCCAATTAAATGTCGGGCAACGATAAAGCCGTTGCCCGACACGGCTATTCGGCTTGTGTAGGATGTGCCGACGAAGGAGGCACATCATTCGAGGAACGCGAACGGTGCGGTTCGTTCCTCATCGCACCCTACAACGGATTACCGCACCTTACCGCGTTAACCCCAACTTACGGCCATTCGTTCCGTCTTACGGCCTTAATTTTATAAGGCTCAAGACTTTCAATCAGGGAACGCCAAGAGCTCTAAACGGTGCGGTTCGTTCCTCACCACACCCTACGACATTGCCGAGTTACCGCACCTTACCGCGTTTCCAAGACTGCGTTCCCAAGCTGGAGCTTGGGAACGAGTACAACCCGAACATTACAAAAGGTGCGCGATGCCGCACCCTACACGACTTACCATGTTACCTTGCTTTTTTCATATCCCAATCTGAGATTTCCAAAACAACCGCACAAGCATCATCCCTATTCCAAACAGGGTTATCAAGCCCCCAATAAATAAAGTGAGTTTTTGAGCCATCAGAATTCGTGCGTGACTTGTTATTTCCATTTTTTGTATAGACAACAACAAGGTCACCGGCATTCACTAATATACCTGGAAGCCATAACATATTCCGCATATTACTTGATATAGTTCCTTCCGTCACATAAGTACTTTCAAAAAGAATATATCTTCCAATATCATCATCTGATTCGGCGTGAAGAACAACCCGCTCTTTATCTATCACCCCCCCATCAGCAACTCTTCTAATCACAATATTCATTTGGATGCACCGATACGTAAAACCGGAAACATTCCTCCGACAATCAGAAGCACAGAGACAATAGCCATAAGTAGTAGAACATACCAAGCAGCATCTTCAAAAAACTTCATTGCACCTAGAACAACACTACCGGAGGTTATCATCACTTTTTGAAGATTTTCGGCTGTTTTCTTGGCCTCAAGCTCTTTTTCAATGCCACTTTTCTCCTTTTTTAAGACTTCGCATTCCTGTCTTTTGTCATAGTATTGGGCTTCGTATGATTTAAGCTTTTGAATTTCATTTTCCTGCTGACTAATTAAGTGCCTTAGAAATTTAGTCGTTGCACTGCTTCGTAATTCCTCATCATTTAACTGAATTCCAGTTGCGCCAAAAAGTCCTAAGTGTTTTTTGGTGTCGGCAGGCAAGGCTTGTTCATTATCCTCAGAATCATCCTCCACATCTTTATCAATCATAATTTCCTATTCCTTCTTGAAAAATGCAGAATTGCCTAGACTTCAATTTCGAGATTTCTTAATCTCTATGCCGAAAAGCAACAAACGAACGGGCAAACCCCAAAGTTTGCCCGCCGCTCCGTCTAAAAAATAAGCCCCAGCTTATTTTTTATCGTCCTTAACCTCCTCAAACTCCGCATCCACAACATCCTCGCCAGCCTTGCCGCTGTCCGAGGAACCCGCCGAGGAGGCGTGTTCGGTTCCCGCTTCCGGGCCACCGGCAGCGCCGGCTTGGGCGGCATACAGCCGCTCGGCCAGCTTGCCGGCGAGTTCGGTCAGGGTTTCGGTCTTGTGGTCGATGGCCGCTTTGTCTTCGCCGCCGATGGCTTTTTTGAGATCTTCAACCGCCGCTTCGATTTTGCTCTTTTCGTCGGCTTCCACTTTGTCACCCAGCTCGTGCAGAGTCTTGTTGGCGGAGTGGATGACGGAATCGGCGTGGTTGCGGGTGCTGATGAGCTCGTGCATCTTCTTGTCTTCCTCGGCATGCATCTCGGCTTCCTGGATCATGCGCTTCACTTCCTCGTCGGACAGGCCGCTGGAGGCTTTGATGACGATCTTGTTTTCCTTGCCGGTGGCCTTGTCCTTCGCGCCGACATGCAGGATGCCGTTGGCGTCGATGTCGAAGGTGACTTCGATCTGCGGGACACCACGCGGGGCCAGCGGGATGTCGGAGAGGTCGAAGCGGCCCAAGGACTTGTTGTCCCGCGCCATTTCACGCTCACCTTGCAGGACGTGGACGGTAACGGCCTGCTGGTTGTCTTCGGCGGTGGAGAACACTTGGCTGGTCTTGGTCGGGATCGTGGTGTTCTTTTCAATCAGCTTGGTCATGATGCCGCCCAGCGTCTCGATGCCCAGCGACAGCGGGGTGACGTCGAGCAGCAGCACGTCTTTGACCTGCCCGCCCAACACGCCGGCCTGGATCGCCGCGCCGACCGCGACGGCTTCGTCCGGGTTCACGTCTTTGCGCGGCTCCTTGCCGAAGATGTTCTTGACGTATTCCTGCACCTTGGGCATGCGGGTCTGGCCGCCGACGAGGATGACTTCGTCGATTTCCGATGCCTTCAGGCCGGAGTCTTTCAGCGCGGTGAGGCACGGGCCTTTGGTGCGGTCGATCAGGTCTTCCACCAGCGACTCCAGCTTGGCGCGGGTCAGCTTGAGGTTGAGGTGCTTCGGGCCGCTCGCGTCCGCCGTGATGTAAGGCAGGTTCACGTCGTATTGCTGGCTGGAGGACAGTTCGATCTTGGCTTTTTCGGCTTCTTCCTTCAAACGCTGCAAGGCCAGCGAATCGTTGTGCAGGTCGATGCCGGTGTCCTTTTTGAAGGTTTCGGCCAGGTAGTCGATGATGCGCAGGTCGAAGTCTTCGCCGCCGAGGAAGGTGTCGCCGTTGGTGGAGAGCACCTCGAACTGATGCTCGCCGTCCACTTCGGCGATTTCGATGATCGAAATGTCGAAGGTGCCGCCGCCCAAGTCGTAGACGGCGATTTTCTGGTCGCCGCGCTTCTTGTCCATGCCGTAGGCCAACGCCGCCGCCGTCGGTTCGTTGATGATGCGCTTGACTTCCAGGCCCGCAATGCGGCCGGCGTCTTTCGTCGCTTGGCGCTGGCTGTCGTTAAAATAGGCCGGGACGGTGATGACGGCTTCGGTGATTTCCTCGCCGAGGAAGGCTTCGGCGTCTTTTTTCAGCTTCATCAGGACGCGGGCGGAGACTTCCGGCGGGGCCATCTTCTTGCCATGCACGTCAATCCACGCATCGCCGTTGTCGGCCTCGGTGATTTTGTAGGGCACCATCTTGATGTCCTTCTGCACCACGTCGTCCTTGAAGCGGCGGCCAATCAGGCGCTTGACGGCGAACAAGGTGTTCTTCGGGTTGGTGACGGCCTGGCGCTTGGCGGACTGGCCGACCAGCACTTCGTTGTCGCTGGTGAAGGCGATGATGGAGGGCGTGGTGCGCGCGCCTTCGCTGTTGTCGATCACTTTCGCGCTGCCGCCGTCGAGGATGGCGACGCAGGAATTGGTGGTGCCTAAGTCTATGCCGATAATTTTGGCCATGGAGTTCTCCGTGTAAATAATTCTGGGTGTTTAAGCGAGATTTAGTCGCTGGGGTTATGGGGGCAAACTCGCCGGTTTCAAGCCTTTTGGGCGATGACGACCATGGCCGGGCGCAGCAGGCGGTCGTTGACCGTGTAGCCTTTCTGGAACACCTTGACCACCGTGTTCGGTTCGGCGTCCGCCGTGGGGTCCACGGTCATGGCTTGATGCAGGGCGGGGTCGAACTTCTGGCCCAAAGCCTCGACGGGCCGCACATTGTGCTTGTCCAGCACTTGCAGGAATTGCTTCAGGGTCAGTTCGCTGCCTTCGCGGTGCTTGACCACTTCCGGGGCATCGCCTGCCGCCGCCTGGATGCCCAATTCCAGGCTGTCCAGCACGACCAGCAAATCCTTGGCGAAACGTTCCAGCGCGAATTTGCGGGCATCTTGGATTTCCTTCTCCGTGCGGCGGCGCAGGTTTTCCATCTCGGCCTGGGTGCGCAGAGCCTGGTCGCGGTATTGCTCGGCCCGCTGCATGGCGGCGGTCAATTGCTCGGCCAGTTGCTCGATGGGGGCGGTGGCGGGCTTTTCTTCCTCCTCCACCGACAAAGCCTCCAACTCCGCCAGGGTGTCGTCGTCGATGATTTCGGCTGCCACGGCCTTGGCGGCTTCTTCCGGCCCGGCTTGGGGTTTGCTGGCGGTGTCTTCTGGCAAAGACTGCTCTTCACTCATGTCTGGTTGGCTCCTCAATACTTAATAATTTGTCGCAAAAGCACACGCGCCCGGCTTGCGCTCCCGCCTATCCGCTGTAGGGCGGCCTTTAGGCCGCCTTAAGGCGGGCTGAAGCCCGCCCTACAGCGCAAACCGGCGGGCGGCGGGGGCTTGCGCCTTATCGGTGGCAAGGGGGTTGTCGTTTCCGGGGCTTAAGATGGGGACAAGGATTTGTGATTCAAGGCGGCGCCCAATAATTTTGCCGTCAGATCCACCAAGGGGATGACGCGCCCGTATTTCATGCGAGTGGGGCCAATGACGCCCAACACGCCGACATTGTGTTCGTCGATGGCATAGGACGCGGTGACCAGGCTGCATTGGTCGAAGGCTTCGTAGCCGGATTCCTCGCCGATGAAAATCTTCACGCCCGAGGTTTCCAGGCAGCGGTCCAGCAAATGCACCATGTCCTCTTTCTGGCGGAAGGCGGAAAACAATGTGCGCAAGCGCTCCATGCTGGCCAGTTCGTCAAAGTCCATGAGGTTCATTTCGCCGGTCAGCACAAAGCCTTTCCGGCGCGGCTGGCCGCCGCCTTGCAAGGCTAGATCGGCGATTTCGGCGGCTTGGATCGCCTCGCGGTCCATTTGTTCGCGGGCTTGCTGCAACTCTTGCAGCAGGCTTTCGCGGATCGCTGCCAGATCCTTGCCGGCGTAGACGGCATTCAGGTAATTGGCGGCGGTGGTCAGTTCGGCGGGGCTGAACGCCTTGGACGGATGGATGATGCGGTTTTGCACCTCTTGCTCGTTGGTGACCAGGATCACCAAGATGCGCTGCTCGGACAGCGGCAGGAATTCGATCATGCGGAAGGTGACGGCCTCGCGGCGCGGCAGGCTGACCAGCCCGGCCATGTGGGTCATGTCCGACAACAGCCTTGAGGCGGTTTCGACGATCTCCTCGGCATCGATTAGAGGCTCCAAGTCGCGCTGGAACTGGCGGACGATGTCGTGTTGCAGGGGCTTGACGGTTAATAGTGAGTCAATGAAAAACCGGTAGCCGCTGACTGTGGGCATGCGGCCTGCGGAGGTGTGCGGGGCGGTGATCAACCCCATGTCCTCCAAGTCGGCCATGACATTGCGGATCGTCGCCGGGCTCAGGCTCAAGCCCGCCTCCCTGGACAGGGCGCGGGAACCCACCGGCTGGCCGTCGCTGATATAGCGCTCCACCAACACCTTCAGTAGATGCTGGGCGCGTTCGTTCAACCCGGAATATTTTGTCACATCGCTCATCGCGGCTTTGGCACTCGTTTTAACACGTCGGTTTAGCACTCTAGCAACCCGAGTGCCAAATTAGCAACCGCTGGATAATGTGTCAAGAAGCACATACTATAATTGCCAATCCGATTTCTGCCGAGTCCACCGCGCCACGGCATCCCGTGGCCCGTCCCCACCTGAAGGAGCCAAACCATGCAAGGCGACACCAAAGTCATCGACACCCTGAACCGCGTCCTGGGCAACGAACTGATCGGCATCAACCAGTATTTCCTCCATGCGCGGATGTTCAAGAACTGGGGCCTAGGCCAGCTCAACAGCAAGGTCTACCATGCCTCCATCGCCGAGATGAAACATGCCGACAAGCTGGTCGAGCGCGTCTTGTTCCTGGAAGGGCTGCCCAACCTGCAAGAACTGGGACGGCTGCGCATCGGTGAAAATCCTGTGGAGATGCTGCAAAGCGATTTGCAATTCGAGACGCAGGCAGTGGCCTTGCTCAAAGAAGCCGTCGCCCATTGCGAAAAAGCCGCCGACTTTGTCTCCCGCGACCTGTTGCAGGACATCTTAGGGGATGAGGAAGAGCATATCGACTGGCTGGAAACCCAGCTTGGCCTCGTCGAAAGCCTGGGGCTGCCGAATTATTTGCAGTCGCAGATCTGAGCCTCCCCGTCTCGTGGACATGCCCATGCCAGACCGCCGCGCCGAGCTTTTCCAGTTGCTGGCCGAAATTCCCCCACCCAAAGCGACCCACGAAAGCTCAAAGTTGGAAGCGGAGGAGGAGTTCTCCCCCTCCAAACCGCACCAGCAGCCCACCATCCATCGCGGCGAAAAAGTCGGCCGCAACGATCCTTGCCCCTGTGGCAGCGGCAAGAAATACAAGAAATGCTGCCTTCACTAGAAGCCGCCCCCATGGACCACCGTTTCCAGCGCATCGCCCTCATCGGCAAGCCCGACGCCGAGCGCATCGCGCAAACCCTGCCGCCGCTGTGCGAACACTTGCTGAAACACGGCCGCGAAGTGCTGGTGGAACAGAACTGCGCCCAATTCATCGAAGGCTCGCCACGCAGCTTCCCCTTGGAGGAAATAGGCCGACATTGCGACTTGGCCATCGTCATCGGCGGCGACGGCACGTTGTTGACTGCGGCGCGCCTCCTCGCCGGGCATGACATCCCCTTGATCGGCGTGAACCTGGGCAGGCTGGGCTTTTTGGTCGATATCAGCCCGCAACTGGCCTTGGCCAGCCTGGACGAAATCCTGGCGGGCAGCTTCCGCGAGGAGGAGCGCCAATTGCTACAGGCGACCATCCTGCGCGACGGCGCGACCGTCGCCGAACAGACCGCCGTCAACGATGTGGTGATCCATAGTTGGAACTCCACCAGCATGATCGAAATCGTCACCTTCATCGACGGCGTGTTCCTCAACTCGCAGCGCTCCGACGGGCTGATCGTGTCCACGCCCACCGGCTCGACGGCCTACGCGCTGTCCGGCGGCGGGCCGATCCTCTACCCGACGCTGAAAGTGATCGAACTGGTGCCCATCAACCCGCACTCGCTGACCAACCGCCCCATCGTCATCGCCGACGACAGCGTGGTGGAGATTGCCTTCCGCCCGAGCCGGGATTTCCGGGCCAGGCTGGCCTGCGACAACGTCTCCATTCCCGATGTGCAATTGGGCGACCGCATCCGCATCGCCAAGGCCGGTCGGCCCTTCCGCATTTTGCATCCGCTGGGCCATGACTTCTTTGCGATCCTGCGCGAAAAACTCAACTGGAGCGGCGGCTACTGACCATGCTGCACACCCTGGACATCAAAGACCTCGCCGTCGTCGCCACCCTATCCTTGGAATTGGAACCCGGCCTGACCGTCCTCACTGGCGAAACCGGGGCCGGCAAGTCCATCTTGCTCACCGCGCTGGGCCTGGCCCTGGGCGACCGCGCCGATTCCGGCCTGATCCGCCCCGGCGCGGCCCGCGCCGAAATCGATCTGGCCTTCGACCTCAAAGGTGCCCCCGAAGCCCGCGCCTGGCTGGCGGAGCGCGAGTTGCTGGACGAAGAAGAGAGCTGTCTGATCCGCCGCGTGGTTGCCCTAGACGGGCGTTCCAAGGCTTTCGTCAACAACCGCCCGGCCACTTTGCAAGCCCTGCAAGAGTTGGCTTCCAAGCTGGTGGAAATCCACGGCCAGCATGCCCATCTGCGCCTGCTGGAAAGCGCCGAGCAGCGCCGCCTGCTGGACGCCTCCTCCGGCAACCAGCCCCTGTTGGACGCGCTGGCCGACGCCTACCGCCGCTGGCGCCGTGTGCGCGAGGAACTTGACGCCGGCAGCCGCGCCGCCCAGGAAGGCGCAGGCCGCGTCGAACTGCTGTGCTACCAGATCGAGGAAATGGAGCAACACGGGGTCGAAGCGCTGGATTATGACGCGCTGGCGGAAGAACACACCCGCCAGGCGAACATGGAAAAAATCCTCAGCCTCGGCCAAGCGCAACTGGAACGGCTGGCCGAGGACGAGCAGCATTCAGTCAACGCCCTGCTCAACCAGACCCTCCACGCCTTGGGCGAACTCGGCCAACTCGCCCCCGAATTCAACGGCATCAAGCAACTGTTGGACGAGGCGCGGATACAGGTCAAGGAAGCCGGCTCGGAACTGCGCCGACACTTGGAAAAACTGGAGGCCGATCCCCGGCGTCTGCAATGGCTGGACGAAAAGTTGGGCGACTTGCACCGCCTAGGCCGCAAGCACCAAGTGCCTCCCCGCGACTTGCGCCGGCATGTGGAGCAATTGCGCCATGAACTGGCCGGCATCGAACTTGGCAGCGAAACCCTCGCCCGTTTGCAAGGCGAGGCGGAAGCCCTAGAACGGGAATACCGCGAACTGGCCGGACGGCTGTCGCACAGCCGCGCCGAGGGCGCGCAAAGGCTGCAAGCACTTATCTCCGCCACCATCCGCGAACTGGGCATGCCGCAAGGCCAATTCCTCATCGAAACCACCGCCGAGCCGGGGCAAGCCCCCACGCCTTACGGCAACGACCGCGTCGAATTCCTGGTCAGCGCCAACCCCGGCCTGCCGCCGCGCCCCTTGGGCAAGGTCGCCTCCGGCGGCGAACTGTCGCGCATCAGCCTTGCCATACAAGTCGCCGCCACCGACAGCAAAACCGCGCCCACCCTGGTCTTCGACGAAGTGGACAGCGGCATCGGCGGCGGCGTCGCCGAGATCGTCGGCCAAAAGCTCCGCGCCCTGGGGCAAGACCGCCAAATATTCTGCGTCACCCACTTGCATCAGGTCGCCGCCCTTGGGCATCATCATCTACTGGTGGAAAAAACCAGCGACCAGACCAGCACGCAAACCCAGGTGCGCAAACTCCAATCCGGCCAACGCAAGCACGAAATCGCCCGCATGTTGGGCGGGGTCCGCATCACACCGCAGACCCTGGCCCATGCCGAGGAGATGCTGGCGGCCCAGGCCGCAAGCCCCCCTATCGCCAAAGAGGCAAGACAGCCATGATTAAAGTCCTATGCGTTGAATTCTCGGCGTGGATGGTCGAAGGAGTGCCGGGGACGCAGGTTCTCGGCGAATTCACCCACCAAGAGGAGGCGGTGTCGGCGATTTGGATGCATCTCGTGCAAACCCGCCAACACCATGCCTATCTGCTGTTCCAGCGCCAGCCCTTGCTGCTGCGCTGGCAACCGAACCCCAATGTCTTTTGGGGAACGCTACAAGGCGGAGTGCCGAGAATGTACCAGGAACAGTTGGACGCCTCCGCCGCGAAACGGGCGTTCAAGCTGTACAAACCTTAAGCGCAGCCGCCCAAAGCAGCCGCCTTTGCGCTGCCTGGGAACGATTTATGTCGCCCAAAACAATCTCTATCGGTGACATTGGCCTGCATTTTGTGACAAAATCCCTATTTTTATGAGGAGTGGCAAACGATGCGAGTGATCCTTCTGGGTAGCCCTGGCTCGGGGAAAGGCACCCAGGCCCAGTTCATCACCGAAAAATTCGGCATCCCGCAAATTTCCACCGGCGACATGCTGCGGGCTGCCGTGCGCGCGGGAACCCCGCTGGGGCTGGAAGCCAAAAAAATCATGGACGCCGGCCAGCTCGTGTCGGACGCGATCATCCTGGGGCTCATCCAGGAACGCATCCATGCGGACGATTGCAAGAACGGCTTCCTGCTCGACGGCTTCCCCCGGACCATCGCGCAAGCCGACGGACTGGCGGCGATGGGCATCAGCCTGGACCATGTGCTGGAAATCGCCGTGGCAGACGAGGAGATCATCCAGCGTCTGAGCGGCCGCCGCGTCCACCCCGGATCGGGCCGGACCTACCACATCGTGTTCAACCCGCCACGCCAGGACGGCGCGGACGACGAAACCGGCGAACCCTTGGTGCAGCGCGAAGACGACAGGGAAGAAACCGTGCGCAAGCGCTTGGCGGTTTACCATGAACAGACCAAGCCCCTGGTCGGCTACTACCAGGGCAAGGCCGCCGAGGGATTGCTGAAATATTCGTCCGTCGCAGGCGTGGGCAGCGTCCAGGAGATCACCGCCAAGGTGTTTGCGGCGCTGGCCTAAAAGTTCTTGACCGGCAAGCTTGTATAGTGGGGAGGCGGCGGAGTTTCCGCCTCGCCCGACAACAATAAGCTCTTAACTCACTCGCTGGCCGCGCTTTTGGGCGGCCTCTCATCGGATAGCCACATGACCGATAAAACTTTATATGACAAGCTTTGGGACCAGCATCTGGTCGGCCTCGAAGCGGACGGATCGGCCCTGATCTACATCGACCGCCAACTAGTGCATGAGGTCACCTCCCCGCAAGCCTTTGAAGGGCTTAGGCTGGCCGGGCGCAAACCCTGGCGGGTGGCGGCCAACCTCGCCGTCGCCGACCACAACGTGCCGACCACGGGCCGCGAGCTGGGCATCGCCGACCCGGTCTCCCGCTTGCAGGTGGAAACCCTGGAGCAAAACTGCGCCGAATTCGGCATCACCGAGTTCAACATGGCCGACCCCCGCCAAGGCATCGTCCATGTCATCGGCCCCGAGCAGGGCGCGATCCTGCCGGGCATGACCGTGGTCTGCGGCGATTCGCACACATCCACCCACGGCGCGTTCGGCGCGTTGGCGGTCGGCATCGGCACCTCCGAAGTCGAGCATGTGCTGGCGACGCAGACGCTGATCCAGCGCAAGGCCAAGAACATGCTGATTTTGGTAGACGGGCAGGTCGAGGCGGGCGTCACCGCCAAAGACATCGCCCTGGCCATCATCGGCAAGATCGGCACCGCCGGCGGCACCGGCCACACCATCGAGTTCGGCGGCGACGCCATCCGCGCCCTCTCCATGGAAGGCCGCATGACCCTGTGCAACATGGCCATCGAGGCCGGTGCGCGGGCGGGCTTGATCGGCGTGGACGATACCACCCTCGATTACGTCAAAGATCGTCCCTTCGCCCCGCAAGGCGAGGCGTTTGAAAAGGCGGCGGCGGTCTGGCGCGAACTGCGCAGCGACGCCAACGCGCAATTCGACGTGGTGGTCGAACTCGACGCCGCCACCATCAAGCCGCAAGTCACCTGGGGCACCTCGCCGGAAATGACCTTGCCGGTCAACGCCTTGGTGCCGGACCCCGAGCAGGAAAAAGATCCGGTCAAAAAAGAAGGCATGGCCCGCGCCTTGCAATACATGGATCTGAAACCCGGCATACATATCACCGACATCCGCCTCGACAAGGTCTTCGTCGGCTCCTGCACCAATGGCCGCATCGAAGACCTGCGCGCCGCCGCCGAGGTGGCGCGGGGCAAGAAGAAAGCCGCCAGCGTCAAGCAAGTGTTGATCGTCCCCGGTTCCGGGCTGGTCAAGCGGCAAGCCGAAGAGGAAGGGCTGGACCAGATTTTCAAGGACGCCGGCTTTGAATGGCGCGACCCCGGCTGCTCCATGTGCCTGGCGATGAACGCCGACCGCCTGGAACCGGGCGAACGCTGCGCCTCCACCTCCAACCGCAATTTCGAGGGGCGGCAAGGCTTCGGCGGGCGCACCCATCTGGTCAGCCCGGCCATGGCAGCGGCGGCGGCCATCTACGGCCATTTCGTCGATATCAGCAAGCTTGAGGAGCAGCCTCCCAGGGTTCCCCCCAACCCGGATTCCGCCACCGCCCACGCCGAACAGCACAAAGCCAAAGCGACGGCGCATCCTGCGGGAAAACCCAAGCAGGCCGACAAGACCGCCGCGCCGGCTCCAGGGAAATCCAAAGCAGCCGGCAAACCCGCCTCATCCGCCCCCCCGGCGGCCAAGCCCAAGGGTAAGAAAAAACCATGAAACCGTTCAAAAAAATCAGCGCACGGGTGGTTCCGCTGGACCGGGCCAACATCGACACCGACGCCATCATCCCCAAGCAGTTCCTCAAGTCGATACGGCGCAGCGGCTTCGGCCCTTATCTGTTCGACGAATGGCGCTATCTGGACCGCGGCGAACCGGGGATGGATTGCGACAACCGCCCGTTGAACCCCGACTTCATCCTCAACCAGCCGGTCTACCACGGCGCGGGCATCCTGCTGACACGAGAAAACTTCGGCTGCGGCTCGTCCCGCGAGCACGCCCCTTGGGCATTGGAAGATTATGGCTTCCGGGTCATCATCGCCCCCAGCTTCGCCGACATCTTTTATAACAACTGCTTTAAAAACGGGATACTGCCGATCAAGCTAGCCAGCGCCGCCGTTGACCACCTGTTCCGGGAATGCAAGCCCGGCTACACGCTGGACGTGGATCTGGCCGAGCAGACCATCACCACGCGCTTTGGCGAGGTCATCCACTTCGACATCGACCCGTCGAGAAAGCACCGCCTGCTGAATGGCCTGGACGATATTGCCCTGACGCTGCAACGCAGCGAAGCTATCAAGGCCTATGAAGCCAAACGCGCTGAGGAAGCGCCTTGGCTGTTCGCCATTCCATCGTGATTTGAGACGTTAAGACCCATGACCAAGAAAATCGCTGTATTGCCAGGTGATGGCATCGGCCCTGAAATCGTCAACGAAGCCCTGAAGGTTCTCGACTGCTTGCGCGCCGAATTTGGCCTGCGCGTCGAAACCGAGCAAGGGCTCATCGGCGGCGCGGCCTACGACGCCACGGGAACCCCCTTCCCCGCCGAAACCTTGAACCTGGCCCGCCAGGCCGACTCCATCCTACTCGGCGCGGTGGGTGGCCCGAAATGGGAGCCTTTGGACTACTCCGTCCGCCCCGAGCGCGGCCTGCTGGGCCTGCGGTCCGAATTGGAATTGTTCGCCAACCTGCGTCCGGCCATCCTCTACCCGCAACTGGTGGCGGCTTCCACGCTCAAGCCCGAGGTGGTGTCCGGGCTGGACATCATGATCCTGCGCGAGTTGACCGGCGGCATTTATTTCGGCAAGCCGCGCGGACGCCGCGTCAACGAACAAGGCGAGCGCGAAGGCTACAACACGCTGATCTACAACGAATCGGAAATCCGCCGCATTGCCCACATCGGCTTCCAGATCGCGCAAAAGCGCGACAAGCGCCTGTGTTCCGTGGACAAGGCGAACGTGCTGGAAACCACCGAGCTATGGCGCGAAGTGGTGATCGAAGTCGGCAAGGAATACCCGGATGTTGCCCTCAGCCATATCTATGTGGACAATGCAGCCATGCAGTTGGTGCGCAACCCCAAGCAGTTCGACGTGATGCTGACCGACAACCTGTTCGGCGATATCCTCTCCGACTGCGCCGCCATGCTCACCGGCTCCATCGGCATGTTGCCCTCCGCCTCCCTGGACAAAAACGGCAAGGGCATGTACGAACCGATCCACGGTTCCGCCCCGGACATCACCGGGAAAGGCATCGCCAACCCGATAGCCACCATCCTGTCGGTGGCCATGCTGCTGCGCTACAGCTTCGGCGACGCCGCCAACGCCGGACGGGTGGAAAAAGCCGTCATCTCCGCCTTGGACGCGGGCTTGCGCACCCCCGACATCCATTCGGAGGGCATGCAAAAAATCAACACGGCCGGCATGGGCGACGCCATCGTCGCGGCCCTGCGGGCCTCCAAGGAATAAACCAGCGAGCCCACAATGAGCAAGACCTACAATGTCGCGGTCCTCGGCGCCACCGGCGCAGTCGGCGAAACCATGCTGGCCATCCTGGAACAGCGCGATTTTCCGGTGGGTACGGTCTACCCGCTTGCCAGCGCCCGCTCGGCCGGCAAGACCGTCGAATTCAAAGGCGAATCCCTGGCCGTCCTGGACGTGGCCGGATTCGACTGGTCCAAGGCGCAAATCGGCCTGTTCTCGGCGGGCGCCTCGGTGTCCGCCCATTGGGCGCCCATCGCCGCCGCCGCCGGCTGCGTGGTCGTGGACAACACCTCCCAATTCCGCTACCAGGACGACATTCCCCTGGTGGTGCCGGAGGTGAACCCCGAGGCCATCGCCCTGTACAAGAACCACGGCATCATCGCCAACCCCAACTGCTCCACCATCCAGATGCTGGTGGCGCTGAAGCCCATCCATGACGCGGTGGGCATCGAACGCATCAATGTCTGCACCTACCAGGCGGTGTCCGGGACCGGCAAAAAAGCCATAGACGAGCTGGCGGAGCAGACGGCGAGGCTGCTCAACGGCAAGCCGGTCACGCCGACGGTGTACCCCCGGCAGATCGCCTTCAACGTGCTTCCCCAGATCGATGTGTTCCAAGAAAACGGCTACACTAAAGAAGAAATGAAAATGGTCTGGGAAACCCGTAAAATCCTCGGTGACGATTCAATCCTGGTCAACCCGACGGCGGTTCGTGTGCCGGTGTTCTATGGCCACTCCGAGGCCGTGCACATCGAAACGCGCGAAAAAATCACCGCCGAGCGCGCCAAAGAGCTATTGGAACACGCTCCAGGCATCACAGTAGTCGACGAACGGCTGCCGGGAGGCTATCCTACTGCTGTGGGCGAAGCAGCCGGCCAGGACGCGGTTTATGTCGGCAGAATCCGCGAAGACATATCGCACCCACGCGGATTGGATCTCTGGGTGGTATCCGACAATGTCCGCAAGGGTGCCGCACTGAATAGCGTTCAAATTGCTGAAGTACTGGTAAAAAACTTTATCTAAGGCTAATTTTCCGATGTCTTCCGGCATCACGGGCCGGACCGGCGATTCGGTTTTGCTAAATGGATGAATTTTAGGAGCAAGCGAAGTGCGAAAGATTTCAAAAACCTTGGCGTTGATGAGTTTGTTAGCCCCGTTGGGCGCGAACGCGCTTGGCATTGGCGACATAAGGTTGCACTCCGCGTTGAACCAATCGCTGAATGCAGAAATTCCGCTAGAGACATCGGGCGACGACGAGCTGTCGAGCATCCGCGTCACCCTTGCCTCCCCGGAGGCGTTCTCACGGGCCGGCATCGAGCGGCATTACTCGCTTTCCAAATTGCGTTTCACGCCGCAACAGAGGGCGGACGGCAGCTATGTCATCAAAGTGAGTTCGCTGGAATCAATCCGCGAACCCTTCCTGAATTTCATGATCGAGGTCCACTGGCCGCAAGGCCGTTTGCAACGCGAATTCACCGTGTTGCTAGACCCGCCGGCCAGCTTCCAGGCAGACGAAGCCGCTGAGGAGGAATTGCCCGAAACAGAACCCGTCGAGCGCCCGTTCGCCCAACCCGTCCGGCGTCCCGCCTACATCGAACCTTCTCCCGTCGTGGAAAAACCGCGCAGGCCCGCCAGGGTGGTCGAGGCGCCGGAACCTGTGGAACAAGTGCCTGTCACCGGAACGCAGTACGGGCCGGTCAACAAAAACGAAACCTTGTGGGGCATCGCCGCGCAAACCAACCAAGACGCCTCGGTCAGCCAGGAAAAGATGATGAGGGCCTTGTACAAGGCCAACCCCCGCGCCTTTTACAGAAACGACATCAATGCCTTGAAGGCGGGCGAAACCATCACCATCCCCGACCGGGAAAGCATCACGCGGCTTACCGGCGCGCTTTCCGCGCCGCCAACGCTCCGCCATACCGGAAGGCTGGCGGCCAAAACGGCGAGACCCGAAGGCGGGATTCCGGTGGCAGGCGAATCGGCCAGCCCGCAAGGACAGTTGAAACTTCTGGCGCCCACCGAATCCGGCAAGTCCCAGGGGGAAACCGCCGGCCCCAGCGCGAAGGGCAAGGCCGGCACCTCCAAGGAAGATATAGCGCTCGCCGTTGCCGACACGGTCAAACAGGAAAACGAGGAAATCCGCAAAAGCCTCGCCGACTTGAAAGAGCAAATGTCGGGCATGCAAAGGCTGTTGAGCTTGAAGGACGAACAAATCGCCGCCCTGCAAGCCCAGCAAAAGCAAGCACCGCAAGCTGCGCCTGTGCCGCCCCCCGCCGCCCAGCCGACTACGCCGACGGCCGCCACTCCGCAACCGAGCATGGAACCGGCGAAAGTGCCGCCTGTCGAGCCGCCAAAAGAGGCGCCGCGCACCGTTCCAGCCCCCCAGCCCGCGCCGGAAGCCCAAACGACACCGAAGCCAACCCCGCCGGCACCGCCTCCCCGGCCCGTCGCCAAGCAGCCCCCCGCGCCGCAGCCCAAACCTGCGCAGCCGGTCGCACCCCCGCAAAAAGACGAGGGAATCCTGGCGGAATTGCTTGAACACCCCAGCTACACAGTGGCCGGTGGCATTGTCATCCTGCTCGCCGCCGCAGTGTGGCTAGTCAAACGCCGACGCGCGGCAATGATCGACGACACGGAAAGCATTTTGACCTTGAGCGACAGGGAAAAAATGCTCCAAGCAAAAAGACCAGTAGTGGCCGCGCCACTCGGCCAGACGTCAGGAATTTCCGAGCAAACCACCACCACCACGGCAAGAAGCTCGTTCCTCAGCGAATTCACGCCCAGCGACTTCGACGCCTTGGGCGGCGAAATGGAGGAAGTGGATCCTATTTCGGAAGCCGATGTTTACCTAGCCTATGGCCGCTACAAGCAAGCCGAGGAATTGATCCACAGCGCCATCGCCCAAAACCCCGAACGGGACGAATGCAAGCTAAAGCTGCTGGAGATTCACTACGCCACCGAAAATGCCCAGGCTTTTGAGAAATTCGCCGAGGAACTGGCACCGACCCACAAGGCAGAAAAACCGGAATTTTGGGAAAAAGTCACCGAAATGGGCCAAGAACTATGCCCGGGCAGCCCCTTGTTCGGCGATGGCGGCAGGCACCAAGCTCCTCCCGCCGCTATCGACAAGCGTGGGACTTCGGCAGAATCATCCTTGGCGGCGGAATCCGGGCAGGAAGAAGAGGACTATCTTTTCCAAAAAGAAGACGAAGAGTCTTACGGCTATCCGCTCTCGTCCATCGCCGAAAACCAGCCACAGGATTCGACCGACGAAGAGGCGCAGACAACGGCCATCGCCTACGACTTCTTTGCGACGGAACCCGCAGGCTCTGCGCCGAGCGAAGCGGGGGCCGATTCCGACCTTCTCCAAATCGACAATATTGTCCCTCTCGACAAGAGTCAAACCAGCGCTAATGGCGGGGCGCTGGATATCCAGGATAAAACCCTGGACGATATTCTCGCCGAATTAGGCGTCCTCAGCGAGTCCGAGTCTTTAAAGCCCATCCCGGAAGCACAGGAACAGCGGCAGGAAGAATCCGCGCTGGAATTTGCATTCGAGCCTGAGCAAATACCTACGGCCGATGACGAAGCCACCGTGCAATTTGACGAAGATTCAGCCGGCTACATGGCCTTGACGGAAATGGACGAGCAGGAAACCAAGCTGGATCTAGCCAAGGCTTATTTCGACATGGGCGATGGCGAGGCCGCCAGGGCAATACTTGACGATGTGGCGGAGCATGGGAACGACGCGCAAAAACAAGAAGCCTGGTCCCTGCTAAACCGGCTTACCCGCAAAGAAGTCAACCGGCGCTGACACACCTAACGGAGATGGAAACTTGCTTAGGGCTGGAAACGCCTGAAGCAACGTTTCCAGCCGAGTGACGGAGGGGGAAAGCGAATCCCCAACTATCCGATCACCAATCTGACTACCCCGTAAATCAACAAAATAAACAGAATGGTGGCGACCAACCCCGCGCCGATAAAGGTGGCCGCGTTACCGTGCTGGAAATCGCGCTGACGGTTCTTGTCGCTTTGCACGCCAAAAGCCGCAGACAGCACGCTGCCTATCACTTGCAGAATATTTGGGGCTTTGCGATCCTGGTTACTCATGGCTGTCCATCCAGTTGCGGGCTGTCAGACAAGGCCTTTTTTCTTGTTCTGGTAATACTTCACCCCAAAGGCGGCACCCAGCACCAGCACCAGCAAGAAAAGCAGAACTGTGTTGTCGCTGATCGACCCCCAACTTTTCTCATCGGTGTTCAAGCCATGCCTCAAGTTGGTTGGGAAATACAGCAAAACCATAAGGGTGATGGAAAGAGCGAACGAAAACATCACCTTGTCGGCGATCTTGTTATCGCTGATGGAGAGCTTGTCGAAGAACAATTTCAAGATGGTATAGCCCGGCAGGAAGGCTACCAACACAGAGAACAGGGCTGTTTCAATGTGCTTGAACACGCCCCCCCCCCAAAACAGGGAAAACGCGATGATATAGAAGACAGCGACCGCCGCCAGCCCCAACCAAAGTTTTTTGTCGTCTTGGTCAAACTCAAAAAAATTTTTCATTGTTCACCTCGCTAAAAAGTCTTGTTATTTTTTCTTGAAAAAGTAGAAGCCTTCAATGCCGCCTTTCAAGATCATGGCATCGCCGGTCTTTTCGTAAACGGCATATTCCACGGTTTTGCCGGGCCTGCCCGGATCTTCCGCCTTGATTTTGCCGTCAACTATCTCGTATTTAAACTCCCGAGAGTCGTCCTGCTTTAAATGGCGGTTGTATCCCGAAGTGACGGCCACGCCGTTGGCGCGGAATTCCCAAGTTCTTTGTTCCTCGATCTTCGGCTTGTTCAGGCCTGGCGCGACGGACTCCAGCAGCCACTTGCCGACGATCTCCGTATTGTCTTTCAACGCGACATCGGCGCAGACCGATGCGCTGAACGCTCCCGCAAGCAACAAAAGACCCAACGCACTCGCCACTTTCGTTTTCATAAGAACTCTCCTCCGACCAACTTTATTGTGATGGGTTCAACTTCCCGGCCCGCAAAAACGCTAAATTTTTGGGCGGGGGCGTTGAAGAATCGGTGATTTTTACACCATTCGACCTTCCCTGGCAAGGAAAGCCGCCGCAAGCCTTTCGATGAGATTCATTGTTATTCCCCAATCCACACTCTTCCCGGCC
>CAZOTR010000070.1:16922-19266 GCA_964582755.1 uncultured Methylococcaceae bacterium | reverse complement strand
GGGAGCGAGGTTTCAGTTTGTTTCAAGCCCGAAATGCCTGCCCAGCAGCTTGATGGTCGCGCCGCAGACGAGATAGGTTCCAACCACGCCCGGAATGGCAAGGTAGCTGCCAATGCCCGCCGGCCGCCCATGCCCCAGGTCGCCCCGGACCGCCAGAAAAGGAATGACATTGATCGCATGGTAGTTGGTCATCGGGTAGGGCAGGAAGACGAGCATCGCGGGGGCGTTGAGGAAAAAAAACAGCCCGCCGTCGCCCAGCGCCTGCGCCAAGCCCATGACAAGGATGTAGCGCCAGAGCGTGAAATGATGGCGCTGGATGAAATGCCAGATGGCCGCGAAGATCACCAGATAAGCCGGCACGGTGAACAGCAGGTCCAGCGCGTAATAAACCAGTCCCTGCGCGACGGGAGTGTCCCAGCCAATGCGCAAGGAGGGGAAGACCGGCATGGAGATCATGTGGAAACCCTCCACCACGCAGGCCAGGACCGTGCCCAGGGTCATGAAGCGCGTCTTGGGCGCAAGCTGGGGGAAGGCTTTCACCAAGGCCGAACGCCATAGGATCTGGCCGAAAAGGAACGCAATCACCAAGAGGCGGGTGACACTCTCGGAAGACAGGCCAGCCAAGGCGATTGACAGGCCGATGGCGCAGCTTGCCCACAGGCAATATAAGACCGGCCCAATCCCTGGGCTTTTGCCGGCGGCCGCAAGCAGCTTCACGAAAACCAGCTCCAAGTTTAACCTGAGTTCGGGATAAGGTAGGCCGGAATAAGCCGCGCCGCACGGGCTTTGCCGGTTTAACGTGGCGTTCGGGCGCGGCGTTTCCGGCTTGTCCGGCTTGCTGATTGGCCCCCGTCGAGGCCAATTGCCGGAAACGCCCGCCGCAACGCCGCAACAGGGGCCGACACCGTTGTGGGCGGGCTTATTCCGGCCTACATTAGCCCACCCAAACCCTGGCATTCCTAAACATCCGCATCCACGGCCCATACTCGCCCCAGTCGGTGGGGTGCCAGGAGTTTTGCACGGTGCGGAAGCAGCGCTCGGGATGTGGCATCATGATGGTGAAGCGGCCGTCCGCCGTGGTCAGGCCGGTGATGCCTAGCGGCGAGCCGTTGGGGTTGGACGGGAAGGCTTCCGTCGCCTGTCCCCGGTTGTCCACATAGCGCAGCGCGGCCAAGCCTTCGTCCAACACGAGGCGGGGGTCTTCCTGGAATTCGGCGCGGCCTTCGCCATGGGCGACGACCACGGGCAAGCGTGAACCGGCCATGCCGGACAGGAAGATGGACGGGGAGGGCAGGACTTCCACCATCGCTACGCGGGCCTCGAATTGCTCGGAGAGGTTGCGTTGGAAGCTCGGCCAGTGCGCCGCGCCGGGGATCAGCCCGCGCAAATGCGCCATCATCTGGCAGCCGTTGCACACGCCCAGCCCGAAGCTGTCCGCACGGTTGAAGAACGCGGCGAATTCGTCCCGCGCCCTAGGGTTGAACAGGATGGACTTGGCCCAGCCGCCGCCCGCGCCCAGCACGTCGCCGTAGGAAAAGCCGCCGCAAGCCGCCAAGCCCTTGAAGTCCTTCAGGCTCAAACGGCCTTCGAGAATGTCGCTCATATGCACATCCACACTGGCGAAACCGGCCCGGTCGAACGCCGCCGCCATCTCCACATGGCCGTTGACGCCTTGCTCGCGCAGGATGGCTACGCGGGGACGGCTTGTGTGGATGAAGGGCGCGGCGATGTCTTCCTTCACATCGAAGCTTAAAGCACTGTGCAGGCCGGGATCGTTGTCGTCGCCCACCGTTTCGAACTGCGTCTGTGCACACTCGGGGTTGTCGCGCAGCGCCTGCATCCGGTAGCTGGTTTCCGCCCAGACTTTTTGCAATTCGGCGCGGCTGGCACCAAACCACTCTTGGCCTTGGCGGCTGATGACAATGCGCCGGTCGTCGCGGGGCTGGCCGATGACATGCAGCGCCTGGTCCAGCCCAACCGCTTGCAGCCGGGCCAAAACCGCGCTCAGATGCTCCTCGCGCACTTGCGCCACCGCGCCCAGTTCTTCGTTGAACAGCGCGGCCAGCGGATCTTCGCCGAGGCCGTCCACTTCGATCTCCGCCCCTGCGCGGGCGGCGAAGGCCATTTCGCAAACGGTGGCCCACAGCCCGCCGTCGGAGCGGTCGTGGTAGGCCAGCAACAAGCCGTCTTGGTTGAGCGCCTGGATCTCCGCGAAGAAGGCTTTGAATAGACCAGGGTTGTCCAAGTCCGGGCATTCATTGCCCATTTGCCGGTAAACCTGGGCCAGCACCGAGCCGCCCAGGCGGTTCTTGCCCAGCCCCAAGTCAATCAGAATCAAGCGGGT
>CAZOTR010000070.1:0-16822 GCA_964582755.1 uncultured Methylococcaceae bacterium | reverse complement strand
CGCTCGCCCATCGCCATGGCCTCGCCGGTGTAGGCATGGAAGCCCGAGGCGGTGACGGCCACGTCGGCGACGGGAACCTGCCAGGGGCCGACCATCTGGTCCCGCGCCACCAGCCCGCCGACCGAGCGGTCGCCGATGTGGATCAAAAAGCTTTTGTCCGCCACTGCCGGAAAAGCCAGGATGCGCTGGGCGGCGTCGGCGATGTGGATGCCCGCCAAGTTCAACGCGGGCAACTGTGGTTGGAGCCGGGCCACGTCGCGGCGCATCTTCGGCGGCTTGCCAAACAGCAGGGACATGGGGATGTCGATGGGGCGGTTGCCGAACAACTCGTCGCCGAGGATCAATTGCTCCTCTTCGGTCGCGTGGCCGACCACGGCGTAAGGGCAGCGTTCGCGCTGGCAGAATGCGTCGAACAGCGCCACGGCTTCGGGCTTGATGGCGAGGACGTAGCGCTCCTGCGCCTCGTTGCACCAGATTTGCAGCGGCGACAGGCCGGGCTCGTCGTTCGGCACTTTGCGCAGCTCAAACTTGGCCCCGCGCCCGCCGTCGTGGATGATTTCCGGTAGGGCGTTGGAGATGCCACCCGCGCCCACATCGTGGATGGACAGGATAGGCGTGTCCGCGCCCAGCGCGTTGCAGCGGTTGATGACTTCCTGGCAACGCCGCTGCATTTCCGGGTTTTCCCGCTGCACCGAGGCGAAGTCCAGATCTTCCGCGCCTTCGCCCGAGGCTTGCGAGGACGCCGCGCCGCCGCCTAGGCCGATGAGCATGGCCGGGCCGCCCAGCACGACAATCGCCGCACCGGGCGGGATGCCGCCCTTGGCGACCAGTTCGGGGCGGATGTTGCCCATGCCGCCGGCGATCATGATCGGCTTGTGGTAGCCGAGCAGGCCGGTTCCGGCCGGGCCGGCTTGCTCGAAGCTGCGGAAATAACCGGCGAGGTTGGGTCGGCCAAATTCGTTGTTGAACGCCGCCCCGCCTAGCGGGCCTTGCAGCATGATGTCCAGCGCGGAACTGATCCGCCCCGGCTTGCCGAAGTCTTCTTCCCAGGGCTGGCGGAAGCCGGGGATTTTCAGATGGGAGACGGAGAAGCCAGTCAGCCCGGCCTTGGTCTGCGAACCGCGCCCGGTCGCCGCCTCGTCGCGGATTTCCCCGCCCGAGCCGGTGGCCGCGCCGGGGTGGGGGGAAATCGCCGTGGGGTGGTTGTGCGTCTCCACTTTCATGAGGATATGGGCGTTTTCCTCGCGGTAGCCATATTCCAGGCTGTGCGGGTCGCGCAGGAAGACCTGCGCCTGCGGCCCTGCGATGACGGCGGCGTTGTCGCTGTAGGCGGAGATGATGCCGTCCGGGCTGCGGGCCTTGGTGTGGCGGATCATGCCGAACAAGCTGTGCGGCTGCTCTTCCCCGTCGATGATCCAGGAGGCGTTGAAAATCTTGTGGCGGCAATGCTCGGAATTGGCCTGGGCGAACATCATCAGCTCCACGTCCGCCGGGTCGCGGCCCAGCGCGGTGAAGCTGTCCGCCAGATAGTCCAACTCGTCTTCCGACAGCGCCAAGCCCAGTTGGCGGTTGGCGGCGGCCAAGGCTTCCCGGCCTTGCGCCAGCAGCGGCACATGGCCGACCGGGGCGGGTTCGTGGTGGCTGAACAGCCGCCCGGCTTCATCTTCGCCCAAGACAACCTGGGTCATGCGGTCGTGCAGCAGGCTTTTGACGGCTTGCGGGTCGGCGATTGATCCGCGCAGCGCATATTCGACGCCGCGCTCGATGCGCTTCACCGCGTCCAGGCCGCAACGTTTGGCGATGTCGGTGGCCTTGCTGGACCAGGGCGAAACCGTGCCGATGCGCGGCGCCACCAGAAAGCGCGTGCCGTCCGTGGGGCCGTCGCCCCCCGGCGCGTGGCCTAGGACTTGTTCCAGCGTCCGGGCTTCCTCTTCGGCCAAGGGCCGTTCGAGTTCGGCGAAATGGACGAAACGGGCCGAAACGCCGCTGACGCCGGGTTCCACGGCTTGCAGTTCGGCGGTCAGTTTTTGTTCCCGAAAGGCGGAAAGCGCGGGCGCGCCGGCTATTTTCAAAATCATGGCGGGCTATATTGGATTAAATGAAAATGAAGTCACGGACGTGGAAGCGACTCTTGGGGATGTTGCCCCCCTTGGGCGGAAGAGGGGCAAGAGGGTTGCCATTGGCGGGATAGGCGTGGAGGCAAACAGCTAAGACGTTGCGGAGTTGGCAGTTTATGCTTATCTGGCAGGATCAAACTGCCACAAAAAACTATGGCTTCTCAGCCGCAGGCTTTTCCGTTTCCTTCTTTTCGTCCTCGGCGGCTTTTTTGCCTTCCTCGCCTTCCGGTTCGGGTTGGTCCAGGGTGGTCAGTTTTTTATGGATGCGCTTGAGCAATTCCAAGCCCTTCCCCTCGGAAACGCCCTTGTCGCCGTCCTGTTCGTAAACCCGGATAAAGGTAAAGTCGTCCTTGTCTTCAAGCTTGACGCGATATTCCTTGGCTTTGTCTTTTTCGATGCTGAACACCGCTTTCACATCGTCCCAAAAGCCAGTTTCCTCCGGCTTCTTCGGCGGTTCGCCGCCGTAATAGACGTAGTACACGCCGTCTTGGCGGTTTTGGTCGGTGATTTCGATTTTCAGCCGGCCCAAGGCGCGGCCCACGTCATTCCATGCGGCGGCGTAGGGTTCGCTCAATTCGATCAAGGCGGCATTGTCGCTGCTATCCGCCAAAGTGACGTTGGAATCGTTGTGCTTGGCGGCAGGCTTGCGCTTTTTGGCGGCAGGCGGCGGGCTGGAGGATTCGGCGCTTTTGGCCGACGCGGCCCCGCTGTCCACCGGCTCCAGCTTGTCTTCGCGGGCGGCCTTGCCGCTGATTTTCGAGCCGACCAAATCGGGCGGGATCTCCAAATCGGGCAGTTCGCTGCTGTAGCGGTATTGTTTCTGTTTGTCGGGAAAAAGGCCGGCGATGTAACTGCAACCTGCCAGCGAAAAAGCCACGCCCGCCAGCAGGGCAAGCCGAAACCAGGAATTTAAGCGCATCGTTGTCTCAAAAAAATTAAATGACTTCGGCCTGGGCCATCGCGGCGCGCACGGCGTCTTGGCAAGCGTCGGAAAGCCAGGTCAGGGGCAGGCGGATGCCTTTTTTCGCAAGGCCGAGTTCAAAAACCGCCCATTTCGCCGGGATGGGGTTGGATTCGATGAACAGTTCGCGGTGCAGCCCGGCCAGCTTGGCGTCGATGGCTTCCGCCTTGGCGCGGTCGCCGGCCAGGGCGGCGGCGATCATTTCGTGCATCAGGCGCGGGGCGATGTTGGCGGTGACGGAAATCACCCCATGCCCGCCGCGCAGGCAGAACTCGCAGCCGGTGGCGTCGTCGCCGGAATACAGCAGGAAGCCGGGCTTGGCCAAGGCTTGGATCTCCGCCAGCCGCTCCAACTTGCCGGTCGCCTCCTTGATGCCGATGATGTTGGGGATGTGGGAGATGCGCGCCGCCGTCGCCGGCAACATGTCGCAACCGGTGCGCCCCGGCACGTTGTAGAGGATCTGCGGGATCTCCACCGCCTCGGCGATGGCTTTGTGGTGCAGATAAAGCCCTTCCTGGGTCGGTTTGTTGTAATAAGGCGTCACCAGCAGGCAGGCGTCCGCCCCGACGGCCTTGGCTTCGCGGGTCAGGGCGATGGCTTCTTTCGTGGAATTCGCCCCGGTGCCGGCAATGACGGGGACGCGGCCCTTGGCCTGCTCGACCACCAGCCGGATCACCTCGCAATGTTCCTCCGGGTCCAGCGTCGCCGACTCGCCCGTGGTGCCCACCGCGACGATGCCGTCCGTGCCTTGCTCGATATGGAACTCAACCAGCTTCCGCAAACCTGCGACATCCAGCGAGCCGTCCTCCTCCATCGGCGTCACCAGCGCGACGATGCTACCTTGAATCATGCGTCTTATCTCAACCCTAGCCAAAAGCCCATGTTACCGTGCCAGGCCCGCTTCGACAACAGCGCCGCCTTGGCGTGGATGGCAAAATTCTTCAGCCCTTGCCCTGCCGGGTTAATGCCGGCGTTGGCATCTGGGGTACAATACGTTGTTTCAATGTTTCCAGATTGCAGGGTCAGAATATGTTTAGCAAGGGTATGGAAATCGCCGGTTTCGACGACGAGTTGTGGGCCGCGATCCAGAATGAAGAACAGCGCCAAGAAGATCACATCGAACTGATCGCCTCGGAAAACTATGCCAGCCCGCGTGTGTTGCAGGCGCAGGGGACGGTGCTGACCAACAAGTATGCCGAGGGTTATCCGGGCAAGCGCTATTACGGCGGCTGCGAATACGTCGACGTGGTCGAGGATCTCGCCATCGCCCGCGCCAAGGCTTTGTTCGGCGCGGATTACGCCAATGTGCAGCCGCATTCCGGCTCGCAGGCCAACGCCGCCGCGTACATGGCGCTGGTCGAGCCGGGCGACACCGTGCTGGGCATGAGCCTAGCCCACGGTGGACACCTTACCCACGGGGCGAAGGTGAATTTCTCCGGCAAGCTGTACAACGCCGTGCAATATGGCTTGGACCCGACCACTGGCGAGATCGACTACGCGCAAGTGGAGTCCCAGGCCCGCGAGCACAAGCCGAAGCTGATCGTGGCCGGCTTCTCCGCCTACTCCCGCGTGGTGGACTGGCAGCGTTTCCGCGCCATCGCCGACGCGGTGGGCGCTTATTTGCTGGTGGACATGGCCCATGTGGCCGGGCTGGTCGCCGCCGGGCTTTATCCGAACCCGACGCAAATCGCCGACGTGACCACCACCACTACCCACAAGACCTTGCGCGGCCCGCGTGGCGGCTTGATCCTCGCCAAGGCCAATCCTGAGATCGAGAAGAAGCTGAATTCGCTGGTCTTCCCCGGCATCCAGGGCGGGCCGCTGATGCATGTCATCGCCGCCAAGGCGGTGGCCTTGAAGGAAGCCTTGCAGCCGGAGTTCAAGCATTACCAGGAGCGGGTGCTGGAAAACGCCAAGGCGATGGCCGAGACGTTCATTGCGCGGGGCTACAACATCGTTTCCGGCGGCACGGACAACCATCTGTTCCTGGTGGATCTCATCAGCCATGGGCTGACCGGCAAGCTGGCCGACGCCAAGCTGGGCGAGGCACACATCACCGTCAACAAGAACGCCGTCCCCAACGATCCGCAATCACCCTTCGTCACCAGCGGCATCCGCATCGGCACGCCCGCCGTGACCACGCGCGGCTTCGGCACGGAAGAATGCGTTACCCTGGCCGGTTGGATCTGCGACATCTTGGACGATGCGGAAAGCCATGCGGTGATCGAGCGGGTCAGGCACCAGGTGACCGAGCTTTGCCGCCGCTTCCCGGTTTATCCAGTCTGAGCCTTGCCAAGGGATGGCATCGCTGGGCAAGCGGTGCCATCCCTCTTTCTTTTTGAGGAGGCCATCGTGCGTTGTCCGTTTTGCGGCGCCCAGGACACAAGGGTGATTGATTCCCGCCTGTCCCAGGAGGGTGACCAGGTGCGGCGTCGGCGCGAGTGCGGCGAGTGCAAAGAGCGCTTCACCACTTACGAGGTGGTGGAGTTGAGCCTGCCCCGCGTCGTCAAGAGCAATGGCAGCCGCGAACCCTTCCGCGAAGACAAGCTGCGCGCCGGCATGTCGCGGGCTTTGGAAAAGCGGCCAGTCGGCAGCGACCGCATCGAGGAGGCCATCGACCGCATCAAAAAGCGGCTGATGTCCAAGGGCGAGCGGGAAGTGCCGTCGCGGCTGATCGGGGAAAACGTGATGCGCGAACTGAGTTCCTTGGACCATGTGGCCTATGTGCGCTTTGCTTCCGTTTACCGCAGCTTCCAGGATGTCAACGAGTTCCGCGAGGTGATCGAAGACCTGGAACGCCGCCCCGACGGCGGTGAGGCCGGGGCGCAAGGCGATTTGTTCGAGGCCAAGCCCGGCCAGCCGTAGCGGCGGCCGGCCCCACGAGGATTAAGCCGGGCAGGGGGTTACTCGCTTTCTTCCGGCCGGGCGGGCTTGAACAATTCCCGAAACCGCGCCCGGTTGCCGGCATTGGCGAAGGGGCCGAAATGCTCGGGGAATTCCTTCCGCAATGCCGTCTGCCGGCGGTCCAACGCCGCCAGCAACACCCCCAAGGCCAATAGCGTCTCGGTGGACACCTGCGGGTCCAGCCGCATGGCGTGGCTGACGCCCCGCAGCATGTCTATGCGCGCATGCACGTCTTGGAAATCCCCCAGGTAATCCTGTAGCTTCTTTAATTGCTTGATGGGCCGGGCAATCTCCTCCGGCGGATACAGGGCGCGGAAAAATTCCAGCAGGTAGCGCAGTTTCTTGCAGGTTTTGCGCAGTTCATGGATGTTTTCCGCCGGCGTGTCGGGGCGGATGCCCCGACCTTCTTTCAAGGCACGGCGGAACAGCTTCCAGATGCGCCGGCCGGCGATGGCCTGGATCGGCGTCAGCGCCTGGGCGGCGGCGGGCCGTTTGGGGCAGGGCGTGGCCAGGAATTTGCGCCAGTCGGCCAGCAGCTTGCGATACGCCCGGCTGTGGATCTGCCGGGCCAGGTCGGCGTGGGCGAGGCCGGCGCGGTGCTCCAGGAAGCCGCGCAAAGGTTCGAGGCTGTCTTGGAAGGCGGCCGGCAGGCCGGCCTTGAGTTCGTCGAAGCCGAGCAGGTACACGTCTAAATCGCGGGGCTCGCTGGTGACCTGCCCCAGCCAGGCAAAGCGCGGGGCGAAGCGCCGCACGGTGCTTGCCGGGAAGACGCCTTTGATCTGCCCCAGCGCGGAGCGGGTGCGGCGCACGCTGATGCGGAAATCGTGCAGGCACTCCGGGTCTTCGTTGCGCAGGACGCCGTCCTGGTTGGCCTCCATCGCGTCCAAAAGGCGCAGCAGTATGGCCTTGGCCGCCGCGTCGCCGCGCAGCGCGGGGTCCGGGTCTGCGGGGGCGGGAGGCGGAGTGTCCGTTTGCCCCTCCGCCGACGGGCTGGTTTCGTCCTCGCTCATGGCCGGATGTTTCCTGAAAGTTCTCGAAAGAGAAGGCGATTCTGGCACATTCGCAGGCGTGTCGGCGAGTGCTTTGTCTGCTTTATCGGGCCTATGCCCAGGAAGGGGCTGTCCAGCCGCTTGAAGCGAAGCGGCGCGGACCCCATTATGTCCGCTGGCGGTTTGGGCGTCGTCCCGACCGGCAGGAAGCTTGCATCGCAAGCATGGCGCCCAACGGCTTGCCGCGACGGCCTTTCGCCTCCCTGGCCCCATCCCCGCATTGTGGCGGAACCATCCATAAGACAGCGATGAAACACTCCCTCTACCAGTCTGACATTTCCTCCCATTCCGAAGAACATTTGCTGGAAAGGCTGTGCGCCGGCTTTGGCGAGGAGGAGTCCGCACGGCTGGCGGCGGCCTTGCGCCACGCCGTGGAGGCCCGCGACAAGGATACCGTGTCGCGTCCCCGCGGCATTGACGTGGCCAATACCTTGCGCGGGCTGCGGGTGGACGCGCCGACTTTGGAGGCGGCCCTGCTCAGCGATCCTTGGCTGCGTGAAAATCTCCAGGAATCCGTCATCGAAGCGCAGTTCGGGGATGCCGTCCTCAAGTTGGTGCGCGGGGTGAATTGGCTGAACACCTTCAACGAGTACACCGGGGAAATTGAGGAGCCCGAACAGGCGGAATTGCTGCGCCGGATGCTGCTGGCGGTGGCGGACGATGTACGCGCGGTGCTGATCAAGCTGGCCTACCGGGTGCAGCGCCTGCGCATGCTCAAGCACGAGGAGGACGAGGCCGTCCGCCACAAGATCGCCCGGGAGACCTTGGACCTCTTCGCGCCCTTGGCCAACCGGCTGGGCGTGGGCCAGCTCAAATGGGAGTTGGAGGATCTGGCCTTCCGCTATCTGGAGCCTGTGGAATACAAGCATCTGGCCAAGTCCCTGGCCGCCAACCGCGCCGAGCGCGAGCGCTTCATCCAGCATTTCATCGCCCAACTGGATCAGGCGCTCAAGGAGAATGGCGTGCAGGCCAAGGTCTATGGCCGGCCCAAGCATCTGTACAGCATCTGGAAAAAGATGCGGCGCAAACAGATTGGCCTGGAGGATCTGTACGACTTGCATGCGGTGCGGGTGATGGTGGACAAGGTGGCCGACTGTTACGCGGTGCTGGGGCTGGTGCATGGGTTGTGGCTGCACATTCCCAAGGAATTCGACGATTACATCGCCAACCCCAAGGACAATGGCTACCAGTCCTTGCACACGGTGGTGGTCGGCGAGGAGGGCAAGCCGGTGGAAATCCAGATCAGGACGGGGAACATGCATGCCTTCGCCGAGTTCGGCGTCGCCGCGCATTGGCGCTACAAACAAGGGGGCGGCAGCCAGGACGCGGCGCTGGACCGCAGCATCAATTCCCTGCGTCGGCTGCTGGACAGCAAGGAGGACGACCGCGAGTTGCTCGACGATTTCCGCTCCGAACTGTTCACCGACCAGATCTTCGTGCTGACCCCCAAGGGCCAGGTGGTGCGCTTGAAAAAAGGGGCGACGCCGGTGGATTTCGCCTATGCCATCCATTCCGAGGTCGGCCATCGCTGCCGGGGCGCGAAGGTGAACGGGCGCATCGCGCCGTTGACCTATCCGCTCAAATCCGGCGAGAAGGTGGAGATCCTCACCATCAAGCACGGCGGTCCCAGCCTGGGCTGGCTGGACCCGCACCTAGGCTATGTCGCCACCGCCCACGCCAGGGGCAAGATCAAGCAGTGGTTCAAACAGCAGGACCACGAAAGGCATCTTCACGCCGGCAAGGCCATCCTCGAACGCGAGCGCCACAAGCTCGGCTTGGCGGCGTTAAAGGATGCGGAAATGGAGGATTTGGTCCGGCATTTCCACCTGCCGAGGACGGACGACCTGCTGCTGGCCATCGGGCGCGGCGACATCACCCCCGCCCAGCTTGCGGCGACCTTGAAAGTCCCCGGCTTCCAGCCGCCGCCCCAAGACACGCCGGCTTCCAGGCCCGAGCCGGTTGTGGAGCAGAGTCCGGAAAAAGTGACGGTGCAAGGCATCCGCAACCTAATGATGCATTTTGCCCATTGTTGCAACCCCACGCCGGGGACGCCCATCGTCGGCTACATCACCCTGGGCCACGGCGTCGCCATCCACACCCAGGATTGCGCCAATGTCATCCAATTGCCGCCGCACAAGCAAGGCCGCTTGATCGACGTGGACTGGGGCGAAGACCAGGAGTCCTTCCCGGTGGAGATCGAGGTCAAGGCGATAGACCGCAAGGGCTTGTTGAAGGACGTGGCGAACATCCTCGCGCAGGAGCATATCAACATCGTCCGCACCAACACCCGCACGGCGCGGGACCAGTCGGTGACCATGGACATCACCCTCGAAGTCCACGACCTCGGCCAGTTAAGCCAGGCTCTGGACAAGATCGGCGAGGTGCATAACGTGCTGCGGGCGCGGCGGACCCGGGGGGTGTGAAGCGCCCCGCCGTGGGGGGCTTGCCAAGGGTGATTTTAAAGTGCCTTTGCGCCAGCCTCCACAGCGGGCAGCGCGTAAGGCAGGCTGGACAATGACGCGGCGCTCCCGCCGGCGGTTTTAAAATAGCCGTCCTGCGTTTCCGCCAAGTTGATATTCAGCACCGCCAGCAGTTCAAAGCCGCCTGCCGGCGCGGGCGCGGCGGCGACCACCGTCCCCGCGCCTTGCCCTTCCTCGCCGTTGGCGAACAGGCTTTCCCCCGGCTGCGGCAGCGGCCCTTCGCCGGCCAAACGAAACATCCGCCGCTTCAAACTGCCCAAATAATGGGTGCGGGCGACGATCTCCTGCCCGGTGTAGCAGCCTTTGTTGAAGCTGATCCCGCCCAGCAGGTCGAGATTCAACATCTGCGGCACGAATTCCTCCGCCGTCGCCGCTGTGACCGTCGGCAGTCCGGCGCGGATGTCTTCCAGCCGCCAGCGCCTGGCATCCGCGCGCGCAAAGCCGTGGCCTTCCAGAAAGCGCCCTACCCCCTCCGCCTTGGCCGCATCGACCAGGACCAGCAGGCGTGGCCCGTCGGGATCGGGTATGCGGATCGCGTAAAAACTGGCCAGCAAGCCGCCCTGGCCCTCCGCCTCGTTGTCTCGGGACAGCGGGGGCAGGCCCAGGGTTCGCAGCGCGGCGGCGGACTGTTCGCCAAACAAGCCGAACACCGCCCAGCGGCCCGTGGCATCCTCGATTTTCACATCAGCCCTCAAGACATACTTTTGCAGGTGCTTGCGCACGGCTTCCAGCAATTCCGCAGGCAATAGCAGGAAGATGCGGTCCTCGGTGCGCAGCACGCGGAACACCGCCAAGGCGCGGCCCTTGGCGGTGCAGAATGCGCCCAAGGTGGTCTGGCCCGGCGGCAGGCCGAGGATGTCGCAAGTGGCCTGGCCTTGCAGGAGCTTCGCCGCGTCTTTGCCGCCCAGGCTCAAGACGCCGATTTCGGGAAGTGGGATGTGCCATGCGGTCATGGTTTTTTGTCCTATGTTGAAAACGGATAACATCCCTGCCAGGGATGTTATCCGTCCAGTGGCGGGAATTTAACGCAGGTTTTGCAGCGCCGCGATGCGCTCTTCCAAGGGCGGATGGCTCATGAACAAGCGCGACATGCCGCCCGCGTTGATGCCGAAGGCCGCCATTTCGCCGGGCAGGGGGGCCGGGTCATGGGCGCGTTGCAGGGCTTGCAGGGCGCCTATCATCTTCCAGGTGCCGGCCAGCCGCGCCCCGCCGGCGTCGGCGCGGAATTCGCGGTAGCGCGAGAACCACATCACGACCATGCTGGCGAGGATGGACAGCACGATCTGCGCGACCATCTCGGCGATGAAATACCCCGCGCCGGTCGAACGCTCCTCGTTGCGCAGCAGCACCCGGTCGACGAAGAAGCCGATGATCTTGGCGAAGAAGATCACGAAGGTGTTGACCACGCCTTGCAGCAGGCCCAAGGTCACCATGTCGCCGTTGGCGACATGGCTGATTTCATGGCCCAGCACCGCCTCGACCTCGTCGGCGCCCATGCTTTGCAGCAAGCCGGTGCTGACCGCCACCAAGGCGTTGTCGCGGCTGAAGCCGGTGGCGAAGGCGTTGGGGTCGGGAGAGTCGAAGATACCCACTTCCGGCATGCCGATGCCGGCCGCTTGCGACAGGCCGCGCACCGTCTCCACCAGCCATTGCTCGGTGGCGTTGGCGGGCCGTTCGACCACATAAACGCCCATCGAGCTTTTCGCCATCCATTTCGACAGCAACAGGGAGATGAACGAGCCGGACATGCCGTAGACGGCGGAGACGATCAGCAGGCTTTGCAGGTTCAGGTTGACGCCGTTTTGGTGCAGCATCGCCTCAAGCCCTAGGAATTTGAAGACGATGCTAATCAGCAGCAGCACCGCCGCGTTGGTGATTAGGAACAGTAAGATTCTCATGGCTGGTTTTCCGTTGATAGAATGGCAGATGCCGACATAGTTGGCGACGGAGTGTTAAAAATCAAGCCCCCAGGGGGCCGGCCTTTCGACTAAGATCATAAAGGCAGGGCCGCGCCTTTGCGGCATGGCCCTTTGTCACGACGGCCTGACAGGAAGGAGACATCCATGAAATCCTTAAGTTTGTTGATATTGCTGGCCGGCTTTGCCGTTTCCGCCTGCGCCGAAAAAAATTCGGACACGCTGGACAAAATCAAGCTGCCGCCCGGTTTCCATATTGCCGTGTATGCCGGGCAGATCCCCAACGCCCGTGCCATGGCCTTGGGCGACGACGGCACGGTTTATGTGGGCAGCATGGGGGGCAACGTCTACGCGCTGCGTGACGGCGACCATGACGGCAAGGCCGAGCAAGTGCTAACCGTCGCCTCGGGTCTGAACGACCCGAACGGCGTGGCCTTCCTGAACGGCGATTTGTACATCGCCGAAATCCACCGCATCGTCAAGCTGAAAGCCATCGCCGCCCGCCTGGCCGACCCGCCCCAGCCGGAGGTGGTCTACGACGGCTACCCGAAAGACCGGCACCATGGCTGGAAATACCTGCGCGTGGGGCCGGATGGCAAGCTTTATGCCCCGGTCGGCGCGCCGTGCAACATCTGCCTCAGCGAAAACGAAATATACGCCAGCCTGACGCGGCTGGACGCGGACGGCAAGCATTTCGAGATTTTCGCCCGTGGCATCCGCAACACCGTCGGCTTCGACTGGCATCCGCAAACCGGCGAGCTGTTTTTCACCGACAATGGCCGCGACCTGCTCGGCGACGACATCCCGCCGGAAGAGCTAAACAGCGCACCCAAGGCCGGCCTGCATTTCGGCTATCCCTACTGCCACGCCGGCGACATCGCCGACCCGGAATTCGGCAAGCAGCGGGCCTGCGCCGAGTTCACCCCGCCGGCCTGGAAATTCCCCGCCCATGTGGCGCCGCTGGGCCTGCGTTTCTACCGGGGCCAGCAGTTCCCCGCCCAGTATCAAGGCCAGTTGTTCGTCGCCCAGCATGGCTCCTGGAACCGCAGCGTGCCGCAGGGCTACCGCGTCGCCCTGGTCAAATTCAAAGACGGCAAGCCGGTGGGCGATGAAGTGTTTGCCGAAGGCTGGCTGCAAGCCAATGGCGATGTGTTGGGCCGGCCGGTGGACATACTGGAATTGGCGGACGGTTCCTTGCTGGTGTCCGACGATTTGCGCGGGGCGGTTTACCGGATCGCCTACCAGCCATGAAAAGGGTGTTCCTGTCTTGCCTGCTGGCGCTGTTTGCGGTTTGCGCTTATCCCGTCATTCACAAATGCAAGGATCCGAATGGACAGATGCGTTACAGCGACAGAATATGTTCCGCGACCGGTAGCGAGGATATGGATGCGCCCAAGAAAATCTTGCCTAGCAAGCCTAGGCCAGCCGACGCGGCAGGGGGTGAAAATGCGGCGGCCGCAAAGGCGTCCGCGCCCGCACAACCTGTCGGCGCGGCCAAACCGGCGCAGCCAATAGCCCCCGAAAAGCCGGCATCGGGCGGGATTATTGCGAAGATTCTCTCGCTGTTTTCCTTCTCGAAAAAAAAGCCCGACATTCCCGCAGAGGGGGTGGCCAAAAAACCCGAGATTCCCATGGCGGGCGCTCCCGCGCCCACGGTTGAAATTCCAGCGTTGCGCGCGCGCTGCAAGAGCAAGACCCATTGCGCGCAAGTGGCTTCTTGCGAAGAGGCGTTGCAACTCATGCACTGCCCGGACAACAAACTGGATGAAGATGGCAATGGGGTTCCTTGCGAGGAAACCTTGTGCAAGTAGGAGCGCCCCATGGGCGCGAGCGGCCTCTGCTTCATCGCGGGCATGGCCCGCTCCTACGGCAAGACAGTGGCTGGCAAGGCTTGCCTACTGACGGTGACGGTCCCGCTAATCACCTCGGTGTCTGCCGGCAAGCTGGGCAAGCCATAAGACCGGCTTTTCGGATTTAGCAGGATCTCCCTGGATTGCGGATTGCCGGTGGCCACCACGAACAGTTCATATTCGTAGTTTGGCGTTCCGAATATCCCTTTCACCGACCATTCCGCCGCGCCGGGCAATTCCCCTTGCGGATAGTACAAGCGCCCGTAAGCTTTCGAGCGGATGACCAGAAAGGCGTGTTGGCCGCTGCCCATTCCTTCCCATGTGCCTTGCACCGCCACCGAGCGCTCCACGCTGTCGCCGTCTGTCGGCCAGATAATTTTGGCTGCGCCCCTCCCTAGGCTTGGCTTATTCGCAGGCTCTTCTGGCATCCCCTCGCCGGCCTCTTGTCCGACCGCTTCGTCCTGCCCGGCAGGCTTTTCCCCCGCCTTTTTTTCAGCCTCGGCCCTGACTGCCTCCGCCAATTCGGCCTTGGCCCGCGCCGCGCTTTCCGCCTTCCGCCGCGCTTCCTCCTCTTCCGCCTGGAACTGCGCTTCGGCGTCGGCCTTCCATTGCGCCTCCCGCTGGGCCCGCTTTTTCGCCTCGTTGTCGGCGGTGGCTTTGGTCTTGGCCGCAGCCTCCGCCTTTTTTTCAACTTTTTCAACACTGGCTGGCGCTGAAGGCGGTTGCGCGGTTTGCCAATAGACGGCCAGCCCCAGCACTGCCAACACCGCCACCGCCAGCAACGCAGGCCGGCGCCGCGGATGCCGTGGCCGCGCCGGCTGGGGCTGCGGCGCTGTCACAACCGGCGAAGCCAGCGGCGTCAATGGCGTAGGCCCGATTCCGCCCGCGCCGCCCGCAGGCACCGCGCCGAAGGCGGGGGACTCGCGCACATGGGCCACCTCGAAGCGGCGGTAGGCATCCAAATCCACCAGATTCTCCAGCAAGCCGTCGATGTCGTCGATCAACTCGTCGTGGGGCAGCACCTTGCCGCCGCGCCGCCGGCCGCTCCCGTAGGCTTGCAAGCGCTCCACCAAGGCGCGCGCGCCGTCCATGGCCGCCGCGCCGCCGAATCCGGCGGGCTGCAACAGGCCCGCATTGACAATCCGCCCGGCGAGAAACCCCAGGCTGTACAAATCGACCCGGTAATCCAGTTGCTGCGCGGCCAAGCGGCCCCGGCTTGGGCCGACCCGGTCCGCGCCCAGCGCGGATTTCAACAAATCGGACTGGTAGGGCGCGGCGGGCAGGATAGGCAGCGGATGCTCCAAGGGCCGTTCCGGGGTCACCGAAAAGGCGAAGTCGATCAGCCGGACGCGCTCAAAGTCGAGCATCACGGCCTGCCCTGGAGAATAAGGGTAGGGGCTGTGGGGCAGGCAGATGTTGTCTTCCTTGATGTCGCAATGGACGATGCCTAGGGCGTGGATTTCCCGCAAAGCCACGAGGCAAGCCCGCAGCAATTGCAAAAACAGGCCGGCATGTTGGAAGGGATGCGGCCAGACCACGCCGTTCGCATACCGTGGCTGCACCCGCAGCCAGTCCTCGATGGTGACGCCGGCGTCGCGGGTGGCGACTTGCTCGACGACCGGGGTTTGCTGGCCTTCGCCGCCTTGCGCGAAGGCTGCCAGTTCCACCGTGTGGCGCAGCCGTTTGACGGTGAAGTCCAGCAGAAAATCGTTTTCCCGCCGCACCCAATAAGCCGCCTCGCCCAGCCCCTCGGGCTTGAACAGCTTGCGGTATTCGCAAGCCCGGCCTGCCTGCGGCGCATGGCGTGTCACCCGCACATGGGGCAGGTCGCGGATCACGGTGTCGCCGAGGTCGAAGGGGTCATGCATGGCATTCCAGGGGGCAAGCGTCGCGGGAAAGGTCGGCGGGATTATAGCGCAAGCGGCCATGTCAGCATCCCGCGTGGCCTTGGCGGATCGGGTTTTTCCGGGCGAACCCCGCATCGTCGCAGGCGCGCCATCGGCGGATGGCATTTGGCTGGGTTTTGCCATCGCGCATCCGTGGCCGGCTGTTGGAGGCACCCAAGCCATAGCCTGTATTCCGATTGAAGCATTATCCAGGCGCAATGACTTCGCATTACACCCTATTCCTGCCGACTATGGCGTTTGGGATCTTTACGCCTTTTTTACACCCCCCATTTTAAACTTTGCGCACTGTGTGGGGCCACCCAGGCCACCTCGCTCCCCAAAACTCAAGCTGCGGATAGCATCCAGCAGAACAGCCGTTTTTAATAGCCTTAGAGGGTTCAGATGAAAGTTTCCCATGGCGTCAATAAAATTTGGTATTTCTTCGTTTTAACGCTTTTTGTCGTTTGGCCTTCGCTGGGCTTTGCCGAAGAAGCGGCTGCCGCGACACCAGTGGATTTGCAGCATCATTTCGTCGGCTATTTTGCGATTGCCATCACAGTGATTGCCTATGCCGTCGCAATGACTGAAGACCTGCATCAACTGAGCAAGGCAAAACCAATGGTGTTAGGCTCGGCAATCATTTGGTTTGCGATTTTCATTTATTATGCATACACCTATGGAACGGCAAAAAATGTCGCCCCGGTTTTTCAAAGCAATTTGACGGCGTATGCGGAGTTGTTTCTGTTTATCACCGTGTCGATGACTTTTTTGAATTCGATGACCGAGCGGGGCATTTTCGACGCTTTGCGCATTGTGTTGGAGAACAGGCGGTACAGTTATCGGCAATTGTTTTGGATCACTGGCGTGTTAGCCTTTTTGCTGTCTCTGGTTATTAGCAGCTTAACGGTGGGTTTGCTGATGGGATACATCATATTGCAGATAGGCAAAGGCCAGCCTAAATTTGTTGGCCTGGCAGGCTTGAATGCCGTGGTTGCCGCCAATGCCGGCGGCACGATCAGCCCTTTGGGCGGCATTTCGACCTTCTTCGTCTGGCAACAAAACATGCTGCACTTCACCGAATTTTTTGCGTTGACGATCCCCTGCGTCGTGAACTTTGTGGTGCCTGCGGCCATCATGCACTTTTCGGTTACCAATGAATGCCCTGTGTTTTCCAATGCAAACCCCGTCTCTTGCATACAAACCCATGTTTTGAAGCGTGGCAGCAAACGGGTTATTCTTATCTTCATCCTCACCGTCAGCATTACCGTTTTGTCGAATGTGTTTCTTGACATGCCATCCATATCGGGTATGATGCTTGGCTTGGCGATGCTGCAATTTCTGGCTTATTACTTGACTAAATCCGAGAAGATCAGCCATTTTATAACCAACCGAGAAACGCAAAAATACATTGATTCGCAGAAAGGCTTCGATGTTTTCAAGTGCATCGCGGGCGTTGACTGGGATACATTGTTATTTTTTTATGGTGCGATGATGATTGTCGGCGCACTCAGTTTTTTAGGTTATTTGGATGCCATGGCAAGTTATTTGTTTATGGAAATCAGCCCCACCTTGGCCAACATCGTAATCGGCTTGACGTCTTCGTCCATTGACAACGGCACATTGATGTTTGCCGTGCTGAATATGCGCCCGCCCTTTCCA
>CAZOTR010000069.1:17611-19298 GCA_964582755.1 uncultured Methylococcaceae bacterium | reverse complement strand
TGCAGGGTCTTGAGGTCTATCTTGAGCTTGCGCGCCGTGCCGTCCCAGTACATCTCGTCGATGCCGAGGATGACCTTGGTGGCGACGTTGGCGAGGAAGTCTTCGCTGAAATGGGTGGGGGACTGGCTGGCGCAGACCAGGGCGAGGCCGAATTTTCGGGCCTCCTTGGCGAGGGCGTTGAGCGGGTTGTCCTGCTCGTCGGTGAAGAACAGGTGGGCCTCGTCCAGCACCGCCACCTCCACCACCCGGTCCTGGACGCCGCGCCGCATGGCCTGGCGCAGCAGCTCCTCCAGCCGGAAGCAGACGAACAGCTTCTTCTCGTCGGCGGCCAGCGCCCGGATGTCGTAGCGCCACACCGGCGCCTTGGGGTCGAAGGGCGGCGGCTCGGGGCGGAAGATGCCGGTGGCGTAGAGGTTCTCCAGCCGCTCCACCACGCTGCGCAGCACTTCGCGGGAGTCGTAGCGGACCAGGTCGTCCAGTTCGCGCCCGGTGCCGATGGCCCGCACGGCGGCGGCGTAGGCGTCGATGGCGTTCTCCTTGGCCTTTTCCATCTCGGCGTCCGGCGCTTGCGCCTCCGCCGCCTGTCCCAGCGTTTGCCTGATTTGCCCCATGGCCCTGGCCTTGGCGTAGACCGTCCTGGCCCTGGCGTTGACCTGCTCCAGCGCGGCCACGGCCTTGGAGTCGGCCCCGAGGTACAGCGCCTTGAGCTTGGCCGCGCCGAAGCGGGCGGCGTCCTGGAGCGTGGGGTGCTTCTTCGGGTATTTTCGGGCCACGCCGTCGTCAAGCCGCCAGCTTTCCGGGCGGTCGGCGTGGAAGCCGTTGGCGGCGTACAGGTCGGCCAGCAGGCTGCGCAGCACAGCCTCCTGGCGGCTGCCCAACTGGCGGGAGGTGCGGTTCAGGGCGGCGGCCAGGCTTTGGATGCGCCGCCGCACCCCGCCGTGGTCGGGGTCGGGATCGACCGTCAGCGGATTCTGGCCGTAGGCGGTGCTTTCGGAGAACTTGACGGTGGACGCGCCGGGCAGGTCGATGTCGCCGTGCACGTCGAAGACGTGGATGCGCGCGCCGCCCCGCGAGGTCTCCGCCATCGAACTCACCAGGCGGCGCAGGGTGTGGGTCTTCCCCGCCCCCGATCCGCCGACCACCAGCATGTGCGGGTTGATCGCCGTCCGGCTGTCCCACACCACCGGCACGTCGCGGCCTTCGGTGCGCTTGAGGTAGGCGTTGTTGCCGAGGGGGAAGCGCATCAGCGGGCGGCTCCCGTTGGTTCGGGAAGGGATTCCGTCCCGGTGGCGGCGGCTGGCAAATGGTGCGGCATGGCAAGTCAGGCGTGTGCTTGGAACGGACGGCTAGTTTATGACGGCATGGCCCCTGTCCGCCATGCAATTGATGTAGCGGCGCCTGTATTGTTCCCTGCGCGTTTGCTGATCCAATCCTCCGCCTTCGCTTGCGGTTTCGCGGGCGCGTTTGGCGCAATCCTCGCCATCCCGCCCGGCCGCCGCCGGGTTGCGGTCGCTCCAAGGATCGGTGATTGGCTTCCAATCGTCGTGCCCGGCAGCGTGGGCCGCCGGGTTGTGGTGGTTCCCGTGGGTGGCGCAGCCGCCGGCCAAAAGCAGGGGGACGATGATGGCCAGGATGATGCCGGTCTTTTTCATGTTCGGGAGTTTTGGTAGTGGTTTCGGTTCGTGTC
>CAZOTR010000069.1:0-17511 GCA_964582755.1 uncultured Methylococcaceae bacterium | reverse complement strand
CCCGGCCCCGGTGTCCTTGTCCTTCCAGGTTTCCTGGCGCAGGGTTCCCGTGACTGGACGCGGACGCCTTTTTGCCGCCTGGGCGGCCCTGGCCCCCCAGACCGCCACCGTCAGCCAGAACCCGCCCTTGTCCTCGAACCCGCCGCCCTGCTTCGGGGCGCGCCGGTCGAAGTAGACGCGCATCTCGGCGACCTCGCGTTCCTCGCCGCCGGAGGCGACGCGGCGGAGGGTTGGCGCAGCGCCAAGGTTGCCGATGCCGCTGAATTGGTTGCCCATGTCGTCTCCTGGTGTGTGTGGATGCCGGTGTGCCGTTGATGCCGCACGGTAGCCGGTTTGCGGGCGTCGCGCCACGGGCAACCCTTCGCCTGCGGGGTAAGGGTTGCCGCTTCCCTGGCCGGGGTTGGCCGCGTAGAACGCGCCCTGGAGGGGCGCGGATTGGGCTGCGCCAGGGGGGCCGGACGCCTGTTTCAGGGTGGGTTGCCGCAGCCAGCCCCCATGCAGGGTAAGGCTCGCCTTACCCTGCATGGGGGCTGGCCCCGCGCGGGCTGCGGCAGGGTTGGCGCAGCAGATCGTCGCAACAGTTTGCGGCAGCGGCTTACGCGCATCAATGTCGCGCATCGTTGGCTGCGGCAGCCGCCCGGCGGACGGGTGCAAGCGCCGCCGCCATCGGCCAGGGCCTGGCGCTCCTCGCGCCCGGCCTCCGACCGACTTTGGCTGCGGCGGCAGTGTGCCGCCACAAGCCGCCCCGTGTTTGCCATCATCGAATCGGAGTTGACGCCTGTGAGCAAGCGATTGGTCGACGATCTGAACAAAATCAAAGCAGCCAGAAAGCGGGGCCGCCGCAAAAGATTTTCGCGGCTGGACATGTACAGGGAGCAAATATCAACGTTGGCCGCAACCGGCGGCAGCACGGAGGACATCCGGATTTGGCTGCGCCAGCACGCCAGTGTGATGGTCGCGAGAAGCACGGTCTGGCGGGCGCTGGCCCGCTGGAAGGCGGAGGGGGGATAGGCCATGGCGGAGAAGGTCCGGAGGGGCAAGGGCAAGCCGATGGGGGAGCAGGCGGCGGGGTTGCTGCGCCAGCATTTGGATCTGAGCAGCCGTCATGCCGCCAAGGCCGAGGCGGGTGTGAGGGGGACGCAAGGCACCGGGCGGATACATAGCATCCGGACGCTGGACAAGCATGTGTCCTGCCTTAAGCTCGCGGGCGATTGGGCAAGGGAAAAGCACGGGCTGCGCCACCTGTCGGCGTTGACGGCGGCGCAAGCCCAGGAATACCTGGAGCATCGCGCCGCCGACGGCGTAGGCCAGAAGCAGCTGGACGCCGACCGCAACGCGCTGGAGTTCGTCACCGGCAAGGGCAGCCTGGCGCGGGTCGCGGCGCTGGCCAAGGCCGCGCCGAAGGGCCGGGCCTACACGCCTTGGCAGGCGGTGGCGGTGATGCGGGCGCAGGACGCGCAAAACGCACTGGCCACCCGCATCGCCCATGAGGCCGGACTGCGCGGCCACGAGCTGCTGACCCTGCGCCGGGCCGGCGAGGCGCGGCCCTCCAAGCACCGGTCCTGGCGGCCGGAGCGCTTCGCCGGGCGGGAGGGGGTGCGCTATGTGGTCACCGGCAAGGGCGGGCTGCGGCGGGAGGTCTTGTTGTCGAAAGAGGCGGCGGAGTTGTTGGAGGCGAGGCGGCTGGGCGAGCCGCGCACGGTGGCCGACCGGGGCGTCAATTACGAGCAGACGTACGACATCAACGGCGGCAACCGCTGGTCGTCGTCGTTCACCGCCGCCTCGCTGCGGGCGCTGGGCTGGAGCGCGGGAGCGCACGGGCTGCGCCACGCCTATGCGCAGGAGCGGATGGGGGAGCTGCTGGGGCTGGGTTTTCACTACCGCGAGGCCAGGGACATCCTGAGCCAGGAGCTCGGCCATTTCCGGGGGGATATCGTCGAGACATATCTGCGCTGAGGAACCGGCCGGAAACGACGCGGCCGCCACAGGCGCGCGGCCCGGGGCGGCCGCCGGAAGGCGGATAGACACACGCTTTTGGCGTGACGCTCGAAGCCGGAAGGCTTTTCACGATTGGCAGATTAGGCGCTGCTCGTTCCGCCTTAAAAGGCGCCCCGGAGGGGCAAAGGGTGTCGTCACTCGGCAGACGACCGCACGTCGGGCCCTTTTGTGAAAGGCGAAAGGGTTGAGCAGAGGTTAGCACCGGAGAAAGCTTTCCGCAAACGGCTTGTGCGCCGGCCGTTTTCCGGGCTTACGGCAATATCACCGCGTCCTGCGTGTCACCCGCGATGAAGCGGTCGAGGATGGCTTCGGCGTCGGCGGCGAGGCGGTTTTCCAACTCGTCGGCCCCGCCACGCAATTGGCTGGCCTCTTCGACACGGTCGGCGATGCCGGCTTCCAATACTTCCCCTAATCGCACCACCGGGAAGGCGGCGACATCCGCCGGGTCTAGGTGCGGAATCGATGTGCCGTAGGCGTGGCGGATGACCAAGGGCCGACCCAGGACTGGGTGGCCCAGGGCCATGGACAGGTAACCGGGGCGGATCAAGTCCGGGCGGGGGATGATGCGGATCAGGTCATGCGAGAAAAAGGCGCTTTCATGCTTTTCGGCCATCAGCGCCACGCTGCCGTTCAAGCCATAGGTTTGGCCCGAACAGGCCATCACGATCCAACCGGCTTGGACGAAATATTCTGCGGCGTTGTCTGCTTGCTCAATGAGGACGCGCTTGGTGATGGCCGGATTGAGTGCGAACAGTTCGTCCGCGCTCATATAAGGAACTCCTTCGTCGCCGAAGACGCGCTTAAACCGCGTCATCCACCAAACCCGTTCGGTCACTTCCGACAGCCGTTCGACTTTCAAGCCCAGGGCGGCGAAGCGGTCCAAAATGGCGGTGGCGGCGGGCGAGTGGTAGGCGGCTTCCAGGCGGCGGCGCTGGCCGAACAGCTTGGAGGTTTTGACCGAAAAGCCGGTTTCGGGATTCCCGCCCGGCACGACCGGGCCGATGGCAACCGAAAACATTCCCTCGGCTTCTTGCAGCAAGGCATGGGCGCGGTCGCGCTTGTCCAGCAAAGCCTGTACCCGCCCGTTGAACTCCTCCAGCAAGCCATCCCGCAGCACCGGCATGGGCAGGGCGTCGAGATGGCTGGTTTCCAGATGTTTGATGATGCAGCCGTATTGGGATGCACCCATCATGGCGCGGGTTTGCGAAGCGCGTAGGTAGGCGTAGAGCCAGCCGCCGAGCTTTTCCTGTTTCGGGGCGATGCGAATGAAGTGATGGGAAATAATGTGGTTCTCATGCACCTTGGTTGCGATCATGGAACGGCCCACATTAGCCGATGCTAATAGCAAGATGTCGCCCCGGCGGGAAAATCGAGCATCAGCCTTTGGGGTTTTATCCAGCGACAGCCACTTGCGTGGATTTGGCGTCAGAGCGAAAGCCTGAGTTGTGTTCAAGAAAGGCACGCCAAACTCTTTGCTGACCAAGATTCCTTTCAATCGCGGCGGCTGGGTCACGTCGGCCAAACTTTCAAGTCGCGTCCAACCTGCTTTGCGAGCCTCCATAGCCAATCGGATGCCATGGCCGCCCGCAAGATAATTGCTTGCCTCAAATCGACGATCCCCGCCAAAAATGGCAGATGCGGAAACTTCTGTCCACTTGGCTTGGTGATGAAGCCATCGGTTTTGCTCAATGCGCGGGGCGCTCAGTCTTGCTCGGATAGCCATGTGCGGAATGCCTGGGCGATTTGCAAGGTGTTGTCGTCCACCACTTTGCGCAAAGTTTTTTGTTTTGTGTAAACCGGCCTGCCGTCTTCATATTCCTTGGCCGATTCTTCAATTTCCTCCACGATTTCGTTGCCTTTTTTGTCGCGCACATAGGTCTTGTTGCCGCGCTTGTCGTGGCCGATGTGGTTTGCCAAGGCCATGAATACGTTGTAATCGGCCTTGCGTCCGGCGGCTTGTTCCAGCTCGATTTCATGCCGGGTTTTGCGTTGCAGCACCAACACGCTGGTTTGCACGCTGACGCTGGGCTGGAAGGTGTCCGGGTGCAGGTCGATGGAGGCCAGCACACGGGCATGGGTCAATATCCATTCGCGCACATAGCCCAAGCCGGGCGAGCCTAAGATGCCGTCCGGCAGCACCATCGCCACCCGGCCCGTGCCGGGCTTCAAGAACTGGACGCAACGCTCGATGAACAGGATTTCCGGCGGCTGGGATTTTTGCAAGCCTTCCTGCATGGTCCAAGCGTCCGCTTCCTTGTCATAGCTCCAGGCGTGGCCGAGGTCGAACTGCTCCAGGACGGACGGGTCGTCGATGGGGATTTTCGAGCCGAAGGGCGGATTGGTGAAAATCAGATCCACCGTGCCGATGAGCGCCCGCCCGCGCAAGCCGTCTTCCCAAGTCACGGGATTGGCGAGGGAATTGGCTTGGTACAACCCTCCCGCCCCGTCGTTGTTCATGACCATGTTCATCTTGCTGGCCTTGACGAGGTTGGGGTTGAAGTCGATGCCGGCGATGAAGGTGCCGGCGAAGCGCTTGATGCGGTCTTGGATGCGCGGTTCGGCGCGGTCGATGTCGCCTTTCCAGCGTTCGATTTCGGCGGCGCGGATTTTTTCGATGACCCGGTTCATCGCGGCAATTAAGAAGCCGCCCGTCCCACAGGCCGGATCCAGGATCATCTGGTTCTCGCCGGGGTCGAGCATGGCCACGGCCATGTTGCAGACATTGCGCGGGGTGAAGAACTCGCCGCGGTCGCCGCGCAGGTTGTTGCCGACGATCTCCTCGTAGGCGTGGCCTTTCACGTCCACGTCGGACTCCAGCAGCGAATACATCTGCAACTGGCTGACCAGATAGGCCAGCACCGAGGGGTTGAGGGCGATGGCCTCGTTGGCGGGGAAGATGGCCGGATAGTCTTGCTTGACCTCGGCAAACAGCCGGTCAAGCCGTGCCTTGACTTTCATCGGCCCGTTGAGTCCGCCGCGTTCGTTGGCGGCGGCATAAAACTCCACGTCGTGCGAACTGCGCTCGTCGTGGATCTTGCAGAAAATCAGCTTGAGCAGTTCCCAGAAGGCTTCCGGCTTTTGCAAGCCTTGGTTGCCTGCAATGTAGTTGTGGCAGCGGCGGAAGGCGAACAGCAGGGCGTCCGAGGAGGCGGGTTTCAACTGGTCGAAGCGCGGGCGCTCGGCGTCGTCCGGGGTCTGGCCATAGCTCGGCAGGTCGGGGATTTCTTCATAGATCCATTGCCCGTCTTGGCTGGCCTTGCGGTAGCAAAATCGCTCCAGGCCGTTGGTCCACATGCCGTATTGGGCATTGGGGCTGGAGGACAGGTAGCTGTGCAACTGGCCCACGCCTTCCTTGCGGTCGTTGGACTTCACGCTTTGCGCCTTGCATTCGATGATGATGTAGGCGTTTTCCTGCGCAGGCTTGGCGTCGGCGGCGAAGATCACCAAGTCGGCGCGAGGCTTGCGGCTGCCGACCCGCACGGTGAATTCCACGGCGATGTCCTTCTTGGGGTAGCCGTACTCGCGCACCAGCGACTTGGCGATTTCCTGCCGGACGTATTCTTCGGGGGTTTCGTCGCGCTGGGTCTGGCCGTCGATGAAGTCGAGGACTTTCCCTTGCTGAACGATGACGGCGGCAGTCTTGCCTTGCGGGTGGGCCATGGGTTTTCCTTGGGGTTTGCTGGCGGAGGGTCAGGGTGCGGGCAGTTCGAGTCCGAACCCGGACAGGGCAGCTTGGATGTTGCCGGGTTTTACGCAGATCGAATCCGGCCAGTCGCGTTTTGATCGGCGGCCAAACGAACGGCGCTCGACAAACTCCCACTTCACCAGGCAGTCCAAGGCGCGGCCGAGACTGCGCGGGCTTGTCTCCAGGGTTTGCGCCAACACGAGCTTGCCTGGCTTGCTGACATCCACCCATTGCCCGTTTGAATGGTTCTGCCAAAGATGGGCCAGCAACCTTGAGCAATTCATGGCGGCCAGGCTCTGCCGACTCTCTCTCAGCTTTTTCCGCACAAAATCGGCCAAGACATGCGCAGCGATTTCGGGCGGGCCGGACACGCCGGGAAGGACGGCCTGGATGCCCGGCTGGGCCGCCTTGCGGACGGCGGGCAGGAGGGATTTGACCGCCCAGCGGAGGATTGGATGGAGGGGCGCCCCTTCCCGCCGGCAGCCAATGCCGCAGGCAAGGACGTGGAGGCCGTATTCGGAGATCAGCGCAAGGCTTCCCGCGTCGGTCTCCAAGCCGGACATGTCGTCCGCCGCAAGGTAGCTGGCAACCTCGTCCTGGCCGATGCCGAGGATCGCGCATAATTCGGCAGCGGCAAACCAAGGCTCGCCGTCTTTCAGGGCAATGAAAAGAGGGGGACCCCCGTGCGGCATTGCCGGGACGTCAAGAGGCTGCCATGCCGCCTTGCCCTTGCCGCAATACAGGTAGGCCGGGGGGGATTGCTGATCGGTATCCATGGGACATCTTAGCAACGCCGGGATAAAAAGGCAACTCGCCTTTCGGGCGCCATGCCCGAAAGGCGAGTTGCCTTTTGGTTTCCAGTCATTATGTCATGCCTTCAAAGGGACTGCCTAAAAACAGCAGGTTGGCCGCCCGGCGGTGAAGCTGGCGGGCCGGGGAGTTCCCCTTCCCGCTGGCGACACAACCAGACAAGGCAATCCTGCCGCCTTCCCCGGGCGGCGGCTTGGGCGCGCCGCGTCAGCGGGCGGCCCCGGCCGCTTTGGGGAGTCCCAGCCCTGCCTCGGCGAGGGCAGCGCGGAGGTTGTCCGGCAGCAGGCGCATCCTGTCGGGCCAGACGTACCGGGGGCGGGCATGCGCGCAGCCGGGCAACACGAAGGGATGCCGCCTCCCGCCCCGCGAACCGGCGTCCTCCGGCTCAATGGCCGGGTCGCACTCGACGAATTGCCACGCCGACAGGCACTCCATTGCGCGATTCAGGCTTCGCCGGCTGGTTTGCAGCGCCTTGGCCAACTGCGACTGGCTGGCTTCGTCGCCCGCTTCCAGCCACAACCCCCCGGGGCCGTTCCGCCACAGCCATGCGAGGAGGCGGGCGGGGGCCGCATATGCCCCCTGCCCGCGCCCCGCGCTCCGCATCCGCGCCTGCACAAGGCTGGCGAAGGCCACGCACACGGGATCTGTGAGCGTGTAGAGCTTTTCGGGCGGGACGGGCGGAAGGGCTTGGGGCGCGGGAGCCTCCGCTTGGGCTTGCCGCCGGCGCGCCTGCTCGCGCAGGGCGGGCAAGGCTTGCCGGGCCAGGAAGTCGCGCAACCGCCGCCGGGCTTCGCCGCCCTCGCTGGCCCCGCGTCCGCCGAAGAAAAAGGCCAGCCCCTGCTCGTTGAGCGCCGGAAGCCCCTGCTCGCCGGCCGGGGACGGCAGCAGGGCGCGCCATTCCGGCGGGGCCTGGTTGGAAAGGGACAGGGTTTCGCCCAGCGGTTCGCCCAGGGCCGCGGCCAGGTCGGCGACCGGGAGCCATGGCTCGCCATCCCGGACCGCCATCCGCAACGCCTTGCCTTCGAAGTCGAATTGCAGCGGGGCGGCGGGGGGCGTGTCGGGGAGGGAAGCGGCCCAGTGGGTGCGGGCGGGCTGCGTGGTTCCGCGTTGCGGCTGCTTTTCGTTATTCCAGTATTGCCAGAGCACGTCGTCGCATTCTTGCTGGTAGGCGATGATTTTACCTTTGATTTCTGGCTTGACCTTATTGGGGGAGATCGTCATCAACCAACCGACGATTTTACGGAGAGGGAGACAAAGCATTTTGCGTTCTTTTCCATCGCCAACAACTGTTTCGATTGTCGCAACAGTCGAACCCGAGGGTATCACGATTTCCGTGATGCCCCAGCGAGCTTTATTTGCATTTAGCTTTACCGTTTGGCTGGCCCACGAAAGCCCCATGCCTTCGACCACAGGTCTCATCGGCACATATGGCTCGCCGCTGTGGTCGACCACAAACAGCGTCGCGCCCCTGAACGGCACCGGCACCAGCCCGCCCGCCGAATTTTCCTCTGCCTCATCTTCCCTCACCACCCGCGCCTCGCCTTCGATGGCCCGCTCCCGGTCCTGGGCGACGCCCAGCAGGTAGCCGTAGGCTTCCACGGCCTTGGGGCTGCGCTCCTGGAACAGCAGGGCGAGGGCGGCGTCGAGGCTGATGTACGCCTGGCAGCGGCCTTCGGGGGTGAGGATTTGCAGGTAGTCTTCGTCGCGCTGCCAGCCGTGGCGTTGGCGGCGTTCGGCGAACCAGTCTTTGAGTTCGAGGCGGTTGCCGAGGAAAGCCCTCAAGCCGTCGGCGTAGACCAGATGGCACGGGCGTCCGCCGATCTCGCCGGCGTAGACGGGGAAAGGCTTCGAGGCGACTATGCGCGTGGGAGCCTCGGGGTGGTGGCAAAGCGGCTCCGCGCCCGCCGCCAGGCGCATCTGGTCTTCGCGCATGGCCAGGGCGTCCAGCGAGGGCTCCAGCGTGTCGCGGAGCCAGCGCCTCAAGGCCTGCGCCAGCGACGTCCAGCCCGTCGCCGCGAATATCTCGTCCGCGCCGTCGAGATTGACGGCGGCGAACAGCTTGCCGCTCCCCTCGTTGAATATGGTGGTGCGGTGCCGCGGGGCAACGCGGGCTTCGATCCATTCGTTGGTGCCTTGAAGCGCGGACTCGGGCGTCCCCGTGAGCCGCAGCAGATCCTCCGCGAACAGCCAAGGGCCGTTGCCGTTCCAGACCAATGCCATCAACGGCTCCCCTGCGTAGTCGAAGCGCAAGTAGTGGTGGTTGGGCACCGCCAGCGTCTCGAAACCGGGGAACACCCTCATGCCCTCGGGGGTGGCTGAAATTGGCGCGTTGGGTGCCGCGCCGCCGATGCGCTCGCACAGCCCGGCGATGGCTTCCGCCAAGCCTTCCATGCCCTCCCGGCCGACGCCCGGCGCTGCCGGGAGCCTGGCAAGATGCTCGCGGATGACAGCCGCCAGCGTGTCGCGGAAGGCGGCCATCTGTTCCTCGAACAGGCGGCGGAACTCGCCCTCGACCCAGTCCGGCTTGGCTTCGCCTTTGGCGCCGGCGGCCTGCTCCCGTGCGGCGGCCTTGAGCGCGTCCACGTCGGCGCGCAGCGCGTCGATCATCTCCCGCAGCAGCTTGTGCTCTTCGATGAGCCGCCGGATTTCCCGCTTCACGTCCATCTGGAAGTAGATGATCGTCTCCAGCAGCCAACGCCTGACCGCGCGGGCCGCGCAGGTGTCGACAAAGGTGCAGAGGACGTAGGCGCCAAGCAGGTTGAAGACACGCATCAGGCGCGCTCCTTCGGGGGTTTCCACGCCGGCCAGGGCGGTCAGCCGCTCGGAGAACTGGCCGGGGTGGTTGTGGTAGAGATCCAGCACCGCCTGCTCGGGTTGCTCCAGTCCGATGGCGAGGCCGAGTTCGTCGGTCCTGATCCAGAACTCGCCGTCAAGCTCGACGGAGTTGAATCGTCTGCCGTTGAAGGCCATCAAAGACGGGTTTAGCTCAAACATGCGGGGCTCCTGGCTGGAAAAGACGCGGGCTGCGGTTTTTATAGGGGGCTTGGGGTTGTGCGTCAAGCGTCCCGGTTTCTTCGGGAAGGGACTTTTTAGTTTTGGTTGCGATGGCGGGCAAATTTTGCGGCATGGCAATTCAAGCGGGCGCGCGCCCGTCCTTCGCGGCCTTCCCGTCCAGGGCGGGCTTGCCGTCCCGGTCTTCAAACGTGGCCTTGCAGCCCTCCTTGAACCGTGTGCAGCCCCAGAATAAGCCTTTCTTGCCTTTGATCCTGCGCAGGCCGCCTTCTTTGCAGAGGGGGCAAATTGGGGCCGTGGCGGTGTCCGGCGGCGTGGCCAGGCTGGCCTCCCTGGCATGCAGGACGTACTTTTCGACGAACGCGGTTTGCTGGTCCATGAAGCGGGCGGGGCTGACCGTGCCCTCCTCGACGCCTTTGAGCAGTTGCTCGAACAGGCCGGTGAGGCCGGGGCTTTTGACGGGGCCGGGCAGGGATTGGACGAGGGCGCGGCCTGCGGGGGTGTCGCGCAGCTGCCTGCCCTTGCCGGCGATGAAGCCGCGCTTCTTGAGGGTTTCGATGATGCCGGCGCGGGTGGCCTCGGTGCCGATGCCGGAGGTTTCCTTCAAGCGCCTTTTCAGCTCGGGGTCGTCCACGAGCCGGTGGATGCTGGCCATGGCGGCAACCAGGGTGCCTTCGGTGAAATGGGCGGGCGGCGCGGTCTTCCGGGCCTCCACTTCAGCCCTTTCGCAGACGCCGGTGTCGCCAGGCCGCGCCTGCGGCAGCGGTTGGCCGGGGGCGCTTGCCTCGGGCTGGCCCGCCTCCGGGTTGTCACCGTTCCACGCCTCCATTCCACCGCCGCTTCCCTGCCCGGCGTAGACGGCCTTCCAGCCGGGTTCCAGGGCCGTGGTCCCCGCGGCTTCGAAAACTTCCCCGGCCAGGTCGAGGACGATGCGGACGTCCCGCTGGCGGCTTGGCGGGAAGAACTGGGCGAGGTAGGCGCGGACGACCAGGCCGTAGACCTGCCGCTGGCTTTCGTCTAGGCTGCCGGGGGGCTGGCCGGTGGGGACGATGGCGTGGTGGGCGGTGACTTTCCGGTCGTCGTAGGCCTTCGGGCGGAGGGAGAAGTCGGCCTGGGCGGCCAGGGCCGCGTATTCGGCGGGCAGCCCGGCAATGACGCGCCTTGCGTCGGTTAGTTGGCTTTCCGGCAGGTGGGGGCAGTCGGTGCGGGGGTAGGTTGTGAGCCTGGCTTCGTAGAGCGCCTGGGCGGCGTCGAGGACGGCCTGCGCACCCAGCCCATACAGCCGGTTGGCGGTTTGCTGCAGGGCGGAGAGCGAGTACGGCAGGGGCGGCGCCTGTTCGCGTTCCTTGGCTTCGTGGCGGGTGACTTGGGCGGGTGCGCCTTCCGCCTTGGCGCGTGCGGCCTCGGCCTGGCGGCGGTCGGCAACCCGGCCTTCCTCGTCAACCGGCACGCCGTCGCCGGGTTTCCAGTGGGCGGTGAACGCGCCCTGCGGCAGCGCGACGGCGGCGGCGACGGTGAAGAAGTCTTTCGGGGCGAACTGCTCGATGGCGAGGCAGCGGCCTACGACCAGGGCGAGGGTGGGCGTCTGCACCCGGCCGACGGACAGCACGCCGCCCCCGCCTTGCCGCCGCCCGGCCAGGGTGTAGGCGCGGGTGAGGTTCATGCCGACCAGCCAGTCGCCGCGCTGCCTCAGCTCTGCGGCGGTTTTGAGCAGGGCGTAGTCGCGGTTGTCGCGCAGGCTGCCCAGGGCCTTGCGGACGCTGCCCTCGTCGAGGGCGGCCAGCCAGATGCGGCGCACGGGCTTGCGGTTGCCCAGCCACTCCAGCAGCTCGTCGACCAGCAGCTGGCCTTCGCGGTCGGGGTCGCCGGCGTGGACGACTTCCGAGCAGTCTTTGAGCAGCCCTTTGATGACTTTGATTTGCGCGGCCGCGTCCTTGCGCGGCTCCAGCTTCCACTGCGCGGGGAGGATGGGCAGGCTGTCGAACGCCCATCTCTTGTATTCGGGGCCGTAGGCTTCGGGTTCGGCCGGCTCCAGCAGGTGGCCGAAGCACCAGGTCACCACGTCCTGCCCGGCGGCGATGTGGGTGGCGGGCCTGCCGACCGGCTGGCCGGGGGCGGGAAGGCATTGGGCGATGGCGCGGCCCAGGGAGGGCTTTTCGGCGATGAAGAGGCGCATGGGGGTTCCTACGGCGCTTGGCTGGTGGTTTCGCCAGAATTTTCAGTCAAATCTGGGATGGCGTTTCCCGGCGTGTCTTCCTCTGCGCCCTCCGAATATCGGAGGCATGTCACTTTGAGAAAACCGATAGCCAGGCTGGCAAAACAGCTTTATGGACAAGGCGATGTTTGACGCCCAGGCGGCAAACCGGTACAAGGCGGCTTTCTGGCAATGAGAAAGGAATTGGCCCATGACGCTGCATGCAATTTTTAGGGGGGAAGTCGTCACCCCGGAGCGGTTTATCGCCCTCGCAGGGCCGGACCACAAGGCAAAAGGCCTTTTTCCGCTGTGTCCCTGTTGCCGCGACAAGCTTTGGGTCCATTCCGCCCATTCGCCGGGCTTCACGTCCTGCTTCGCGCACCCGGAGGGCAGCCGGTGTCCGTTGTCCTCGTCTCCCGACCCGCGCTTCGCCCATTTGCGGCCCTCCGGTTGGAATCCGGAGGCGGGCAAGCGGCTGAAGGAGGCTTTCTGCAAAGCCGATGCGTTGAGGCAGGGTTACGCAGTGTGCCAGGCGATTTGCCTCGGCAGCCTGCCCGGGGGCGCGTTCCTCGATTTTTGCTGCGCAGCCGACCGGCACCGCATCTGGGATTACGCCAACCTGCCCCTGTGGGCGGTCCCGTATATTTTTGTGACGCTGGCGGATCTGGCCCCCAATCCTGAGGCCAGGCATCCGGTCCGCAAGAAGTATTCGTTGCGCTTTGTCCTTGAGAAGCCCAAAAGGGCCGACATCGACGCCTTGTGGATATCCCCGGAACAATGCCGGCTGGTGTGCGTCTTCGCCAACGGCGGGACGCCCGCCAGGGCGGTGGAGCCTATCCCCTTGGGTGCGCCGCACATCGAGGCAGCAAGGCGCGACACGGACTGGATTCCGTATCCCTTGTACAATATCTTGCGCAAGTGCTGCCTGCGTCACAAAGGCTCCCCCTGCGGTTGCGCCGCTTCCTCCACTTGATAGAAGCTTTCCCAGGGTTCCGTAAGCTGCCCGAATCCGTAGATGTCCAGGCTGCGCGTGTCGAGCACGCCGGGCCTCGGCCATTCGCCGCGTCCAAAACGCCGCTCGTCCTCCTCGTTTTCGAGGACGATGGCGCGGCGCTTCAGTTCGAACCTCCGGACCATTTCCGCCAAGGCCGCGCAGGCTTCCTCGAAGCTTCCGCACTCCCGGTATACGTCGGCCTGGTCCTGGGCGTAGCAGGGTTCGTGCTTGCCCATATGCCACAGCCATTCCTTGGCGCTGGCGAACACTTCGGCGGGCGTGTCGCCGTCTATCGCGATGCCGGTGTGGGCCAGCAGGGCGACCCACGCGGTGGCGGCCGTGCCGTCCCCATCGGGTTCGCAGGCCATGCGCAGGACGTGGCCGTAGTAGAAGCCGACAAACGGGCGGGTGACGTGCCTGACCAGGCAGAACAGCTCCCGGCCGCCGCCGTGGGACAGGCAGCCGTGTTCGGCGTAGGCCAGCCGCTCGCGGGCGAGGAGGCCGGGGCGGCATTCGGGGTTTGCGCGCAGGGCGGCGAGGATGGGCGCTGCGCACGGGTGCTTTTCGGTCGTCATGGGTTTCTCCGGGTCTAAAGAGGCTGCCTTCCCAAGCAAAGGGCCGGGGGCGGGCGCTTCCCGCAGGTTTTTTTGCACATGCAGGTCAACGGTTGGCATTTGCGCATTCCGCTGCGAGTTTTAATTCATCCCACAACTCCAACAGGAGATTCCCCGCAAAACTCCAGGTCTCCTGGCCGCCGTCACTGCAACCGCAAACTCCGTAAGGGCCGCGAATGCCGTCATCCGTCAGGGCGAACGGGCCAAACAGGTGGTGCTGCAGGGTGCCCTTGGGCGTGTCAAACTGCTGCGTCGCCCACTCCTTCGTGCTTCCGCCGGGGAGGAAAGCCTTGAAGTTCGCCGGGCGGCCCCGGTCTGCGTTTTCCCGGAAATAGGTGTCAACCCAGGGTTCGTCCACTTCCGCGTCGATAAACAGTGCTTGGATGACGAAGTAAGATTGCCCGCAGCGCGGGCAATCGCCGACCAGGAGCGCATAGTCAAAATTGTGTTTGAAATCCCGGGGCCTTTCCGGCTCCTTTCCGGCTTGGATCAACTGCGGCAGCAGGCCAAGGATTCTGTCGCCGTCGGTCAGCCAGTGCCCGCCGCCCGGCACGCTTGCGCCGTTCGCGGCCAGCAGCAGCCGGGGCGTGCCGCATCCTGGGCAGCAGAGCGGCAGGGGGGCTTCGTCACCGAGCTTGGAAAAGCGGATTTCGGGGTGCGGGTGTTTTTCGGTCGTCATGGGCATGGGATCTCCCGGTTTCAGGGTGTGTTTGAGGCTGGGCCTGGCCGGCGGATTCCGTGAGATCCGAAGGCGGGCGGGATTAAAAAGCCGCTGGAGGCTTTTCCCGGACGCGATTTTCTGCTGGCGACGCTCGAAGCCGCCATCGACATCGGTGGCAACGCTGTGGAATGCTTCGTGTTCGGGCATGCCACGCGGAACGCCGAACGCGAGCATTGCGTTGATATCAGCCTTGGAAGCCTTCATTCGATAGTCCTGATATTGAGCGTCCAAGGAAAAAAGGCGGAAACGAGATAGGCGACGAGCTGCCTGGCGTCCCCCAGGCACAGGGCTGCGTTGGCGATCTCGTAGGCGGACTCGCCTTCTTGCATGTCCCGCAGAGTTTCGACGACCTTGGCTGTGGAGACGTCGCTGGACTCGCGCAAATGGCAGGCGGCCTCGACCCGAATTCCATGGGTCTCCATCCGCACAACCAGGCTGCCCCAGTCCCTCGCGGGAAAGACCTCGACGCTGTCGAAATGCAACGCGCCTTCCGGTATCCAGATGTCCAACGAGCCATGGCTTAGCCGGACCAAGGGCGGGAATATTTTAATTTCCCCGTTGATCAATTCGAGCAATTTGTCGACTGCCGGGGAAAGCCTGAACGTTTGGCCGGGCAATCGCCTGATCCTGGCCGCGACGGGTTGCTCCGTGGACGGACGGCGGGCGGGCGTTGTTTCGTGGGGCGGGCGGGTTTCGGCCATGGCCTGCCCCGCTCAGCGCAGGGCGGCGCGCCGCCAGCGGGCGCGGGCGGCCAGGGCGGGTGCGCCGTCCAAGGGCGGGGGCTTGTCCGGCAGGGGCTGCGGATGGATGATTTCCATCATGGACTCGTCCACCCGGAAAACGCGCGTGTTTCCCCTTCGCAGGGTGAACCCCTGGCCGCGCGCGTGGCTATCGACGACCATCAAGGTGCCTGCCTGCAGAATTCCTCCCGGTGATCCTTGGGAGAATGCCTGGACGTCCTCCCGCAGACGCACCCACAATCCTTGCCAGTCCCTTTTCAAGCGGGGGGCCAGCAAAGGGTCGGCTTTCGACGCGGCAGGCACGGGATGTTCCGGCGGGGCGGGCCGCCCGCGGATCGACAGGGCCAGCGCGTCAATTTCCTTGCGCCGGGCCAGGCGGAAGATGTTCTGGGTGCAAAAGACAAACCGGATGGGCTTGCCAGCGCCTGTTTGGCAGCCCTTCCAATTGACCAACCCGTAAGAACGGAGCCGTTTGAGCGCGTCCAGGGTGGCCGGCACGGTAAGGCGGGTTTCGCCGGCGACGAGGGCGACAGAAGTCTTCGCCGGTTCCTGCGCGGCCCAGTCCGCCTTGCCGCATAGACAGGCGAGCACCCTGGCATCCCTTCCGGCAAGTGGATAGGCCTGGCTCTTGTGTTTTCGTCCAAAGCGGTACATCGGGACGCCTGCCGGCAGCGGATGGACCTCCGCGTGCCTGCGCCTGGCGATGGACTCGAATATCGAGGGCAGCCGCCGTTCCATTTCCTCCCGCACAGGGTTTGGCATGGGTTCGCCGGATGCATGCCGGACGGCCTGTTCCGCGCCAGTTTCCGCCGGGACTTCCGCGGCGGGTTCGGGGATGGCAGGCTCCATGGCGATGGCCGCCGGCCCGCCGGGGAGCGTGGCGCCGTCCGGCAGAAGGGCGTCAAGGGGCGCTTGGCCCGCCGGCTTCTGGCTGTTTGGGTGGGTTCCGAATGCCCGGACAAGGGATGATGACCTCTTCAGCAACAGGCTGGGGGCGGGCGTCGCTCCGTCCCCGAACAGGATGCCGGGATTTGGCAGCAGCAGGCCGCAAAGGGAGGCGCCGTGCCCGGAAAAACCATATCGGTGGATGTTGAGCCCCGCCGCCGTCCTCCGGTGCAGCCTAAGCCTGAGGAACGACTCCTGGACTTTCCCGAAATCCGCGCCGCCGGAAGCCTCCGCGTAGTCTTGGAAAATCCCGGGGCTGGCCAGCAGCACGCCCTCCGGCACCACATGTATCCGCGCGCCAGCGCCATTGCAGCGAAGATCCCCCGAGCGGACGCCTGCGGCGACCCAACCCAGAAAAGCCCTGCCCAGGGCGGCGGGGGGCGGCGGCTTGGGGACTTCGGCCCTCGCGGGTGCCGGGCCGTCCAGCAGGATAGTGTCCAGCCAGGCTTCGGGGATGCCATGGACGGCCTGGCCGTCCTTTCTTAGCGTCCATCCGCCGTCGGCGTCCTGGCAGGCCGTCAAATGAAGGTCCGTCGCTTCCTGCTGCGGAGCGTCCGCCGGGCCTGGCCGCATCTTGGCGACGGGAGGCAGCTTGGCCTCGCCGAGCAATGCGGAGGCGTCCCGCACAATTATTCCGCAGGCCGGCGTCCCGTGATTTTTGAGGGACAGGCGGTGGAAGGCGTCACCCTGCGGACCTGGGACATGCAGGCCAAGCAGGAGGAATGAGTCCTTGACCCGTTTTGTCCCGGCGTCGTGAAGCTGCCCAAAAGCACGGAACAGTCCGGGGTAGCGCAGCAAAATCCCGCCTGGCGCCATTTGCACGTCCGCGCCTTCGCCGCAATCCAGTTGCCCGGTTTGCACCCCCGTGGCAACCCATTCAAGGAACGCCTTGCCCAGCGCGGGGCCGGGGGCGCATCCGGGAAAGGACGGCCCGTCGTTGATGACGGTGACCAGGTTGAAACTGTTGCTGTCGGCCCGTCTGAGGACGTACCTCATGCCCATGTGGCACAGGCCTTTGTCCGCCGGCTCTTGGCCTGCCGCCAAGGCGAGCGCCTCGCGTGCCGTCCTCCTCAGCCACGTCAACAGCCCTTCGCCGGGCAGTGCGGTCTCTTCCCATAGGCCGAGGCAGCGCTGCGAGGCGCGGTCGACGGCGTGGTCGCTGATGTCGATGTACGGCTTGGCCTTGGATGCCATTCTCCCGTCCTCCATCGCCTACGGCTCCTGCCCCCGGCCGCCCGGGGCCGTCCGGATGCGGGCTTTGGTCAGTGTCAGTGCAGCCATTGCCCCGCCTGGCCGCCCGCGGCCATGCCCTTTTCCGTGACCGTGAAGGCAAACTCCCCGGGGCCTTTGCTTTCGATGCTGATGGGCGCGTCGAACTCGACCAGCCCTTCGCGGCGGAACGACTCGAACAGGGCGCCCGCGAAAATGGCGGCCAGCCAGGCGTGGGCCTTTTCCTCGTCGACACGGACCTTGCCGACCCTGCGCTCGGCGCAGGCCGCGTGGACGGCCACGGAGAGCAGGTCCTCCCCGGCCCGGCCGGGCGGCTCGGCGCCGGACAGAGCCTGCTCGGCCAGATCGGCCAGGTGGCCGAGTGTGCCGTCGTCGAGGGAGGCGATCCAGTCGCCAAGGCGGAACCCTCGCCGACGCTCCCGCCCGGGCCGGTTGGCGACGAAGGCGACGAGGCTTTCGGAGAACCTCAGCCTCTGGCCGTCGGGCATCTCGATGCGGACCTGGGCCGGGTTTCGGGGGGCGGCGGACTGCGGGGCCGGGCGGGGCTTGGGTTTGCGGTTGTGCTTGG
>CAZOTR010000068.1:0-19864 GCA_964582755.1 uncultured Methylococcaceae bacterium | reverse complement strand
CGCCGAAGATGGCCCCGCATATTCCGTTGATGCGCGAACATATCGCCGCCGATTTGGGCATTGCGCTGGATTGCGTCAATGTCAAAGCCACAACGACCGAGAAGATGGGATTCGAGGGGCGGGGCGAGGGGATTTCTAGCATGGCGGTGGCGTTGTTGGAGAAATAAACAACGTGAATGAAACTTTTAGCGGCGTATGGATGCCTTGGAAGACACCCCGGAAATGGCAGAAGACATGAAACTGTACTCTAGCCTGGTGATGGGGATTTGTGAAGCTGTCGAAAACCGCCAACACCCACACGCCGAAGCCGCCCGCCAACTCGGCATGGCAGAACCGAGGTTTAATGACTTGATGGCAGGCAAAATCGACCAGTTTACGCTGGATGATAGGATTGTCGTAGCGATTCGGGCGGGCCTAAATATGGAAAATAGCACCAATGAAATATGCTAGTTCTGCGCAGCTAACTCTGTTCGATACTCTTGAGCCAATCAACGATAAGGCATCTGATAATGACTGGTTTGCTAAAGTCATGGACATTTTCGGCATCGCCGAAACTCCCACTTGGCCTGACCAATTTGGCAAGGCTCTATATGAGAAAATTAGCAGCTTAAACATTTCCCCGGTCAAAACACTAAGCCTTTTTTCCGGGGGCGGCGGGCTAGACATTGCTTTTCATAGCGCCGGATTTGAAATTCTTGAAATGGTTGAGATCGACCCACGCTTTGCGGCGACGCTGGAGAAAAATACCGGCGAAGGTTTGCTAGGTGGTGCCAAAGTCAAATGTATGGATATTCACGACTTTACCGTGCCAGAAAGATTGTGCGTAGATTTCATCATCGGTGGCCCGCCATGTCAGACATTTTCAGCCGCCGGGCGCAGAGCGGCAGGCGTCAAAGGCACGACAGATCCACGGGGAACACTTTTTGAGGAATATGTGCGCTTGTTGCAAGCCTTACGACCCAAAGGATTCTTATTTGAAAACGTCTATGGCATTACTGGGGCGCAAGGTGGGGAAGCGTGGCGGCAGATTCGACAAGCTTTTGCGGAACTGGGATACGCACTGCATTGGCGAGTGTTAGACGCAGCCGATTATGGAGTTCCGCAACACAGGGAACGGCTATTCATTGTTGGAGTCAGAGCAGGCGAATGCGATTACCAATTTCCCCGGCCAACCCATGGCCCTGACTCGGACAGCCAGCGTGAGTATTATTCCGCTGGCAAAGCCGTGCAGGGAGCCAGGCAAACCGATGGTGCTTCATTGGCAATCAATGGCCGCTGGGGGCATTTGATTGCTGAAATTCCGCCAGGGTTGAATTATTCCTATTTCACGAAGGAAATGGCATATCCGAACCCTATTTTTTCGTGGCGGTCAAAATTTTCAGATTTCATGTACAAAGCCGATCCAAGCACCCCCGTTCGCACGATCAAAGCACAGGGAGGATTGTACACCGGCCCATTTTCCTGGGAAAACCGGCATTTCAGTGTCGATGAAGTCAAACGGCTGCAAACCTTCCCAGACTGCTATGAAGTCGTCGGCAAACGCCAAGTCGCTATCCATCAAATAGGTAATTCTGTTCCTCCGCAAATGGGTCGAATTCTTGCCTTAAGCATTTTGCATCAAATTTTCAAAGTTAATCTGCCTTTTGCCATGCGCTATCTGCAAGCCCATGAAGAGCTTGGATTCAGAAAAAGGAAGAGACTGCTGAGTGAGATATATCAAAGCAAAGCTCAAAACGCCCAATCAGAATGCACCACTATCAAAACTAGACAAGCATTGGAATTGAATAGCCTCAAAAATGGAATAGGCTATTTGACCGAAACTTTCAGTCTTTCATCAAAACCCGTAAAAAATAGCATTCCGTATCAATTTCACCATGAATCGACAGATGACGTTCTTCACATAAATGCCCTATCTCCTTTAGCTCTTGAACAAGCTATCCCAGCCTCGATTGGTTTAACCATCGAAGTCGCCACACTTGCGCAAAACCGTTGGAACATCCCCCTGGAAAAAGCCATTTTGACCGGTCAAGCCGAATCAATCATGATCTTCACAGCGCTATGGAAAGCCTTTGAGAAAGCCTTGCGCAAGGGCTTTGGCATTGATGATCTTGTGCAATTATCAGGCTATTACCAATATTCACCAAAACTCCGCGCATCCTTAAGCCTGAATCTGCGTGATGAGAAAGCCACCCCCGAACTGAAAGCATTGAAAGCCGTCGTGTCGGGCCAATGCGTGGCATCGCAAATGCCTGTTGAACAAGCCGCGCAGATATTCGATGTAGCCGCATCCGACATGCCGCGCATCTTGCAATTTCTAAAAAACCTTGGCTACGAGGTCAGGAACCACAATACCAATGCCCAGATATCAGAAGGCGAATGCTTAATTCCTTATGCCTTTCCCACATTGACGCCAAAAAGTGTGCAACTCAGGAAAAAACTCTGAAATGAACCCAAAAAACAGGGATAAAAATCTATTTTCTGAAGAATATCATCTGCGCGTTTATCACAATCGCAGTGAACTTTATTTTCCAGATGGAACACGCTTGGACTATCAGGAGGGACAAGCAGATGAGGCAACAAAATTTCGCTACGCAAAAATTGATGCGGCCTTGAAAGATGGCTTTTTATCAGACACTATTGATTACTGCAATAACCATCCAGAATCGCTGGAAAATTCTTCGCTATCAGCCTCACACCGTAACCTGCTAGATAAAGTTGTTGACTCTATGACATCGGAAGTAGGGCGGGCCATTATTGGGTTGACCGTATTACAACTAACCATTAAAGCCATTGAGCCACATCAAGACATCAGGCTACATAAAGGCGGAGGTAGAGGCGGTCATTTCGGGTGGCGAACTGGCGTTTCCATGAGGACGCTGGACAAGCAATATATCACACCAATACTTCGCGCAAAAGGTCTTATCAAATTGAATGCGGATGGTGTTATGCTGACGCGCAGCTTGGCAGAAAACTACCCTTATTCACAAGTATACAAAGCTGCAATACGCGGTTCCAGGAAAGAATGGCTGTGTATTGTAGATGCGCTGGAAGCGGGTGAACTCTCCCCTATAGATGCTCTTAGACATCTGTTGTTCAAATTGCTCAACCACGCGGCAGAATTCAAAACTTTGTGTTCAAGCACACGCGAAGCGTTAGAGGCTTATTTTCTAAAAACGCCCTGGCATGGCATTAAAGATACCATTGATATCATCAAAACACATATGCACACTTCATCATATGCCGCAAGAATCATGGAAGTCGCAATGCATGCCTTATTTCAAAGCGTCAGAGATTTAGCCGGATTGGATGGCATTGAACTTGTCAGATTATCACAGATGCGCTCCGCTAATAAAAAGCACGGCAATATTGGCGATATTGAACTGGTCTTGGATGGAAAAATTATAGAAGCATGGGATGCCAAATATGGAAAATCCTATTTGCGTGATGAATTGGAAGAATTGTATGATAAAATCCGAGATCATGATTCCATTGAGACTGTTGGCTTTGTCACCAGTGAGACACCTGACCTCCGGCCTGAAATTCTATCTAGGCTGGCAGAGATCCATGAACTTACGGGTATTACCATAAAGATTGTCAATTTTGACGAATGGGTTGCGAGTATTTTATTGGCATACAATATGAGTGATGCTGCCCTATCAAGGCAGTGGCTGCTGGCTTACACAGAGTCATTATCGCACCAAAGAACGAGTACCGCCCCCATAGATGAACCTTGCGCCGTTTGGCTCACTCAACTCGCTGAGATATTGAATAGTCGATCTGTTTGAGCTTTTAAACACAAGGCCCCCCCATGCCCTCCCCCCCCGCCAACTCGCCAAAATCCTAAGCGGCGTCCAGCAACCCAGCAAGTTCTACGCCGTCGGCGCGGCGGAGATTTACACGCCGGGCTTGGAGGTGGAAGGGCCGGTGGCCTTGCCGCTGTTGCCATTCCAAGCCGGGCAACTGATCGCCGCCGCCGAGTGTGCGCCTTATGGCAAGGGCGAAGGGCGAAGAAACCTTGGTCGATACCGCCGTCCGCAGGACTTGGCAAATCGGCGCAGCCGCGCTTGGAAAGCGCTCCAACCACGCCCAAAACAACCCATCAAACCTGACAAAATCCTTATGCCATCACCCCTGCCCTACGCCCACGGCGGCCCCGCCGCGACCGGCCAAATCAGACAGCAACCCGAAGACTTCATCGTCGAAGAAATCTTAGGCTTCGAGCCTACCGGCGAAGGCGAGCATGTCTTTTTGCAGATTCAAAAACGCGGCGAGAACACCGACTATCTCGCCCGGCAAATCGCCAAATACGCGGAACTGCCGAGAATGGCAGTCAGCTACGCGGGGCTGAAAGACCGCCACGCCGTCGCCACGCAATGGTTCGGCGTCCACATCCCCGGCAAGCGCGAGGTGGATTGGAGCGGCTTGGAGTCGGACTCGGTGAAAGTGTTGCAAGCCATCCGCCACAACCGCAAGCTGAAAACCGGCGCTTTGCAAGGCAACCGCTTCACCCTCACCGTGCGCGATTTGCAGGGGGACCGCGCCGTACTTGAGGAGCGGTTAGAGAAAATCAAAGCCGCAGGCGTGCCGAATTATTTCGGCCCGCAACGTTTTGGACGCGACGGCAATAATTTGGCCCAGGCCGAAGCCCTGTTCAAAGGCGAGTTGAAACTGCGCGACCGCAAGCTGGAAGGCATCTACCTCTCCGCCGCCCGCTCGGAAATCTTCAAGCGTGTGTTGGCGCGGCGGGTTTGCGACGGGACTTGGAACCGGGCGCTGGAAGGCGATGTGTTCATGTTCGAGGGTTCGCACAGCATCTTCCGCGCCGAACTCGACGAAGAAACCTTGCGCCGCGTCGCCGGGCAGGAAATCCACCCCAGCGGGCCGTTGTGGGGCATCGGCGAACTGGCGACTGGCGGCGCGGCCTTGGCGCTGGAAAAAGCCGCCGCCGCCGAATGTCCCGTGCTGTGCGAAGGCTTGCAACGAGCTAAAATGGAACCCTCCCGTCGGCCTTTGCGCCTGACGGTGCCAGACCTGGATTTTGCATTCCCCGACGCAAACAGCTTGGCGCTAAGTTTCAGCCTGCCCGCCGGGGCTTATGCGACGGTGGTGTTGCGGGAGGCGGTAGAGTTTTCAGGAATGATTGACTAGCCCCGCTCCAACTGTTCCTGTCAATTCCCAAAAGAAGAATCAACATCATGCGGATCGGAAAACAGCAACTCCATGCCATTGGCGATTTACTTTATGCGGGCCGCATGCGCCAGTATTTAAATAAGCAATTCCCGGAATCGGCACAGATGGATGCCAGAGAATTGGAGCAAATCATTCTTCGCTTGACGCACCGGGCGGCAAACTACAAGTTGATTCTTGAGATCCATGTGGCTCCTTTTATTGTTGCCTCTTGGATTATGGGCATTGGCTTTGACCAGAACTTTCTGGCGGCCAAAGAGGTATTAGAAGATCTCGATATGGATAGCGAAAAAAAATCGGAATGGCTGTGGCAGTTTCTTGACGAAACAATAACCATGCTGGAGGGAGAACCGCCCGTTAGAGATATGGGCTTTTTGGATAACAGCTTGAAGGGATAAAGGCCATGCCTTCGTTTGGAGACACTTTAAAAAATTTATATCAGAAAGCGGACGAATTCTCCAAAACCTCTTTCAATGCGGTGGCCAAACCGACCCAAAAGGCGCTGGATTCACTTGCCCAAGGCTATGGCGCAGCAAAAGATAAAGCCAAGCAAGCTTATGAATACAGCGAAAACAAGACAAGGGAAGCCTATGATTATGGCAAGGACAAAGCCCAACAAGCCTATGGCTATGCCAAAGACAAAGCCAACGCAGCCAAAGATTACGCCGCCACCCAATATAGCCAGGCAAAACAATCCGTCCGGCAAACAATCGCCGCAGCCAAAGAAGCCGTCGATAAACAGCTAAACCCCCAACCGGCGGGGGCCGCAATCCAGTCTTGCCCGAACACAACCAAGGCCGGGCGCGTCCAAGCCCGAAATCAAAAAATCCAAGCCGGTAAAAACAAACTAAAGTCGATGCCCCCCGGCCCAGCGCGAAACACCCTAGCCCATGCAACCGAGAGGCTGGAGCGTAACAATTATGCGGTCGAGCGGGCTCGACTTGCCGCTGACACCTACAATGTTGGCAAAGGCGATCCTCCAGAAGGCTGGGAGCGTGTCAGCAAAGAAGAGATGAAAAAACTCGGCATCGACACGAGAGCTTTCCCTCAGTTTCGTCCAGGATTCAACCCGGATGAATACAAGGATGGATTCTATCCTGAACTATACAAGTCAAAAGCCGATGTTTTTGGCGAAGAAAAGTATGTTTTGGGTTTGCGGGGAACCCAAGGCAAGGTGGATTGGCTGGAAGGCAATGCCAAACAAGCAATCGGCTTGGAAAGCGAGCATTACGAGCAAGCGAAAAATATTGCCCGGAACTTGCAACAAACATTAAGCGCCAACGGCAAAAATCTGGAAGTCACAGGGCATTCCCTAGGCGGGGGATTGACCACCGCCGCCAGCATTGTCGCAGGTGTGCCTGGTTTTGCATTCGATCCGGCGGGAGTACACCCCAACACCTTGGAGAGAGCGGGAAAATTTAGCCGAGAACAAGCCGATAAGCTTGTGCAAAATTATTTTACTGAAGGCGAAATACTCACTACCGTGCAAGATCCAAGCGTACAGCGTGGCATTATGGCGGGAGGTGTGGCATTGGGAGGAAATCCGGTGGCTTTTGGAATGGGTGCTGTGGGCGGTCGTGCGATAGCTGAAAAAGGCACTATGACTTATGGTGCCGCTGGCCCTCTGTATAAGCTTCCCGCGCTTGCTAACGCCCATGAGGTCGCGGCGGCCACCGCCAGGGGTAACGGCATCCAAGGCATGACTTCCGGCCTAGGCGGACGCTTGAACAATCAAGTCAACCCACTGCAAAAAGTCGAATTGCATGATATGGATTATGCCATCGCTGGCTTGGAACAACAGAAAGCGGATGATTTGGCAGTGGTTGACCAGAATTTGGGCCAATGAGATTCAAAATACTCTTCTCCCGCTTATGCTTGCTAATTTTTCTAAGTTTTCCAAGCATCGGCTGCAATCAAGGAAAAAGTATGAACAAGATAGACTACAGCGAATATTATTCCAATCCCTCTGAAATTGCGCTAATAAAAGCCATCATGGTTGGCGATGCTGCCACAGTCAAGCAACTCAGCAGTTCAGGCGTCAACTTGAATGCCATCGGCAAATACGAAAACACACCGATCCGGGTGGCGTTAAAATGCCAACAAAAGGAAATCGTCAGGCTGTTATTACAACTGGGGGTAAGCCCTAATTTCACCACTCCTGGAGGGAGCGTCGCGGCGATAGTGGCACTTGAGCTTGACGATCCCGGCTATCTTGACCTGCTACTGGAGCATGGATTGAATCCGAACCTCAAGGAAGAGGAGGAACCCATCATTTTTTCCGCCATCCGGGATGGCCGATGGAATCAATTTAAAAAGCTGATTATCAGCGGCACAGACATTCAGTCAAAAAGCATTAATAACACCACACTTGTGCAAGAGCTGGTAGCGGTGTCACAATATGATTATGCCAAAGCCCTTATTTTGCGCGGTGCCGATTTTACAAGCCCGAATAAAACCGGTTTGACCGTTTTAAAAATATTAGTGAACGACCAAACCCGCTTGTGTGAAGACCCCAACCATCCTGCTTGCCAAAAACGTGCGGAATTATTGCGGATGCTAAGGGATCGCGGGGTCAACGTTCCCGCCGGTTTGCCCGGCATGTAATGAAAATCTGAAACAACAATTGGACAACTTTAGTGGAAGACTTGCAGCTATTGCGCTACAGCCGCCAAATCATGCTGCCCCAGGTCGATGTCGAGGGCCAACAAAAACTTTTGAATGCCCGTGTGTTGATTATCGGCTTGGGTGGCCTGGGCTCGCCCGCCGCGATGTACCTCGCCGCCGCCGGCGTGGGCTGTCTGGCGTTGAACGATTTTGACGCGGTGGATTTGACCAACCTCCAACGGCAGATTGCCCATGACACGGAAAGCCTAGGAATCAGCAAAGTCGAGTCCGCCAAGCACACTTTGCTGCGCTTGAACCCCGAGATTCATATCGACACGATCAACCGGGCCTTGGAAGGCGAGGATTTGGAGTTGGAGATTGCCGCCAGCGACGTGGTGCTGGATTGCACCGACAATTTCGCCACCCGCTTCGCCGTCAACCGGGCGTGCGTGGCAACCCACACGCCCTTGGTGTCCGGCGCGGTGATCCGCTTCGAGGGGCAGATCAGCGTGTTCACGCCCGGTTTCGACGACAGCCCTTGCTATAACTGCCTGTATCCCGACCAGGGCGGGCTGGAGGAAAGCTGCGTGCGCAATGGCGTCATCGCGCCGCTGCCCGGCATCATCGGGGCGATGCAGGCCTTGGAGGCGGTCAAGCTGATTGCGGGGATAGGGCAAAGCTTGCGCGGCCGGCTGTTGCTGCTGGACGCTTTAAGCATGGAATGGAACCGGATGAATTTGCGGAAAAACCCGCAGTGTCCGACATGCGGGCTGCCACGCTAAAGGCCGGCCCGGTTTTTTAAAACCGGGCCGGCCTGCCGGTGGCGCGGGACGTTTTACTTGCCCAGCACGTCGTTGCGGGTGCTTTCGGCGATGGCGGCGACCTGTCCTATCAATTCGTCAGGCACGCCTAGCTCGGCCAGGGTGGCACCGAGATCTTCGACCACCGCGTCGAAATGGCTGTCGTTCAAGCCTTGTTCGACTAGGCGGGCATGGCCTTGGCGCATGTCCAGGCCGGTGTAGTGGTGCGGCCCGCCGAACGCCATGGTCAGGAAAGCCTTCTGCTTGGCGGCTTGCTTTTCCATGTCCACGCCCTCGAAGAAGTGGCTGATGCGCTCGTCGGTCAACACCTTGCGGTAGAAGATATCGACGGCGGCATCGACGGCGGCTTCGCCGCCCAGTTGCTCGAACAGGCTGGGGCAAGGCTCTGCGGCCAGGGCGGCCCCGGCCTCGTCCGCCGAGGCGCAACATTCTGCTTCGGCCAGGGCGGCGGGTTCGGGCGTGGCAGCCGAGGAGCAACAGCCAGACTTGGCTTCAGCGGCGGGTTCAGGGGCAGGGGCGGACGGTTTTTTGCCGTATTTTTCGTCGTACCAGTCTGCCAGGCTTGATTTGCTCATGATGGGTCTTCTCCTGTGTTATTTTGTTATTGTGCGTGTTGGCGCGGATGCTTTCCGTAATTGATGTTTTCGTCGGCTTGGCGCCGGGAAAGCGGTTACAATCATGCGTCCGGCGGATACGTTATACCGCTGGTTTTGCACTGTCAAACCGCCATTTTTAAAGGGCCGGGAACCGGCGGCACCCGTAGGCACATTGAAACCCATGCAACTGACCCAATTCACCGATTTTTCCTTGAGAGCGTTGATTTACCTGGCCCGCCTGCCGGCGCCGGGGCAAGCGACGATCCATGAAATCGCGCAATTCCACACGATTTCCCGCAACCATCTGGTGAAGGTGGTCAACAACCTGGCCAACCACGGCTTCATCCAGACCATCCGCGGCAAGGGCGGCGGGCTCAAGCTGGCCCGCCCGGCGCACACCATCGGCATCGGCGAAGTGGTGCGCGTCACCGAGCCGAACATGGACTTGGTCGAATGCTTCAACCCGAAAACCAACCAATGCTGCATCGCGCGCGGCTGCGCCCTCAAGGCCGAGTTGTACGAAGCCCGCCGCGCATTCATGATGGTGCTGGACAAATACACCCTGGCGGAAGCGGCGGTCATCCACGCGCCGCCTTCCCGAGGCGCGGGCCGGGACGCTCCGCCCGGCTTGCCTGAATCGACTTCCTGACCTTCCCAAGCTGTGAACCCGCTCAAGAAACTGGCCGGCCAGACGGCCATCTACGGCCTTAGCACCATCGTCGGCAGGCTGCTCAACTACCTCCTCGTCCCCCTTTACACCTACCAGTTCGCCGACCCCAAAGATTTCGGCGTGGTCACGGAGTTTTACGCCTACGCCTCGTTCCTCAACGTGGTGTTGGCCTACGGCATGGAAACCGCGCTGTTCAATTTCTCCAGCAAGAGCGACCGCAACCCGGCGGTTTACAGCACCGCGCTGTTTTCCCTAGGGCTGACCACGGCGCTGTTTTTGGGCGGGATCTTGGCGGGGGCGCAGCCTATCGCGGAACTGCTGCGCCATCCCGGCCACGCCGATTATGTGGCCTGGATGGCTTGGATCGTCGGCCTCGACGCGCTGACCGCGATTCCCTTCGCCCGCTTGCGCGAGCAGCAGCGGGCCAAGCGTTTCGCCGTGTTGAAGACGCTCAACATCCTCATCAACATCGCCGGCAACCTGCTGTTAATCGGCCTGTGCAAATGGGCTTATGAGACTTCGGCGGGAGGCTGGCTGGGCTGGGCGGGCAGGCTGTACGACCCCGCCGTCGGCATCGGCTATGTGTTCATCGCCAATTTGATCGCCAGCGCGGCGACGCTGGCTTTGATGCTGCCGGAGTTCTTCGCCGTGCGGGCCTGGCCGGATTTCGGCCTGTGGCGGCGGATGCTGGCCTATGCCCTGCCGTTGCTGGTCGCCGGGCTGGCGGGCATGGTCAACGAGACGCTGGACCGCGTCATGCTGAAATACTTGCTGCCCGAGGCCAGCGCGATGGCGCAGCTAGGCATTTACGGCGCCTGCTACAAGATCTCCATCCTCATGAGCATCTTCATCCAGGCGTTCCGCTATGCCGCCGAGCCGTTCTTCTTCTCCCATTACAAACAAAGCGACGCCCGCGAATTGTACGCCTTGGTGATGCGCTGGTTCGTCATCGCCTGCTCGTTCATATTTTTAGGGGTCATGGCGAACATCGCCTGGGTGCGGTATTTCGTCGGCGCGAACTACCGGGCCGGGCTGGACGTGGTGCCCATCCTGCTGCTGGCCAATTTGTGCCTGGGGATATTTTTCAACCTGTCCATTTGGTACAAGCTCACCGAGCAGACTCGCTTCGGCACTTATTTGACCCTGTGGGGCGCGGCGGTCACCTTGGCGTTGAATTTCTACTGGATCCCCCGCATCGGCTACCTAGGCTCGGCCTGGGCGACATTGGCCTGTTATTTCAGCATGGCGGTGTGGTCTTATTTGCTGGGGCAGAAGTTTTACCCGGTGCCTTACGACCTCAAGCGGATGCTCGCCTACCCTCTGCTGGCCACGGGCATTTACCTGTGGGCGGCGAAGATCGAAGGCTTGCCCTTGGCCTTGGAATTGGCGGCGAAGAACGGCCTGCTGTTGGGGTTTGCGGGTGTGGCGTTTTTGCTGGAAAAAAAACGGGGCAGGCGCAAGGTTTAGCGTTTCCGGCCTGCCGACGCCTTGCTATGGACGGTTTTCTGGCTGTCAGTTACCATCCGCGCAACTTGTTTCGCCGCGCCGGCTTTTGGCCCCTCCTCCTTGAACAATTCTTTGTCTTCAATTTAGGCATTCCCATGCGATTTTCCCGTTTCCTCCCCAACCCCAAGCGCGCCGGGCAGGTTCTGGCCTGCTCCGCACTGCTTGCCTGCAACCTGGCCGTCGCGGACCTGCATCCGTTCAAGGCCGGGAGCCTCGCCGAGATCCAGGCCAAGCGGCCCGGCAAGCCCTTCATCTTGCTGTTCTGGTCGTTGGATTGCACGAGCTGCATGAAAGAAATGGACGGCCTCGCCGCCGTCGCCGCCAAGCATCCCGATTTGGATCTGGTGATGGTGTCCACCGACGAGGATTCCTACGGCAAGGAAGTCGAGGCGGTGTTGGACAAGCATGGTTTGCGCAAAGTCGAGTCCTGGATCTTCGCCGACGCCAACGCCCAGCGCCTGCGCTATGAAATCGACCCGGCCTGGTTCGGCGAGTTGCCGCGCAGTTATTTTTACGACGCCGCCCACCAGCGCAAGCCCCACAGCGGGGTGCTGGGCATCGAACAGATCGAAGCCTGGCGGACGTCAACCCCTCCCAAACCCTGAGCATCTTTTGAGGAAGCACGCATGAAAATAGGCATTGTCGGCGCCGCCGGCCGCATGGGACAGACTTTGATCAAAGCCTGCCTGGAAACCGAGGGCGTGGAACTCGCCGCCGCCATCGAACACCAGGACAGCCCCGCCGTGGGCAAGGACGCCGGTGAGATTTCCGGCCTGCCGCGCTGCGGGGTGGTTGTGGCCGGCGATGCCGGCGCGGCGATAGGCGCGGTCGATGCGCTGATCGACTTCACCCGCCCGCAAGCCACCCTGGCGAATCTTGAGCTATGCCGCCTACACGGCAAGCGTTTCGTCATCGGCACCACCGGCTTCACCGCCGAACAGCGTGATTTGATTGAACAAGCCGCCCAAGAAACCGCCGTGGTGATGGCCCCGAACTTCAGCGTGGGCGTCAACCTCACCTTGAAAATCCTGGAGACGGCGGCGCGGGTGATGGGCGAGTACACCGACATCGAAATCATCGAGGCCCACCACCGCCACAAGGTGGACGCGCCCTCCGGCACCGCGCTGCGCATGGGCGAGGTGGTGGCGAAGACCCTGGGGCGCGATTTGAAGGATTGCGCGGTCTACGGGCGGGAAGGCATCACCGGCGAACGCGAGCGCACGACGATTGGGTTTAGCACCATCCGCGCCGGCGACATCGTCGGCGAACACACGGTGATGTTCGCCGACGAAGGCGAGCGGGTGGAAATCAGCCACAAGGCCTCCAGCCGCATGACCTTCGCCAAGGGCGCGGTGCGCGCCGCGCTGTGGCTGGAAGGCAAGGACAAGGGCCTGTTTGACATGCAGGATGTGTTGGGCTTGAAAGATTGATGCCCGGACGGTAGGCCGGAATAAGCTGTTGAGCGTGAGCGAAAACCGGCGTTTCCGGCCTACGACTGGGAGCGCGGGCATCTTGCCCGCCCATTAGCTCAATACCCCCCGCCCTTCTTCTTAGCCACCTTGTCGCGCAGATAAACCGGCTGGGCGTCTTCCGCCGCCACGCAGCCGCCCTGCCTGAACACCTCCGCGCCCAAGCGGGCGATCCACGCGGCGCGGGGGAAGCGATCCGGCAAGATGCCTGCCACCCGCCCGCCCAGCCGTTCCCGCAACACCGCCTCGTAAGTCCCCCAGCCGCTGCCTATGCCACAGCCCGCCGCCTCTTCGGGAAAAACCACCGTCCCCGCGCCGGCCACCGCTTCCGCGCCTGCGAGTTCGGCCCAGCCCTCCGCCCCGCGCCGGTAAACGCCCCAATACACCTCGCCCATGCGGGCGTCGATGCAGGGGAAGGCGAAGCCGTCCGGCGTTTCGGCAAAGGCTTCTTGGGCCATCGCCGCCAAGGTGGAGACCGGCGCGACCGGCAAATCCGCCCCGAACGCCAGCCCCTGCGCGACCCCGGCGGCGATGCGAACCCCGGTGAACGAGCCGGGGCCGCGCCCGAAGGCCAGCGCGTCCATTTGCCTGAGGCCCAGCCCGGCCTCGGCCAGCAAGGATTCGACCATCGGCAAGATCAGCTTGTTGTGCTGTTGCGGGGCGAGTTGATAGCGCTCTGTGACTTCGCCGTCCAGATAAAGAGCGGCGGAGCAGGCTTCGGTGGAGGTTTCTAGGGCGAGGAGTTTCATGCCGTTGCCTGTATATGTCCTATTTCTGTGATGATCTGGCGCAGGCCGGACATGAAAACCCCGAAGCTGGGCGAGCAGTTGCGCTCCGCGCTTAGGGTTTCACTCATCGCCCGAGCGCCGGAGACTTTCTGGAATTCAGGAATCAATCGTTGGACTTCATTGCTAGGTTTAAGGATTGCATCAGGATTGGTGAATTTCTTGACATGCGCAGACGATTTCACTTCCGAGTTTCCGAAAGCCGAAGCCAAGGCTTCCAAATCTCCGATATACCATACCTCCAGCTCTTGGCAGACAATGCGCACTAGCGTGTCGGCCCTGCCGGATTCTGCGCAAAGATTACTTAATCGGGTTTTTAGGTTGCGGCAATCACCACCATCATTGTCACGCAGCACGACAAACCGCACCCCAGGTTCGCGCCAAGCCCGTAATTTAATCCGCAAGCTCTTTTCCAGATCGGTTTTTCCTTCATGCGGCACACAGAGGAAGTGTTGATTTTTTACTAACCCTGGAAATAGTCGTGGCAGCAGTCCCTCCAACAATGCAGCCATGGACGGTTCTTCCAGCATAAATATAATCCGTCCACTCATTGATTCAACCCCTGGAGAAGCTTTTGCCGCCATAAAGCGCCAGGCAAATCTCCCGCCTCCACCAAATCCCGCAGCAGTTGGGAGTCTGCGGCGCGGGTAATGACAGAGAATCCATCGCGTTTTTCCAAGCAGTAAATCTCGTTCAGGGTCAATCCGTTGAGAAACTCCGGCGAATGTGTGGAGACGAATACCTGTCCACCGCGCCGGGCATAATCACGAAATTCCTCCGCCAATTCCGGCAGCAGTTCAGGATAAAGTTGATTCTCGGGTTCCTCCACCGCCAGCAGAGGGAAAGACCGGGGATCATGCAATAGAATGAGATAGGCGAACATTTTGATGGTGCCATCCGAGACGAAGCGGGCGATGAAGGGATCTTTGAATGCGCCGTCCTGGAAACGCAAAACCAACCTGCCATCCTCCGTGGGTTTGGCTTCCACCGAAGTCACGCCGGGTACTCGTTTTTTCATGGTGGATAATATGTTTTCGAACTTGTCTCGGTGGTAAGTATATAAATATTGTGCTACTTGGGCGATATTGTCACCATGGGTAGACAAATGTTCTGCGAAACCGTCATCTTGGCTAGGTCTGGCATCGGCGATATGAAAGTCTGAGATATGCCAATTATCGATTAGATGGCAGAAATCCGAAATTACACCTTTAAACTGACCAAGACCCTTTATAGCTAGGCTATCTGGTTCATCTAATTCAAACTCTTGCTTTTTCTCAAGTATGTCGGCTGTTCCATAGATCGATTGATTTGTAATTGCAGAACCTTTCCCTCGGGAAAAATCAACAAAATTCCAGGGTTTTCCACGTTGGCCACGACGGAATTTCAAGACTTCCCGATCAATCACCGGCCTGCCGCCATCCTCACTGACCGCCAACTCGTAAGTGGCCAATCGCCCGCCCGATTCACGGAATTTAAGCGTCAGCCTGATTGGCCCTTTTCTACCCCGGCTGACCAGTTCCCGAAAACCGCCGCGCCTGAGCACGGCCCTGCCGACATTTTGGGCAAGAGCATCTTTAAGAAAAGAGAACACGTCGAACAAAGTGGACTTTCCACTGCCGTTAGCCCCTACCAAAGCGACTAGGTTTGATAGATTGTCGAGCTTGGTTTTTTTGAATATCCGATAGTTTTCTATTTCTATGCTTTCAATTTGCATGAGGTTTCCTGGGAAATTTCAATTTTGAAAGACTATCTGTCAGACGGCAGCATCTTCAACAGAATTCTCTACCCCAAAAAACGCCTCCACCCGGTGCAGCAGCCTAGTCCGCTTCATCGGCGGCAGGCTGTCCAAAAACATTTTGCCGTAAGGCTTGCTCAACAAACGCGGGTCGCAGAGCATCAACACGCCGCGGTCGTCGTGGGAGCGGATTAGCCGGCCCGCGCCTTGGCGCAGCGCGATGACGGCGGCGGGGAGTTGGTAAACGCCGAAGGGGCTGTGGCCTTGGCGCTTGAGGGCTTCCAGGCGGGCGCTCAACACCGGGTCGCCGGGCGAGGCGAAGGGCAGTTTGTCGATGATGACGCAGGACAGCGCCTCGCCGCGCACGTCCACGCCTTCCCAGAAGCTGGCGGTGCCTAGCAACACGCCGTTGCCGGCTTGCACGAAGGCTTCCAGCAGGGCGGCTTTCGGCTGGCTGCCTTGCACGAACAGCGGGAAATCGACCCGCTCCGGCAGCAGCGCGGCGGCGGCTTGCAGGGCTTGGTGGCTGGTGAACAGCATGAACGCCCGGCCTTGGCTGGCTTGCAGCACCGGCACGGCGGCGTTGACCACGGCCTGCGTGTAGGCCGCCCGGTCGGAGGGGTCGGGCATGTCCTGCGGCACATACAGCAGGCTTTGGTTGCGGTAGTCGAAGGGGCTTTCCCAGGAATGCGCCGCCGCGCCGGTCAGCCCCAAGGAGGTGGCGAAATGCTCGAACCCGTGGGCGACGCTGAGGGTGGCGGAGGTGAAGATCCACGCCGCGCCGCTGCCTTGGTGGAATTTGGCGAACTCGTCGGCGATTTGCAGCGGGGTGCGGCTTAGGGTGAAGCCACGCTTGTAGGTCTCAAACCAGCGCACCGAGTCGTCGCCCGCCTTGCTGAAAAAGCCGTCAAACAGCTCTGACATGTCCATGCAGCGTTTCCAGCAGGACTCTAAGCCTTTGCCGCGCACGATAGCCGGCCTGAGGAGTTCCACCAAATGGAGCAACTGGCCGCGCACATAGGCGATTTCGTTGATGACTTCCTCGTTGTTCTCCACCGCGCTCCAGGCTTCGCGGCGCTCGCCCACGCCCAGCACCAGCCGCAAATCGGCCACGGCGTTTTCCAGCCTCTCCGCCTCGGTGGCGAGTTCGGGCTGGTCGCGGGCGTCTTTCAATTGCTCGACGACGATGTCGTTGGCCAGTTCGTTCAATTGCCGGGCGCTGATCGACAGCCCCAGGAAATTCGCGGCGGTCTCGGCGAATTGGTGGGCCTCGTCCACGACGATGGCGTCGGCGTCGGGCAGCAATTCGCCGAAGCCGTCCGTCTTCAAGGCCCAGTCCGCCCACAGCAGATGGTGGTTGATGACCAGCACCTCGGCTTCCTGCGCCTCGCGGCGGGCCTTGACCAGGAAGCATTCGTTGACATTCGGGCATTCCGAGCCTAAGCAATTGTCGGCAGTGGAAGTGACTTGCGGCCACAACGCGGAGGATTCCGGCACCTCGACAACTTCGGAAATGTCGCCGGCCTCGGTGCGCTTGGCCCAACGCTTGATGCTTTCGATGCTGGCAATGTCTTGCCGACTGTGTCCGGCGCGGACGACCAAGGTGTCGTGCAGCCGGTACAGGCACAGATAATTGGCCCGGCCTTTAAGCAAGGCGGCGTGGAACGGCACGGCCAGGGCGTCGCGCACCACCGGCAAGTCTTTGTTGAACAACTGGTCTTGCAGGTTTTTTGTGCCGGTGGAGATCACCACCCGCTTGCCCGAGACGATGGCGGGGACGAGGTAGGCGAAGGTCTTGCCGGTGCCGGTGCCGGCCTCGGCGATCAGGCTGGATTTGTGGGCGATGGCTTGTTGCACAGCGCGGGCCATTTCCAGTTGCGCCGGGCGGGGCCGGAAACCCGGCAGGCGCTTTTCCAGCAAGCCGCCTTCGCCGAAAACGTTTTCCAGGTTGTACATCAGCGTGCGGCCTTGGCGTCCGCTTCCGCCGCGCCTTCCGCGTCGCCTTTTTTGCGGCGGGCCTCGGCGATGAGGGACCAGTTTTTGGAGGCCAAGGCTTTGTTGTCTTTGGCCAGGACATTGGATTTTTTCGCCAAGTCTTCCGCCAATCCCGGCTGGTATTGCTTCAGGCGCACTTCGGCCAATTTCTGCCAAAGCTCGGCGTTGCGCGGCTGGATGCGGATGGCCCGCTCCAGCGCGGCGGCGGCGTTGTCCAGGCTGCCGCTGGCGGAATCGGCCTCGGCTTCTTGCAGCAAGGCCAACACGGCGGGGGATGTGGCCGGAGGCGGCGGGGCTTGTCGCTTTATGACTGGCCGCTCGGCGTTTTCGGCGGCAGGAACTGGCGCGGGCGGCGGGGCTGCTTGCTCTTCCGCCGACGGCGGTTGGACGGGCGGCTTGGCCGCCGGCGCGGCGGCGACAGCCGGCGGACGCGGGGCCACGGGTGCGCAAGCGGCCAGGGCCAAGATTAACAACGGCAACGCAGGGCGAAGTTTTTTCATACTATCAATCAAAGCATATCATCCGGTTTGTGCTGATAAAAAACCACCCCGACCCGCTCGATATGTTCGATCAGGCCGGGGTTTTCAATTTGGCGGATCGCGCTGCTGGCTTAAGGCATGGGCTTCGGCCAATTGCGCCAACGCCTTTTGGTAGTTGGCAAACCGCTGCCGCCAACGGATGTCAGGATTGTCCATAGTCAATTCCCGTCACGCATAATCCAACACCATCCCCGCCGCCAGCAGGTATTCGGCTTCCTGCTCCAAGTCGGCGACGGTGAGGGGGTGGTCGTTAAGCCAGTCCTTGGGAAAGCGCAGGATCAGCCGCGTATCGGCCAGGGCCAGGGCGATGGTGGGCAGGGCGGCGGGTTGGCGGCTGCGGTGCAGCAGCACCGCCAGGCGCAGCAGCAAAACCAGCGGAAAGGCTGCGGCATCCCAGGGCTTGACCAGATCCTTGAAGTTTTTCGCCGGCAACTTGCGGCGGTGGAAGCGCACCAGGGTCGCCAGCAGCTTCTGGTCTTGCCGGGAAAAGCCGGGCAAGTCGCCGTTTTCGATGACGTAAGCCCCGTGCTTGTGGTAATCGCTGTGGGCGATGTCCAGGCCGATTTCATGCAGCGCCCCCGCCCAGTCCAGCCATTGCCCCGCGATTTCCGGCTCCACGCCGCCCAGCGGCAACACCTGCGGGGCCAGATCCGCCAGCGTCTTGCGGACGCGAAGGCTGTGTTCCTGGTCCACATGGAAGCGGCCGGCCAGGGCGGCGACGGTGCGGTCACGGATGTCCTCGTGGTTGATGCGGCCCAGCAAGTCTTGCAGCAGCCCTTCGCGCAAAGCGCCGTCGGCCACTTTCATGTGCGGGATGTGCAGGCTCTTGAAGCTGGCGCAGATGATGGCGACGCCGCCGGGGAGGATCGGCCTGCGGTCGGCGGCGAGGTCGGCAAGCTGGACCTTGTCGCAATGGCCGGCGGCGAGCAGCGCGTCCACCAGGCGCTCCAAACCTTCCGGCGTGATGCCTTCCTTGCTCCAGCCATTGTTGACCAGCAGCTTTTCCACCGCGCGCATGGTGCCGGACGCGCCCACCGCCTGTTCCCACGCGCCGGCGCGGAAGGTCTTCTCGAACGGCTCCAATTCCCGTTGCGCGGCGATGACGGCGCGTTTGAAGCGCTTGGGGGTGATCTTGCCGTCGTGGAAATGCGCGAGGCTCATCGACACGCAGCCCATGCGCAGGCTTTCCTTCTGCAAGGGCGTCTTGTCCACGCCGATGATGTACTCGGTGCTGCCGCCGCCGATGTCCATCGCCAGCCGACGCTTGCCGTCGCTCGGCAGGCTGTTCGCCACGCCTTGGTAGATCAGGCGGGCCTCCTCGATGCCGGCGATGATTTCGATGGGGTGGCCCAGCGCCTGCTCCGCCTTGGCGAGAAATTCCTCGGCGTTGCGGGCGACGCGCAAGGTGTTGGTGCCGACGGCGCGGACGCTCCCCGGCGGCATGTCGCGCAGCCTTTGGCCGAAGCGTTGCAGGCAGTCCAGCGCCCTGCGCTGGGCATCATCACTCAGGTGTTTGGCGGGGGTGAGTCCCGCCGCCAGGCGCACCATTTCCCGCAGGCGGTCAACCACCACCAGCTCGCCTTGGCGCAGGCTGGCGACGATCATGTGGAAACTGTTGGAGCCAAGGTCGATGGCGGCGACTTGTTCGGGCGAGGAGGCGTTCGGCACGGTTGGTTCCTGCTGGATGGGGAAAATGTCGGCCTGGGGATTTCTGATAAAATCGCGCAATCCCAAGCCGACGGCCTGCCTATTTTACCGATACCCGCCCGGATAAACCTAGCGATGAAAGCCCTTTCCCTTAGCAATTTGCGAAAAGTCTACAAGAATGGGATGGAAGCCTTGAAAGGCATAGACCTGGATGTGGAGGAAGGCGATTTTTTCGCCCTGCTTGGCCCGAACGGTGCGGGCAAGTCCACCACCATCGGCATCATCGCTTCGTTGGTGAACAAGACCTCGG
>CAZOTR010000067.1:0-20703 GCA_964582755.1 uncultured Methylococcaceae bacterium | reverse complement strand
ACCAGAAGGCCCGCCGGCCCCCGAAAGGGCCGGCGGGCCTTTTCTTTGCGCCCAATTATGGTGTGCTCACTTCAGGAAGCCTCGTGTGATGAAAGCAGTCCTGGTTTCTTCAAATACCTCCTCAAGGCTTTGAAAAAAGCGAAGGGCGGTTTCGGGTTTTCCATCATTGCAGGCGTGTTCGATATTCCGGCAGGTTGTGGCGAGGCGCACCGCGCCCAAGGTCATGGCGGCGCTTTTAATGCTGTGGGCTTCAAACCCTAGGCTTTGCAAATCTGCCATATCCCGTGCTTGCGTAAGCTTTTCCAATCTATGGGCGGTGTCTGCGAAGAATATGACTACCGTTTCTTTCATGGTCTGCTCGTCCGTCTGGGCCGCCAAGGATTGCAAGGCGCTTTCATCCAGCAAGGCGGCCGTTTCTTGGCCGGCGCTGGCGGCAACGGGAACATGGGCTTGCTCGTTCACGTCTTTGCGTAGCCAATGGGCGATGGTGGCCAGCAGGCGATCCTTCTCCACGGGCTTGGAGATGAAGTCGTTCATGCCGGCAGCCAGGCAGGCATTGCGGTCTTCCTGGAGTGCGTTGGCCGTGAAAGCCAATATGGGGACTTGGGCCCTCTTGTGGTCGGGCAAGCCACGGATTGCCGAGGTCGCCTGATAGCCATCCATTTCTGGCATTTGCACATCCATGAGGATCAAGTCGTAATCGCCGGACAACGCGGCCTCGAACGCTTTTATGCCATCCTGTGCCACCTCGACTTGGTAGCCCGCCTTGCCGAGCATGGCGGTGACGACCAAGCGATTGATTTCGCCGTCTTCCGCCACCAGGATTTTTGCCTTTTCGGGCTTTTGGTTATTGTCATCCGGGCTGTAGGCCGCGCCAGTTTTTTCGAACGGGGGGCGTCGCCAGAAGGCATCGGCCACATTGGGCAAATTCCCGCCGAAAACCTCAGCCGGATGGATGGCCGCCTCGCCGGTATTCTCCAATTGGGCGGTAAACCAAAATTCGCTGCCTTCGCCCAACCGGCTGTTGACGCCGATCTCCCCCCCCATCAGGAGGGTCAAACGCTTGCTGATGGCAAGCCCCAAGCCGGTGCCGCCGTAGCGGCGCGAGTCGCCGCTGTCGACTTGCACAAATTGGTTGAAAAGGCTGGCCTGCGCATCTTCTTGAATCCCGATTCCTGAATCTTTTACATGAAACCTCAGCATGATGTTGGAGGCTGTGCGTTCTTGGCAGAAAACGCTCACGAAAATGCCTCCAGAGTCGGTGAACTTGACGGCGTTGCCGACCAAATTGACCAGTATCTGCCGCAACCGGAACGGGTCGCCGCATAAAATCCGGGGGATGTCGGGGTCGATGGCGAACGACAGCGTCAAGCCCTTGGCTTCGGTGCGGATGCGGAAAAGCTGGATGACTTCCGTGATCAGCGCTGTCAAATCGAAATTTTCGTTGTTCAGCGTCAGCTTGCCAGCCTCGATCTTGGAAAAATCCAAGATGTCGTCGATGATGTTGAGCAGGGAGTGGGCCGCGATATAGGCGGATTTTGCCCATAGGCCTTGTTCTTCATCGAGCCGGCTGTCCAGCAAGAGGGCCAGCGTGCCCAGCACGGCATTCATCGGGGTGCGGATTTCGTGGCTCATGGCCGCGAGAAACGCGCTTTTCGCCCGGCTGGCGGCTTCAGCCGCGCTTTTGGCCTCCAGCAGCGCCAGTTCCGCCATTTTTTGGTCGGTGATGTCGCGCTCGATGGCCATCCAATTGGTGATGGTGTCGTCCTCGTCGCGGATCGGCTGCACCTCGAATTGGACCCAATACTCGCGCCCCGATTTTGTGTAGTTGAGGATGTCGGCGCCGAAACTCTCGCCCTTTCTAATCTGTCTGCGGGTGTATTCCACAACCTCCGGGTCGGTTTTTTCCCCTTGCAGGACGGAGCCTGGGGTTTTGCCTAGCATGTCCTGGAGCGTGTAGCCGGTCATGTGGATAAAGCCTTCGTTGACCCACTCGACCCTGCCCTCCGCATCGGTCATCACGACGGCATTGCCGGTGTTGTTGGCGACCAGGGCTATCTTGAATGTCTCGGCCTCCATCTGTTTCAGATTGATCAACTCGTCCCATAATAGGCTGAATTGTCGGCTCAGTTCGGCGTTGGCCTGGAGGAGCCCGGCGCGTTGCTCGGAAAGCTTCTCGGCTAGGTCGCGCTCGTCCTGCAAGGCGATTTTTTGGGATTCCAGGGTTTGCAATATGTCGAGGAGCGGGTCATGGAGGGCGAAATCCTCGGTTTGCAGGCCATGCCGTTGCAATTCGGTGTAGTCAGCCAGCCAGGGTGACCAAAGCAGGGCTAGGGTTTGCGTGTCCGGGAAGGGCAGCGCCTGGCCGCGAAATTTCAGCCCGGACCCTTTGTGTTCCCATACGGCGGTCAAACCCTCCGCCTCGGCCAAGGCGTCAAAATCCATTTCGGCCGCCGGTTGCAGCAGCCTGAACAGCGCATGGAAATCCTTGCCTGCCGCCACGTCGGGGCAGGCGCGCAGCAATGACGGACCGGCCCGCACAATCAGCCAATTTTGGCCGACGGCCAGATGGAATGGAAACATGCGGTTGAATTGCGCGGATGATAGCCCGATTTCCGGTCCGTTGATTGGCGTTTCCATGGGTGCGGTGTCGGCCATGTCAATTGAAGGCTTGCATGATTACGTCATAGTATTGGCCCAGGTCGATGCCAAAATCGCTGGCACGGCGCACGTTCACGACGCGGTAGGGCTCCCCATGCTCGTCGGCGAGTTTTTCGCTCAGATCGACGAAGCGTTGGATGGGCTGTTTGTCGGGGGTGCGCACGATTAGGATTTGCGGGCGGAGCCGCTGCTGGAGATTGGATTCCAGGACGATGCCCACTTCCCCGGAACTTAGCTCGACCACGCACCCCGGCGGATAAATCCCCAGGTAGGCGACAAAGCGGGAGGTCAGTTCGTTGTCGATTTTGTTTTCCCGCACCAATTTGTTCAGGATGGCCACGGCCCGCAGGTGGTCCCCCTCGGGCCGGTAGGGCCGCAGGCTGGTGATGGCGTCGTACTTGTCGACTATCGCCACAATCTTGCAGTTCAGGTTGAGCTGGTGCCCTTCCAGCTTGCGGGGATAGCCCGTCCCGTCGAGGTTTTCATGGTGCCCGTAGGCGACATCGACGCTGCCGCTGAAAATATTCCGCCCCGACATGAGGATGTTCCGGCCTTCCAAGGCATGGCTTTGGGCGATTGCCATTTCCTCGTCGGTGAGCGGGCCGGGCTTGTTTAGAATGACATCGGGAATGACCACTTTGCCCATGTCGTGGAGCATGGCGCAAGTCCCAAGGTTCTCCAGTTTCAGGGCGTCATACCCCAGCAGGCGGCCGATGACGATGGAGTAGATGCAAACGTTGAAGGCGTGCTGGCTGGTGAGCGGGTCTTTGCCGCTCAAGCGGGTCAAGAATATCATGGTTTCAGGGTTGCGCACGACGCTGGCCACGCATTCTGCGACGGCTCCTTTCGCCAGTTGGATGTCCGGGCTTTGGCCGAAACGGATTTCGTCGATGAAGGTCTTGATGAGATTCGAGGTCTGCTTGTGTGTGGCCTTGGCGGCTTCTATGTCCCTGGTCCGCGAAGTCGTGCTTCGTTTGCCCAAAAAAGGCTCCATAGGGTGGGTGGACAGGTCCGGTCCGACCACTTTGGTGCGTTTCAGGTCAATATAGACATATTCGCAGTATTGCATGACCGCTTCGATGTCGTCGTCGTTTGCCACCTCGAAGCCTTGGAGCATGAACGGCGTCTCCAGCCAGGGGCGGTCCAGCTCGCAAACGAACATGCCTGAACGGAGGTCGCAGGCGCGCAGCCTGACCTTCTCAGTGAAGTCGATTTTTCTGGGTCTGTATTGAAGCATGGCTGATTCATAAGCATAGCGTTTATCGACCAGCGCCGTTGAGTTTGAATCCGGCGGGGAGGCCGAAACCGCGGACTAGGCTTGTTGGGGGAAGCCTTTGCGGGCTGGGGTAATACTCTCTATGCCCGGCTTGCCTGTCAAGGCTAGTCTACCGCCCGGCATACGGGATAGACAATGGAAAAGCCGCCGATTGCAAGCTATTAGCATTTTATACGCCAGCATCGACGGCTGGGCTTGCCGATGTTGCCAGAACGCGCCGCTCCTCCCAAATAAACCCCGTCCATCCGGCAGTGGTTGCAATCTGCGAAGCAAAATAGGAACATCCCTTATGGAGAAAACAGGATACCGTAACCACCCGCATGAATACTCAAGCCAACGCCACTATATTGCTTGTCGAAGATTCCCCGACGCTTGCCCACGTCTATGGGGCTTACCTAGGCAAGGAAAACTGGAACGTCATCCTCGCCGAAACCGGTGCCAAGGCTTTGGATCTGTTGCGCAGCCGCCAGCCCCAAGTCATGGTGCTAGACCTCAAGTTGCCGGACATGGACGGCCTGGATATTCTCCGCCAAGTGATCGAAGAGAAAATCCACTGCGCGGTCGTGGTGGTCACCGGCCATGGCTCCGTGCATGTGGCGGTGGAAGCCATGCGCGACGGGGCTTTCGACTTCATCGAGAAGCCTTGCAACGCCGACCGTCTGCTCTATGCCATCCGCAACGCGCTCAAGCTGCGCCAGATGGATGCGCAAGTCGATGACCAGGCGGTGCGCCAGGAGTATGGCGGCTTCATTGGCGCCTCGCGGGCGATGCAAACCGTCTACCGGATCATTGGCAATGTTGCCGCCAGCCGGGCCACGGTGTTCATCACCGGCGAGAGCGGCACCGGCAAGGAAGTCTGCGCCGAGGCCATCCACAAGCAAAGTCCGCGCAGCGACAAGCCTTTCGTCACCCTGAATTGCGCGGCCATCCCCAAAGATTTGCTGGAAAGCGAGTTGTTTGGCCACGTCAAAGGCGCGTTCACCGGCGCCTATGCCGACCGCCAAGGTGTCGCGGCCCAGGCCCACGGCGGCACGCTGTTCCTGGATGAAATCGGCGAGATGGATTTGAGCGTGCAGAGCAAGCTGTTGCGTTTCGTGCAGACCGGGACTTTCCAGAAGGTGGGCGGCAACAAGACCGAAACCGTCGATGTGCGCCTGGTTTGCGCCACCAACCGCGACCCCTTGAAAGAGGTGGAGGCCGGCCGTTTCCGCGAAGATCTCTATTACCGCCTGCATGTCATCCCCATCGCCCTGCCGCCGTTGCGCGAGCGCGAGGGCGACGTGTTGCCCATCGCCCGCCGCTTCCTGGCCGATTTCTCCAGCGAGGAAGGCAAGGACTTTGCCGGCTTCTCCCCCGAAAGCGAGGCCCGGTTGAGTGCCTACCACTGGCCCGGCAATGTGCGCCAATTGCAAAACGTCATCCGCAACATTGTCGTGCTGCACCAAGGCAAGCTGGTCACCCCCGACATGCTGCCGCCGCCGCTGGACAACCCGGTGGCCGAGGCGCCCTCTCCCGCGCCTGCGGCAAACCCGCAACCGTGGACGGGTGAAGAGCGGCGGGCGGCCATCGCCATCAGGACTATCCGCCCTTTGTGGATGGTTGAAAAGGAGGCCATCGAGCAGGCGATAGCCTTGTGCGACGGCAGCATCCCCAAGGCCGCGGCCTTGCTGGAAGTCAGCCCGTCGACGATTTATCGCAAGCGTTTGAGTTGGGAGGGGCAGGAATGAGCGGGGAGCGCCTGTCTGCCCGACGCAGCCTCATGCCATTGGAAAACGAACCCACCGAAGGCTCGCTTATGAATGTGTTGATCGCGGTTAATTTTTCGGAACACACGCAAAATTTCTTGGACGGCATCGTCAAGCTTTTGCGCGATTCGCTAGGGGCGGTCTGGCTGCTCCATGTCGCCGAGCCCGAGCCGGATTTTGTCGGCTTTGAAATTGATCCCACGGTGATGCGGGACCAAGTGGCCGAGGCTTTCCACCAGGAGCATCGGCAATTGCAGGCCATGGCCGACGCCTTGCGCGGACGGGGCATAGACGCCACTGCCTTGCTGGTCCAAGGCGAGACGGTGAAAACCATTGTCCAGCAGGCCGGGAAATTGGATGTCGATATGATTGTGGTCGGTTCCCACAAGGCCGGCTTCCTGCGGCATTTCCTGGCGGGCGAGGTGGGGCAGGGCGGGTTGGCGGCGGCGGGAAAGCCGGTGTTGCTGATGCCCGTCCATTAAGGGCTTGGCGTCGGCGGGCGATGATGTAGGGTGGCCTTCAGGCCACCCCAGGCGGGTGAGTTAAACAGGCTTTGCCGCCGCCACGGACGGCAAAGCCGGAAGGCCAGGCTCAATCCTGCTTCGAGTAATACTCGGCCAGTTGCTTGATTTCCTGCTCACTTAATTTGGACGCGATCAACCTCATGCGGCTGTAGATGTCGTTGGCCCGCGCCCCGCTCTTGTAAGCCAGCAAGGTCTTTTCCAGATACTCGGCCTTCTGCCCGGCGAGGCGCGGGGTGTCCACTTTCTCGCCCTGGCCCGAGCCGCCGTGGCAACTGGAGCAGGCCGGTTCCATGCGCTTGCCGTCGCCCACCGCGACGATGCCGGTGTCGTCGCTTTCCCCGCCTTTGCCTATCATGGGCTTTTGCGAGCCGTACCAAGCCGCCACGTCCGCCATGTCCTGCTCGCTCAAGGTGGACGCCATGCCGTTCATCACCGTCGCCGGATCTTTGCGGCTGTTGTTTTTGTAATCCACCAATTGCTTATAGACATAGGTTGGCAACTGGCCGTCCAGGTTGGGGGCGGCGTTGCCCTCGTTATGGCAACCCGCGCAGGTTCCCGCCAGATCCTTGCCCTTGGCGGCGTCGCCTTTTTTCACCAAGGCCAAAGTCGCCGGCGTCCAAGCCACTTGGCTGGAAGGCTCCGCCATGGCGTTGCCGCCCAGGCCCAAACAAGCAAGGCTTAAAATGATTTTTCTCATGCTCAGTACCCCCAGGCGGATGGATTGTAGGTTTTCAGGATGAAGAACTGGAGGATGGGGTAGCCGTAGCTCAACATCATCAGCCCCAAGATCACCAGATTCCACAGCTTGAAATCGTTCAGCCAATACGACACGGCGGGTTCCGGCTGGAGGTTCACACCCGCCTCGCCACTCTCGGCTGGCCCACCTGCGGTCTGCGTCTTGAACAACAGATACACGAACAAGCCGGCGGAGCCCAACAGCACCGAGCCGCCCAAGATCATCAGCAGTTCGTAAGGCTCCCAGGCCAGGGTCAGCAGGCTGTTGTACTGCACGGCGGAGATGCGGCGCGGCTGGCCGAGCAGACCCAGCACATGCCAGGGCGTGGTCATGATTGCCAAGCCGACAAACCAAGTCCACAACTGGGTCAATGCCAGGCCGTTGGAAAACAGCGCCTTGCCAGCCAGCTTCGGCCAGAGTTGGTAGGCGAGGGCGAAGTACATCGTCACCACGGTGCCGCCGAAGATCAAATGGAAATGGCCGGGAACCCAGGCGGTGTTGTGGACCATCGCGTTCATCGCGTAGCTGGCGTTGACAATGCCGCCAAAACCGCCCAACACCAGCATCAACAGCGACAAGATCGCCGCCAGCACGGTGGTGTTCTGCCAAGGCAAAGCGCCGATCCAGCCGAACAACCCCTGCCCGCCGCGCTTGCGGCCGGCCAGTTCCAGCGAGGCGATGACGGTGAAGCCGGTCATCAAGGTCGGGATGGAGACGGCAAAGGTGCCGACCATGTGGCCGAATTTGGCGATGACGCCTTGCTCGGGGTCCATGTACAAATGGTGGAAGCCGATGGGCAGGCCGAACACCAGGATCATGATGAAAGCCACCCGCGCCAGCTTGTCGCTGTACAGCTTGCCGCCCGCCGCCACCGGCACATAAGAGTACAGCGCGATGTAAGCCGGGATCAGCCAGAAATACACGATGGGGTGCAGCGTCCAGGCAAACAAGGTGCGGGCCAGACCGACATCAATCGTGTCCACCAGCCCCAAGGCCCAAGGCAGCAATTGGAATACCGCCTCCAACGCCACGCCGGCGCTGGTCCACGCCCACAGGAAGGCGTTCGCGGTAGTGGCGAACATGGGCAGCGGCACGGTCTCGCCAGGATGGGCCTTCTTCCATTTGGCGAACATCACAATCATGATCGCCGCCCAGAACCACGAGCCCACCACCAGCAAGGTCGCGCCGATGTAAAAGAAGGCGTTGGCCTGGATCGGCGGATAAAAGGTATACAGCACCGACGCCTTGCCCAGCAGCAAAGGTACCGCCGCCAGCACCACGCCGGTCAAACTCACCGCATAGCCCGCCCAAGCCAAAGCCGGGCTCCAAATCGGCTGTTGCAAGCTAGTGGAGGCGGTGTAATAGCCGAAGCCCATGATGAAGAAAGTTGTCAACACAAAGCCCATCAACACGCCATGGGTGCTGACCGAGGCGAAATAAACGGCGGGCGATTGGATGAAGCTGAATAACCCGCTGCGCTCCAGCACTTGATACAGGCCGAACACAGCGGCCAAGCCGAAAGCGCCGAAGGCGATCCAGAAATTAAAGAGGGTCAGTCGTTTGGTCGTCGAGTCAATCATGGCTGGTTTCCTCCGGTGGTGGTTGCGCGCCATTCATCCTGGTTGACGACGGTGACTTTGCTCCACATATGGTCGTGGCCCATGCCGCAATATTCGTTGCACAACATGGGATATTCGCCGGGCTTGGGGAAGACGGTGGTGATTTCCGACACATACCCTGGCACGATCATCGTGCTCATATTGGTCATCGGAATGTGCGCCCCGTGTAGCACGTCCAGGCTGGCCATGCGGAATTGGATCTTCTGGCCGGCTGGCAGCCGGATCTCGCGGGGATAGAAGCCGTAACGGCCTGCCACCAGCTTCACCTGTATCGTGCCGTCGGGCAGCGGCGCGGCTTGCACGCCCAGCTTGTCCTCGGCGAAATCCGTGCCCAAATGCAGGCTGGCCGAGTCGATGGTTTCAATGTGGCTGGGCGGGTTCACATTCAGCACCACCGCCGTCACCGTCATCGCGGCGACGAACAGGCCGACCATGGCGGTGGCGATGTACAGCCATCTTTTTTCCAGATTGTCGATTTGCGTGTCCTGCTCGAACTGGCTGAGCCAGGATTTTATTTTGCTTGTCCAGGGGCTTGGATTCATGAGTCACCTCGTAGGGTCGTTCGGGTGGAACGGCCTCCCGCGCCGGGAGATCGTTGTGGGCGGGGTGGGATCAATTGACCGTCCCCCTAGGCAGAAAGATGCCGAAATACAGGAACAACCAAGCGACCGTCATCCCTAGCGCTGTCAGGGTCATCAGCACCCAAGTGCCTATGGGGGCCGGCTCCTCTTCGCCGGGTGTTTGGTTTTCATCGGACATGGCAAACCTCTCTTTGGTAAATGTTTTGATGGCGTGGACGTGTTGCGAACAATCGAACCGCTTGCGAGCGCCCCTTGCCCAAGCGTGTCGCCGCCTCTGTGGCAATGGCGCATGGCTCGTAAGGTTTAATCAATTTAACCGACTTGCGGGCTTGGGTCGAGTCATTTGCCACAGTCTGCGGCGGAAACAGTGCATGTTGGGGGAAGACGCGCATTCCGGCAGGGATGCCGGAATCCAGTGTCATGGACGGTAACTTGTCAATTGCGCAAGTGCTTGATGTGGAAGCTCAAGATTTGCCATCCCTGGATGCTGGATTCCGGCATCCCTGCCAGAATGACGGCACTACCCGCTGGCTGAACTTTCTTGCCAATCAGGTAAGTTGAAGTAGGGGGATGGAGGATAAGGTTGGCAATCGCATCGAAGGTGCGCGATGCGCGCCCTGCCAGGCTTGCGTTGAATTGTTTGAATAATCCGCCGATTCCTCGACGAATGCCAGAATTGAGCCGATGCGCCCTATCGCAAAGCCAGCCCGCGTGGAGCGCAATAGCGTGAGCGTATTGCGCCGGATGTTGGATCTCTTGCCATACGGCGCAATTGCTTCGCATCGCGCCCTACGAAGTGCGGGAGGTGGATTCAATTGATTGAATTGTAGGAGCGGGCCATGCCCGCGATCTTGGGCCTCACCCATTGCCCGAAGCCTTTCGCGGCCATGGGCCGCTCCTACGGAAAATATCAATAAATCAATTAAACCTACCTCCGAAGTGCGCCTTACCGCGTTTTTCCGCCCAAAACAAAATCCAGCAACCCTTGGAAATTATTGGCTGTTCCGTCTGCCTGAATGCCCAATTTCTCCGTTGGCAAGTTGAAGCGATTGACCCAATAAGTAGGGTAGCCGAAACTTTTTGCGCCATAGGCATCCCAACCGCCAAACGCTGCGAAGACAATATCCTCTTTCTTCAAGCCAAGGTGCCGAATTCCTAATTCATAGGCTTCTGGATCCGGTTTGTATGTGCTGTTTATTTCGGTGCTTAATAAGCCATCAAAAAGATTGGCAATTCCAGCGTTATCTGCATTGGACTTAAGCATCATCTTGCTGAAATTGGCAATGGTGATGATTTTTACGCCAGAGGCTTTCAGTTTTTTTAAACCTTCTACTGAGTCAGGCCAAGGTTTCAGCAAAAGATAGGCATTAAGAAGTTGCTTTTTCTGGGCTTCGGTTGCTTCAAGCTTCATGTTCGCAATGGTGTAAAGCAAGGCATCTTCCGTAACCTTGAAAAAATCCTCATGATTTTTCGTAATGGAGCGTAGGAAGCCATATTCAAATTGTTTGGCGCGCCACGCTTTCGTGAAATCCATTCCTTTGCCTGGAAAAACTTTTTCAACTTCGCCAACCACTGAGTTGGGGTCAAAGATTACAAAATAATCAAAGGCCACCGCCTTGTAGCGATGCTCCGATGTTTGGGCGCATCCAGAAATCGCTATTAAGAAAATTGAAACTATTATCCTTATAAAATGTATATGTTTCATGTGCTGGCCTGAATGTTTAAAATCTAAAGCAATGGATATTCGCGGACAAGTTCCTAAGCCGTGCTTCCATACCCTTTCATCCTCCTTTGATGGCGTGGACCCTCTTTGCATGGGCATCGGCGGTTGGATGGGCACAGACACGGCCCAAGCATAGCCATTCCAAAACCTGGAACGCAACCGCTTTTTTGCGGGAACCGGCAATTTTGGCGGATTTGGGTAATATTGCCCAAAATGTGGGGGTGCAAGCGGTGTGGGCGGCGCTTGCCGCGTTGCAATCACCCTTTACCGCGTCAAGGTGGATGTTTACCGCGACGCGGTAGGCGTCCACCATGACGCGGTAGGCGCTTACCGCCACGTGGTAAGCGTCCACCGCGACGCAGTAGAGGCTTACCGAGACATGGTAGGCCCTTATCGGTACGCGGTAAGCATTCATCGCGACGTGGCAGGCGCTGATTGCCACGCAGTAGCCGCTTATTTTGACGTGGCAGGCGCTTAATCTTGTCTTGCTGCTCTTCCTTTGCGCCTTTGCGGGAGACCAAAAAATGCCCGGTCAATGGCAAAAGCCTTGTAGGATGCGCATCGCGCACCTTAACGAATGTCGGAGATTGGAAACGATGCGCGATGCGCACCCTACAAGGCTCATACCGTTGTGTGAAACCATTTTTGCCCATCTGATCCGACGAAAATCTCATAACGCGATTGCCTTGGCATTTCCCCGCCCGCCCTGCCTTTGCGTCTATAATCTTGCGCACTTGTCTTCCTTTCCCGAAATCCAAACATGCCCACATCTCCCCTTTACATCGACACTCCCGACAAACTCCGCGACTTGTGCGCCCGCTTAGGCAGCGTCCCCTGGATCGCCTTGGACACCGAGTTCCTGCGCGAAAAGACGTATTTCTCCAAGTTTTGCCTGCTGCAAATCGCCGCCGGGGAGGCCGTCGCCTGCGTCGATCCCTTGGCCTTGCCGGATCTAAGCCCGTTGCTGGACATCTTGCTGAATCCTGCCGTCGTCAAGGTGTTCCATTCGGGGCGGCAGGACATGGAGATTTTTTACCATTTGTGCGGCAAGCTGCCGGGGCCGGTGTTCGACACCCAGCTTGCCGCGCCCTTGCTAGGTTTGGGCGAACAGATCAGTTATGCGGGCTTGGTGGCCGAGTTGCTCGGGGTGAGTTTAAGCAAATCCCACAGCCGCACCGACTGGTCACGCCGGCCTTTAAGCCCGGAACAGCTTCGCTATGCGGCGGATGATGTGATTTATCTGGCCCGCGCCTATCAAACCATGTTGCCGCGTTTGGAAAAATTAGGCCGCTTGGGTTGGTTGGATGAGGACTTTGCCGAGTTGCTCGATCCTGCCTTGTATGAAAACCCGCCGGAATTGGCTTGGCAGCGTGTCGGCGGGGTTTATCAATTGAAGCCCAAGCAGCTTTCCGTCGTGCAGACCCTGGCGGCTTGGCGCGAACAGACCGCCCGCGCCCAGGATTTGCCGCGTGGCTGGATACTCAAAGACGACGCGCTGTTCGACTTGGCCCGCCAGCAGCCGGCCAACGCCGAGCAACTCAGCCATGTGCGCGGCATCGACGAACGCATGGTGAAGCGCCACGGCGCGACGCTGTGCCGCTTGATCCAGGAAGCTGCCGCCCGCCCGCCGCAGGCTTTGGAACTCAAAGGGCGTCCGGCCAAAAAGACCGCCGAGCAGGAGGCTTTGCTGGATTTGTTGATGGCGGTGGTGCGCCTGCGGGCCGCGCAGAATACCTTGAATCCCGCCATCCTGGCCGGGCGCAAGGATTTGGAGCAATTGTTGGACGGCGAACCGTCCGCCCGCTTGCTGCACGGTTGGCGCAAGACCATGGCGGGGGACGAGTTGGCGGCGGTGTTGCGCGGGGAGCTGGCCCTGACTGTCGCCGATGGCCGCTTGCGCATCAATAAAAATGGCTGAATTTCCGCCTCTAATCCTCGCGCTATGTAATCCGGCTTTGCATGGCGATGCGGAAGTGCGTGTGGTGGAAACCCATATCTCTTGGGTATTGCTGGCGGGGGAATACGCTTACAAGATCAAGAAGCCGGTGGAGTTCGGCTTCCTCGATTTCTCCACCTTGGAGCTGCGGCGGCGTTATTGCTGGGAGGAATTGCGGCTGAATCGGCGGCTGGCCCCGGATTTATATATAGCCGTGGTCGCCATCACTGGCGAATCTGGGGCTTTAAGTTTCGATGGCACCGGGCCGGTGGTGGAATATGCCGTTAAACTCAGACGTTTTGATGAATCTTGCTTGCTGGATCGGCTGGTCGGCACAAGCCTGCTGACGGCGGATTCTATCGACGGGCTGGCTCTCGATCTGGCCGCGTTCCATGGCGTGGCCGCACACTCCACCGCGCAAGACGGGCATGGTTTGCCGGAAACCATCCTGGCCGCCGCCGAGCATAATTTCGAGTATTTGTTGCGCCTGTTTCCCGAGTATCAAAACCGTTGGGAGGCTTTGGCCGCTTGGACCGGGGCCGAGTTCGGGCGCTTGCGGGAGGTATTCTGGGCGAGGAAGGCGGCGGGCTTGGTCCGCGAATGCCATGGCGATTTGCATTGCGGCAATCTGGTGTTGCTAGGGGAGCGGCTGGTGCCTTTCGACTGCATCGAGTTTAGCGAGGATTTGCGCTGGATCGATTGCCTCAGCGAAACCGCTTTCCTTTTCATGGATCTCGAAGTGCGCGGGCGGGCCGATTTGGCTTGGCGTTTATTGAACAGGTATTTGGCGACAACCGGCGATTATGCGGGCTTGGCGGTATTGGATTTTTACCGCGTCTACCGCGCCTTGGTGCGGGCGAAAATCGCCGGCCTCAGCTTGGAACATGCGGACGGTTCGGACAGCCGCCATTGCCTGGAAACGCAATGCGTGGGTTATCTGGAATATGCGGAGCGGGCGTCGCAGGCGCGGACGCCGACCTTGCTGATTACCCATGGTTTTTCCGGCAGTGGCAAATCATTTTATGCCGCCCGTCTGGCGGAACTATTGCCGGCCATCCGCATCGCCTCCGACATCGAACGCAAGCGGCTGGCCGGTTTCGAGGCCTTGGCGCGCACCGGCTCGGCCCCGTTCGGCGGCATTTATGCCGAGTTTTTCACCCGGCAAACCTATGCCCTGCTGCTGGATTTGGCGGAGCAGGTATTGCGGGCCGGATTCAATGCCATCTTGGACGCGACCTATTTGCGCACGGCGCAGCGCCATGCTTGCCGCGAATTGGCCGGACGGCTGGGCGTGCGCTTGCTCATCCTCAGTGTCCAAGCGCCGGAAGCGGTTTTGCGCGCGCGCATTGCCGGCAGGCTGGCGCGTAGGGACGATCCTTCCGAAGCCGGACAAGCGGTATTGACGCGGCAAATGGCCGGGGCCGAGGATTTGGAAGAGCGGGAAAAACCGTTTGTCTTGGCCTTGGACACCACGGCGGCGATGGATGTGGATGCCGTGTTGGAAGCGGTAAGGTGTCAGTTGAATGGGGCGGAATGCACGCCGGGGTCGGTCCCGTAGCCGCATCATTTAATTCCCCCTATCGCAAAAGGGGGGTTAGGGGGATTTCCGACACTTGGACGGTCAATATGCCACGGGCCAGCCTTATTTTGACCGCTTCGCCAATTTCCACCTCGGCGCTATCGCGCAGAATCTTGCCGTCCCGTTCGCGGCTGGCGATGGCGTAGCCGCGCTCCAAGGTTGCCAGCGGGCTGACGGCGTGGAGCTTTGCGCCGGCGGATGTTGCGGCTTGGCGGCGCGTTTCCAGGAATCTGACCATGGCGGCGGCAAGCCTGCGGTTGAGTCCGTCTTGCCGGGCTTCCAGGAATTGGAGGCGCTGGGCCGGATGGTGGCTGCGCAATCTTGCCGACACGGTTTGCAGCTTGGCTTCGCGCCGCGAGCAGGCCGAGAGCATGGCCCGGCGCAAGCGCAAATCCAATTCGTCCAGGCGTTGGGCGTGGCGCTGCATTTGCCTTTCCGGGTGGGCCTGCCGCAGCCGCTTGTCCAAAAAAGCCAAGGTTTGCGCCTGCCGGGCCAGCGCCACGCGCAGATGTTGGGCCAGCCGCCCTTCCAAGCGGATGAAGCGGGCCAGCCACTCGCCGCTGTCGGGGCTGACCGCCTCGGCGGCGGCGGAGGGCGTGGGGGCGCGCAGATCTGCGGCGAGGTCGGCGATGGTCAGGTCGGTTTCGTGGCCTACGCCGCTGACGACGGGAATGGGGCAGGCGGCGATGGCCCGCGCCACGATTTCCTCGTTGAAGGCCCATAGATCTTCCATCGAACCGCCGCCACGCGCCAGGATCAAGGCGTCGCACAGGCCCGTCCGTCCGGCCTGTTCCAAGGCGCGGACGATGTCGAACTTGGCCTCGACGCCCTGCACCTTGACCGGGAACAGGATCACCGGCAGGGCAGGGAAGCGGCGCTTCAGCACGGTGAGGATGTCCCGCACCGCCGCGCCGGTCGGTGAGGTGACTAGCCCCAAGCAACGCGGCGGGAGGGGGATCGGCTTTTTGCGGGCCGCGTCGAACAGCCCTTCGCCGGCCAGCTTGGCTTTCAAAGCCTCGAAAGCCCGCCGCAACGCGCCTTCGCCGGCCTCCTCCAAATAATCCACCGTCAGTTGGTATTCGCCGCGTGGCTCGTACAAGCCCACGTTGGCCCGCGCCAACACTTTCATGCCATTGGCCGGGCGGAACGTCAGAAACCGCGCCGAGCCACGGAATAGGGCGCAGCGGACTTGGGAATCCTGGTCTTTCAGCGTGAAATAAAGATGGCCGGAGGAAGGCTGGGCAAGGTTGGAGATTTCGCCCTCCACCCAGATCGTGCCGAAATGGCTGCTGAGTAACAGGCGCACCGAGCCGTTGAGTTCGGTTACGGTGTAGATGGTGCGGGGTGTGTCGGTGGGTTTAATCAATGCTTAGGATTCGCCCAATTTTTTGATGATAGACTTGGCGAGGTTTTCATTGATTTCATTGTGGCGTGGCACAGGCTGGGATTGCTTGCTTGTCGGGTTGGTGTACCAGTCATGCCGACTGCCATTGCGAACCAGAACGCAGCCCATTTGCTCCAGCACTTTTATCAAATCCCGCCTTTTCACTTAGGCAACCATCAACTCTTCGACTTTGCGGACAAAGGGTATTTGGCCTGATTCAAGATCAATCAGCAAAGATTTAAGGTTGTCAACAAGCTCTTCCTTGCTCATACCCTGAGTTTCGTAATCAGGGTAATTATTTAGAAAGCCGATAAAGAAGTCGCCATCCTGCCAAAAGGTAAATTTGATTGTTCTCATGGGGGTTGCACCAACATAGAAATGTAAACAAAGCCCTGCGTGAGGTATTCCTATTTAAGGGATCATGATGGGAGGGAAATAACGGCCAAAAAATCCAAGCTTGATTTCGGCCTTGCCTCCGAATGCTTCAACTGCGCGTTCGTAGCATCGCTCAAGCAAGATGCGATGGGCGGCTGGTTCACCAGCTTCCATTTCATTGGCTCGTGCGAACCATTGGTTGATTTGTTCCTCGGTAAAGTCACGCTCCCCAACCAATTCAATATCACGCTCCAACAAAGCCCATTCCGAACTACGCTTCACACTGTCGCGGGCTTTGTTGCCGTAGCCAAACACCAATGAAGCCGTGCTTGCTCCGGTGATGAACGCGGCGCACAACCGGATGATATAAGGGTCGGCGACTTTCGCAAAAGCAATGGAACTGGCTAGAATCGACGCAGCCTTGATGATACCTTCACGCAATTCAAAGATGCGCTGGCGTTCCTGGTAAATCAATACATCAATTAAACCCACCTCCAACCTCATGCCTCCCCCATCTCCCGCTTAAACCGATGGATCATCCGCCGGTCTTTCTTGTCCGGCCTTTGTTCGGGCTGTCCGCCTTGCTCGTGTTCCAGCCGCCGCCGCTCGACCTCGGCCTGCCGCTTGGCGTGGCTTTCCGGTGTTTCCTCGTACAGCAAAGCCGCCTCCTTGGCCGGTCGGCGCTGCGCGTTCAGCGCCTTGACGGTGATGTCCCAAGTGTATTGGTCTTTGCTGATTTCAAGCCGTACCCCGACGGCGATGTCTTTGCCCGGCTTGGCGCGCTGGCCGTTGAGGTGGATCTTGCCGCCGTTGATGGCTTCGGCGGCGAGGGCGCGGGTCTTGAAGAAGCGGGCGGCCCACAGCCATTTGTCCAGCCGCATCCGCTCTTCGCGTTCCGGTTTGTCGTGGGTTTGCTGCGCCATGGACGCGGTTTATCTCGCCCGCAATTCCTTAGGTAAAGAGAAGACGACTTTTTCCTCAATGCCGGATTTTTCGGTCACCATCTTGCCGCCCCAGTCCTTAAGCTGGGCGATGACTTTCTTGACCAGGATTTCCGGGGCAGAGGCACCGGCAGTGACGCCGATCTTCTTCGCGCCCTCGATCCATTCCCGCTTGAGTTCGTTGGCGTCGTCGATGAGGTAGGCACCCTTGCCCAGCTTGTCGGCGATTTCCCGCAGGCGGTTGGAGTTGGAGCTGTTCGGCGAGCCGACCACTAGTATCACGTCGCAATCGGCGGCGAGGTTTTTCACCGCGTCCTGGCGGTTCTGCGTGGCGTAGCAAATATCGTCCTTCTTCGGGCCGATGATCTTGGGGAAGCGTTCGCGCAAAGCGGCCACGACGGCCTGGGTGTCGTCGATGGACAGCGTGGTCTGGGTGACATAAGCCAGGTTGTCCGGGTTCTTGACTTGCAACGTGGCGACATCGGCGGGCGATTCCACCAGGTAAATCCCGCCGGCGGGGTTGGCGTACTGGCCCATGGTGCCTTCCACTTCCGGGTGGCCGGCGTGGCCGATGAAAATCAGTTCGCGCCCTTCGTTGGCGTGGGCGTGGACCTCGATATGCACCTTGGTCACCAGCGGGCAAGTGGCGTCGAACACTTTCAGCCCGCGCTCTTTCGCCTCCGCCTGGATTTGCTTGGAGACGCCGTGGGCGCTGAAAATCACCGTCGAATTTTCCGGCACTTCGGCCAGTTCCTCGACGAACACCGCGCCGCGCTCGCGCAGCCCGTCCACCACAAAGCGGTTGTGGACGACCTCGTGGCGGACATAGATGGGAGCGCCGAATTCTTCGATGGCGCGTTCGACGATTTCGATGGCACGGTCTACGCCGGCGCAAAAACCTCGGGGATTGGCAAGTATGATTTCCATGGGGGTGGGTCTATTTCTGAGTAAAACAATGGGGCATTGTGGCATTTAGCCAGCGGTGAATCAATGCGGCTATGCGCTAGGCCCGCGTCCGCGCCACAGCACTTCGCCGCCGTCGGCGCGGGCGAGGATGCGGGCGGCGACGAACAAATAGTCGGACAGCCGGTTGACGAAAGCCAAGGCCGGCGCGGCCACATCCTCCTCCCGCGCCAAGCCGACCATCAGCCGCTCGGCGCGGCGGCAGACGGTGCGGGCGATGTGGCAGGCGGCGGCGGGGGCGTTGCCGCCGGGCAGGATGAATTCCTTGAGCCTGGGCAGGCCGTCGTTGAGCGCGTCCAGTTCTTGCTCCAACCAAGCCGCGTGTTCCGGGGTGATGAAATGATGGCCGGGCATGCACAACTCGCCGCCCAAGTCGAACAGCAGATGCTGGGTTTCGCTCAAAGTCCCGTGCAGCGCGGGCGGGATGTCGTAGGCCAGCACCATGCCGATATGGCTGTTGAGTTCGTCCACCGTGCCGTAAGCCTCGACGCGCAGGCTGTCTTTGCCGACGCGGCTGCCGTCGCCCAGGCCGGTGCTGCCGTCGTCGCCGGTGCGGGTGTAGATTTTGGAGAGCCTATGTCCCATGGCCGCCTCACACCAGCTTGTCGTCGGCGACGACCACGCCGTCCTCGTCGGCGTAGAGATAAGCGCCGGTGCGGAAATTCACCCCGGCGAAAGTGATGAGGCAATCGCGGTCGCCGCCGCCGCGCTTGTGGCTGCGCATCGGATGCGTGTGCAGGGCGCGGATGCCGATGGGCAACTGGCCGATTTCCACGCTGTCACGGATGCAGCCATAGACGATGATGCCGCGCCAGCCGTTGTCGCAGGCCAGCCGCGCCAGATTGCCGCCCATTAGGGCGCAGCGGTGCGAGCCGCCGCCGTCCACCACCAGCACACGGTCCTGGACCTTCTCCTCCAACACCTGCCGCAACGTCACATTGTCCTCGAAGGTTTTCAAGGTGCTGATGCGGCCCCAGAAGGCTTTCGCCCCGCCGAAGGATTTGAAGATAGGCTCGGCGATTTGCAGATGGTGGGTGTAGGCGAACTGGTCGCACAGGTCGGGGGTTTTGAAGCTCATGGCTTTGGGTTCCGTAGGTCTGGGATTTGAGTAGTTTAGACGATGCGACTTGGAAAAGTTCGACTGCCTCGGAGCGCCCAGCAATTCTCATTTTGAGCCGATGTTGCCGGGTAGTCCGTCATTCCGGCAGGGATCGCCGGAATCCAGTCACAGGGATGTGAGCCTGCACGTTGGCACAGAGCCTTTTAATCAGGCGCGTGCGCAACCGGGTAGTTACCGTCCATGGCACTGGATTCCGGCATCCATGCCGGAATGACGGGGCTCCGAGCCAAAATGGGAATTGCCTGGGAGCGCCGGCTCTTTGCGCTACGGGCAAATTCCCCCACAATACGGCCATCCCCGGCCCGCAAGGAACCCGCCATGCCCCGCTCCAAACACGACCGCCCGAAAGCCAACCGCGTCTTCACCAACCGCGAAAAGCCCATCGCTTTATTCAACGCCGCCCGTGCCGGCCTGGACCCCGCCCGGCACCAAGTCTTGGCGTTCCACGGCATCGGCGGGCAGGGCAAGACCGCGCTGCGCAAGCGGCTGGCGCAGATCCTCGCCGGCGAAGACCCGCGCCGCGCCGTCTGGGGCGTGTTGGATTGCCAAGTGTTCGACCAGGCGGCGCGGGGCTTGCTGGAACTGCGCAAGACCCTGCGCGACAGCGGCCCCGTCCGCTGCACTGCCTTCGATGTCGCCATTGCCGTGTATTGGGAAAAAGCCTACCCCACCGAAGACATCGACAAAGCCTTGAAAGACCTGCTCAACGACCATGAGGGCGTGCTGGGCGCTATCGCCGACAACGCCCCGGCCTGGCTGGAACTGGCGCAAACCTTGCCCGCCGGGCTGGGCCTGGGCGTCAAGGCGCTGCGCTTGGCCCGCAAAAAATACAAGGACAGCGCCGCCAAGCGCCAAGTCGAAGCCCTGCAAGGCATCGAACACCTAGACGCCACCCAGTTGCTGGACAAGCTGCCGTATTTCCTCGCCGTCGATCTCCGCGAACTGGGCGACACCCGCCAGCCGGTCATCTTCCTCGACACCTACGAGGCGCTGTGGAGCGACAAGCCCGACAAGACCGGGCTGGCCACCGTGGAAACCGACGCCTGGGTGCGCGAGCTGGTCGCCGCCGCGCCAGGCGTGTTGTTCGTGGTCTTTGGCCGCGACCGGCTCAGTTGGCATGAACGCTTTCCCGAAGACGGCTGGGGCGGATGCCTGGAACAGCACCGCTTGGACGGCCTGTCCGAGGCGGATGCCGACCAGTTCCTGCGCCTGATCCCGGTGGCCGAGCCGGCCATCCGCGCCGCGATGGTCAAAGCCGCGCAAGGCGCGGCGGAATCAAGCCCTTCTCCCGCCGGAAGAGGGGTTGGGGAGATGATGCCCGCCGCGCATCCGTTCTATCTGGATCTGTCGGTGGACACCTATCTGGTCTGGACATCAAAGACGCAGGCCGGACCCCGCAACCGGCGGATTTCGGCGGCACCCGCAGCGAAATCATCGCCCGCTTCCTGCGCCACCGCAGCCCGGCGGAACAAGCCACGCTGAAAATCCTCTCCGGCCCCCGCGCCTTCGACCGCGAATTGTTCGCCGCGCTGCTCGAACG
>CAZOTR010000066.1:3717-20771 GCA_964582755.1 uncultured Methylococcaceae bacterium | reverse complement strand
CCCGTTGATAAGCGGCCAAACGTTGGCTTGCTTCCACGTCGTGTAGCAATGGCAATGAATAAGGCCCGATGTGGCATAACTGCTTAAAAACAGTTCGCAATACCGATCCTTGCTGGGCAGGTTGTCCCACCATTCGCCCCCAGTTCGGGCCAGCAATAACAGCCGCACAGGGTGAAGGCTAGGTTTTTGCGTCATCGCTTTGACGAGGCCGAGTAAAGCCGATTGCCGGGTTTCGGCGTAGTCAATCACGATGAACAGGGGCTGGTTTTGCCGCAGCAAACTTTGCCAAAACGAGGACGGGCTTGCCTCATCTTGGCTGCGCCAAAAGCCACAGCACCAGCCTTTTTCTAGCTGTTGCTGGCAAAGCTCCAAACTCAAGCGGGTTTTGCCGGTGCCGCCTGCCCCCGTGACCAGCCGCAGAGCTTGCAGCCATTTAGAATCCTCCAGCCAAGCTTGCATCTGTGCAAAAAATGTCGATGACCCCGTTTCATACGGCACGACCGCTTCATCCGCCCAAAGCAACCGGCTTTCGGGCAAGCCCTTGTGCCAGAATTTACCCGGCATGTGTAAAGGTGTTTCCTGCGCGGGGTTTACGGGCTGCGGGTCTTCCTTGGTGCCGTTCTTCCTAATTCCGCTGGCTCCATTTGAGAGACGGCTTTTGTAGGGCAGGGCTTCGGGATTGGTGCCGTGGTCGTTTAGCAAGTGGACATTGACGGAATCGGGGATGAAACGCCAGCCATCGGGCTTGTTCGTGGCAAGGCGCGGCCAAAAGCGCAGGCTGGCTTGGCCTTGCGCGTCGATCTCAATCCGACCAGCGGCATAACCATGGTTGCGTTGAGTTTTGGGTGGTTCGCCAAACTTCTCCATGCCGAACACGGAGCAGCCTTGGAACAAGCGGCTGGCGTTCGGGCTTCCGCCCCGGTGGGTCGAGGTGAGGCGGGTTTCGTGCTGATGCCCGAACAGATGCACGGCAAAGCGGCCTGCCGGGACGATTTCGCTGTCGCCGTGCTGCTGGCCCTCCGGCGTCAGCCAGTCCATGCCGTGATGGGTCAGCAGCAGGCAAAAGTCGTGTTGGCTCTGCCAATCGTCCGCCGCGCCGCACACCGCTTGCAATTGCCCGGCATCCCATACCAGCTTGCCTTGGTAATCCCCGCCTTGCAGTTGTAAAAAAGCCGTGTTCGAGCCGACGATGCCGATTCGCAACCCGGCATATTCCAAGCTGCACGCGAAATCGCCGGGCAATAGGCCAGCCGTCAAATCCTTGGGCCGCTGCGGGTTGGCGTTCCACCATCTGGTATAGGCAGCAAAAGCTTTGTTGATGACGCCGCGATATTCGTTTTTTGGCTTGTTTTTGTCCCAGAAAGTCTCAGCAATTTCCCCAAATAAATCTGGACGCAACAACATATCCACCGCAGCCTTGCCATTGGTGGGCCGGATCAAGTCATGGTTCCCCGGCACCGCCAGCAGCTTGGCATCGCCGGAATCGAGTTCTTTTAGCTTGTCCCAAAGCCTGCCTAAGACTTCGGTTTGGAATTCACTAAATTCCTCTGGCTTGCCTTCCTGCGCCAGATCGCCAGTGAACAAAACCGCCTGCCATGGGCCGCAAAGATCATGCAGTTTTTTCAAATCGTCGAGAAAAGGCTGGCGCAGGTTGGGCCACAGGGATTTTTGGCCTTTCAAGCCGTAATGGAAGTCGGTCAGGTGTAACCAGGAGAACGCGGTGGGCGGCATTGGATTCCTCCAGAATCAGGGGGCTTCGGTCGGGAAAAGTATAAACGTTGCTGCGGGGGGCCATAGAAAGTTTGCTCATGGCGATTTTGATTTGCCCCCATTTGCAGCCACAGCACCATTAAGCGAGACGAAAACCTCCGCCATTCCCCGCCAAAAGCTCCCTCCACAGCATTTAATCCAACCTTCATCGGATTTTAATGTTCCCCCTAGGGGTGTCCTCATCTTGCTTCTGTAGACTTTGTGCCTAATCGTCGCGGCTGGCCTAACGTGCCCGCCGCGCTGTCGGAGGGGACAACCCTTGCCGACCATCCTGCACACAGAAACAGAGGTTACGGCTATGCCACTCGGTATGGGAAACATGTTCAACGGGATCTTCAGGCAATACGGGCACACGGTGATCCTGTTGCTGCGGATCATCGACATCGCGATGCTGTTTGGCGCCAGTTGGGCCGCCTACTACGCTTGGCACGACAGCTTCATCATCGACGAAGACCACCGCATCGTCATCGCGCTCGGCATCCTCGGCGCGGTGATCTTTTTCGAGATAGGGCAGGTGTACCGGCCTTGGCGCAATGACGCGATGCGCGGGGAAATCCCCCGCATCGTCAGGGCGTGGGTTTCGGCCTTGTTGTCGGTCGTCTTCATCGTCGCCTTGGTCCGGCTGCATTTCTGGTTCGGCTCCAGTTACCGCTGGATCGCCACCTGGGGGGTGTTGGGTTTGTTGTCCGTGCTCACCGCCCGCGCCTTGCTGTCCCGTCTGTTGGGCTGGCTGCGCGGCCGTGGCTGGTCGCAGGGACGCATCGTCATGGTCGGCTTGAACCAAATGGCGATGGCGGTCAGCGGGCAGTTGAACCAGTCCTCCTGGGCCGGCTTGCAGGTCGTGGGCTATGTGGACGACCCGTCCGCCACCCACTTCGAGGCGGGCGATCTTTATCCGCCGCATCTTGGCCGGTTGGAAGACTTGGCGGCCATCGTCAGCCGCGAAGCCATCGACGAGGTTTGGGTCGCCTTCCCCGGCGAGGCGCTGGCAGAGCGGGTCCAGCATGAACTGCGCCATCTGCCGGTCAGCATAAGGTTGGTCATCGACTGCTTCGCGTTCAAACAGAGCAAGTTTTTGAGCCTGAACACGGTGGCCGGCATCCCGACGCTGGATGTCTCGGTTTCACCGCTGCACGGCGTCAACCGCCACATCAAGGAAATTGAAGACCGGCTGCTGGCGTTCATGCTGTTGGTTTTGGCCTCGCCTGTGATGCTGCTGATAGCCGCAGGCGTCAAGCTCAGTTCGCGTGGCCCGGTGTTTTACCGGCAGGAGCGGGTGGGCTGGAACAACCGCCGCTTCACCATGTTGAAATTCCGCTCGATGCCGGTGGACGCCGAGTCCAAGACCGGCCCGGTCTGGGCCAGGCCCGGCGAGAATCGCGCCACGCCGTTTGGACGTTTCTTGCGCAAGACCAGCCTGGACGAGTTGCCGCAATTGCTCAATGTGCTGAAGGGCGACATGTCCCTGGTCGGCCCGCGCCCCGAGCGCCCGGATTTCGTCGAGGTGTTCAAGGAGCAGGTGCCGAATTACATGAAAAAGCACATGGTGAAGGCCGGCATCACCGGCTGGGCGCAGGTGAACGGCTGGCGCGGGGACACCGACCTGAACCGGCGCATCGAGCACGACCTGTATTACATCCAGCATTGGTCGGTCTGGTTCGACCTGGAAATCGCCTTGCGCACGCTGCTGGTCGGTTTCGTCAACAAGAACGCCTATTAAAGGAAGCCGCCATGTTCAGATTGATGCCTTTGTGGCTGGTTTTGCTGTTGCCAGCCTGCTCGTTGACGCCCGGCATGAAGATGCAATCCCACGACGGCTTGTCGGACAGGGAGGTGCCGGTGATTAAAGGCGGCAAGGCCACCAAGGAGAAAGTGAAGATCCTGCCCATCACCGCCGATCTTTTGATCGAGCGGGAAACGGCGCGGCAGGCGGCGGTCAACCAGCTCCCGCCGGTTGAGACGCCTCCCGCCGGCGGTTACCGGATAGGCCCGCACGACCGGCTGCAAATCACCGTCTGGGACCATCCCGAACTCAACGATCCGGGCAGCGAAAAGATCCTGCCCGAGTTGGCCGGCAAGGTGGTGGACGACGACGGCAGCGTGTATTTCCCCTATGCCGGCAATCTCAAAGTGGCAGGCAAAACCGTCCCCGAAGCCCGCGCCATGCTGACCCGCGAGCTTTCCAAATATTTCAAGAAGGTCAAGCTCGATGTCCGCGTGCTGTCCTTCCAAAGCCACCGGGTCGCCGTGGTCGGCGAAGTCAGGACGCCGGGCATCCAGGCGATGACCGAGACGCCGCTGACCGTGGCCGAGGCGATCAGCCGGGCCGGCGGCGCGGCCACCGAGGCGGATTTAAGCAACGTCAGCCTGGCCCGCGACGGCAAGCTTTACCCGATAGACGTGCTGGCCTTGTACGAGAAAGGCGGCAGCGCCCAAAACCTGCTGCTGAAGGATGGCGACGTGCTGAACGTGCCTGACCGCAAAGACAACAAGGTGTTTGTCATGGGCGAGGTGGGCCGGCAGCAGGCGGTGCAGATCAACAAGGGCAAGATGACGCTCGCCCAGGCCATCGCGGAAGGCTATGGCGTGGATTTCAACACCTCCCGGCCCGAGGACGTTTATGTGATCCGCGGCGACCAGTCCCAGCCGGAAATCTTCCAGTTGAACGCCGAGTCGCCCGACGCCTTGATCCTCGCCGACCAGTTTCCACTGCAAGCCCATGACATCGTGTTCGTCGGCACGGCGGGCATCACCCAGTGGTCCAGGGTGCTGAACCAACTGCTGCCGTCTTCCTTCAACCAGATCATGATGCGCGCCGCCTTTGCGGGGATGTGATGGGATTTTCTTCACGGGAGCGGGCAATGAACAACCTCACTATCGAAAAAGAAATCGGCGGGATTGCCGCGCCTATCTTGCCCAAAGTGGCGGAGTCTGGCGTGAGCCTGCGCGACTATGTCGATCTGCTATTGGAAGGCAGAAAGACTATCGGCTTGACTTTGTTGTCGGTGTTGCTCGCGGCGACGGTGTATTTGATCCTCGCCCCGCGCACTTACAAGGCGGACGCGCTATTGCGCATCGACAAGAACAAGGCGCTGCTGGCCGCGCCGCTGCGCAGCGAGGCCAGCCACTCGCCCGCCGAGGCCGAGAATCCCAGGGCGCAGCGTGAAGTGGAAATCCTCAAGTCCCGCTCGGTCTTAGGCAAGGTCGTCGACAACCTGAACCTGATGGTGGAAAGCTCGCCCGAGTATTTCCCCATCATCGGCGAGACGCTGGCCCGCAGGCATGACGCCTATGACGGCATCGCCCAGCCCTGGTGGGGCTTTGCCCGCTGGGCGTGGGGCGGTGAAAAGCTGAAGGTCGCCGAGTTCACCGTGCCGGAGCGGTTTTTGGACCAAGACTTCACGCTGGTGGCGCTGGAAGACAGCCGTTTCCGCTTGCTTGGGCCGAAAGGCGAGACATTGGCCGAAGGGCGGGTCGGCGAGCCGCTGGCCACCGAGATGGGCGAAGACGGGCCGGTGGCGGTCAAGCTCGCCGAACTCAAGGCCCATCCCGGCACGCATTTCAAGCTGTCCCGCAAGACGCCCTTGGAAGCCATCGAAACCTTGCAAAAGGCGTTCAGTGTGCGCGAGGTGTCCAAGGACACCGACATCCTCGCCGTCGAACTGAAAGGCCGCGACCCGGAGCAACTCGCCCAGTCGGTCAACGACATAGCCGCGATTTATGTCAACGCGACGGTACTGTGGGAATCCGCCGAGGCCGGGCAGAAGCTGGCCTTCCTGGAAAGCCAGTTGCCCATCGTCAAGACCCGGCTGGAAAAAGCCGAGCAAGCCTTGAGCGCGTTCCGCCAGCAACACGGGGCCATCGACATTTCCACCGAGGCCGAGATCCTGCTCAAGCAGGCGTCCGAAATGGAAACCTTAGGCATCCAGCTCAAGCAGAAATACGAGGAGCAGACCCAGCGCCTGGAGGATGCCCACCCCGACGCGGCGGCGACGAAAGCCCAGATCAAGCGCATAGACGGCAAGCTCGCGGCCTTGGAAAAGCGCATCAAAGACTTGCCCAAGACCCAGCAAAACATGGTGAGCCTGTCGCGGGATGTGCAGGTGAACACCGAGCTGTACACCTCGCTGCTGAACAGCGCCCAAGAACAGCGCATCGCCGCCGCAGGCTCGCTGGGCAATTCGCGCATCGTCGATTTCGCCGTGGTGCCGGAAAAGCCGTATTGGCCGAAGCCCGGCTTGCTGCTGGCCGTCGCCGCGCTGCTGGGCCTGAGTTCCGGATCGGCCCTGGTGTTTCTGAGGAACTCGATGCAGCGCCACGACAATTACCCGGCCTTGCTGGAATACCAAGTCGGCCTGCCGCTGTTCGCGGCGATTCCGCACAGCAAAAAGCAGCGGCGGCTGGCGCGGTTGGCCGGGCCCCAGCCTACCGTCTTGGCCGGCCACGATCCGCAGGATATTTCGGTGGAATCGTTGCGCGGCCTGCGGACTACGTTGGAGGCGACCCTAGCCAGCGACGAGAGCAAGGTCATCATGGTCAGCAGCCCCGCGCCCGGCATGGGCAAATCCTTCATCAGCGCCAACCTGGCCGCGTTGCTCGCCAGCATCAAGAAGCGCGTGTTGATTATCGACGCCGACCTGCGCAATGGCCGCTTGCATGAAGCCTTTTCGGTCCAACGCCAACCGGGGTTGTCCGATTTGCTGGCCGGCACTGCGACCTTGGGCGAGGTCGTCATCAGCCTGCCCGGCGTGGGCGTGGATTTCATCCCCAAGGGAAGCTCGGCGTCGAACCCGGCGGAGTTGCTGGTTCTAGGCCATCTGGCCGAAACCCTGGAGCAGTTGAAGAGCTTTTACAACCATATTGTCATCGACTCGCCGCCGATTCTGGGCGCCACCGACGCGGCGATCCTGGGCAAACACGCCGACGCCACCTTCCTGGTCGTCAAGGAAGGCCGCTACACCGCGCAAGAGCTGGAAGTCAGCTTCCGGCGCTTCCAGCAGGTTGGCGTGAAACCGAACGGCTTCATCATCAACGACATGAAAGAAGGCTCGTCGTATTCGCCTTATTACGGTTACGCCTACAGCCAACAGGAAGGGAATGTCAAAGCGCCGGCCTGGAAGGCGGCTTCGGATTGGTTCGGCAAACGCAAAGACGCCGAACGGCTGCCCGCCTTGGAAGCCGTAATAGACAGCGACGACGGGCAGGCTTAAAGCCATGAGGATGCAAGTCGAAAAAGATTTGCCGGTGTTGCTGATCGCGCTGGTCAGCGCCTCGGCCTTGGCCTCGCTGCCCCAGGTCGAATCGGCCTGGAACGGCGTGAAGGAGGTCTATGGCGAGCAGGATTTCGGCTTACGCATCCTGCGCGAAGCCTTGCTGGTGGTCTTGGTCGCTTACGCATTCCTCGAACCCAGGTTCCGGCACCAGGGTTTGACCGGCACGATGCTCGCCTTTCTCAGCGCCATCGCCGCCTACGCGCTGTTTGAGATTGGCTATGCGCTCTACCTGGATTTGCCGTTGGTGGTGCCGCTGGCCGGCTTGCGCGTGTTCGAGTACCTGCCGCTGGCCTTGATTGGCTTCATGGCCAGCCGCCTGGGCGCGGGGGAACAAGTCGTCCTTAAATTCGCGCTGTACCTGCGTTATTACCTTGCCGTGCAAGGCGTGTTGGCGCTGGCCCAGGCGCTGTTGGCCCCGCCCTTGTTCGGCGTGTCGATCTTCGGCGGCGGCCGGCCCTTCGGCCTGTTTGTCAGCCCGAATTTGTTTGGCGCGACGATGGCGACCTGCGCCTTGGTCTTCGCGCTGTTCCCTGCCCTATGGAAATGGATGCTGGCCAGCCTGTTCCTGGCGCTGTTGAGCGGATCGCGGACTGCGTTGATTAGCGCCCTGCTGGTCATTTACTTCCAACTACTGTCGATAGTCCGCCCGCGCGACCGCTGGGCCTTGGTGATGCCCGCGCCGGTGTTGGCCGTCGGCGCGTTGGTGTTGGCCTCCAGTCCGCTGTTGAGCGGGCGCGACGACGCCGACCCCACGCAAGACGGACGCATAGACCTGTGGCAGCGGGTGCTGTCTGCGCACATCCACGATCCTTGGGACTTGCTGTTCGGCTGGGGGTTGGGCCTAAGCTCCAACACCATCAACATTCTTTACGGCGCCGAGTATTTCCCCGGCCAATTCGACTCCGACAGCCTGTATTTATTCCTGCTAAACGGCTATGGCCTGATTGGCCTAATCGGCTATGTCTCGTTTTTATGGATGACGACAAGAATCTCCATCCACCCGCATAAGGGATTGGTGGCGATGTTTATCTTTGTCGCCGGACTTACCTTCAACATGTGGGAATATTTTCCGCAAAACGCGGTATTGATGTTCCTGTGGGGGCTGGTGTTAGGCAAAACCCAACAGCACGGAGAAAGACTATGCGCGGCACATTAAACAAACGCCTGTTCGGCGACGCTTCTTGGGCATTATTCGGACAACTGGGTTCCGCCTTGGCCTTGCTGGCAGGCACCCGGATACTGACCGAATGGGTGTCCCCCGAAGTCTACGGGCAAGTCGCCTTGTTCAGCGGTTTCATCGCCCTAGGCACCACGCTGTTTGCCTATCCCTTCATCTGCGCGGGCATGCGCTTAATGCCGGAATGCCTGCATAAACGGGAACGCGCGGAATTGCAGAGTGTCGTGGCACGGTTGGCGGTAAGGTCAACGGCTTTGGCGCTTAGCATTCTCACAGCGGCGGGCTTTATCTGCCGTTATCTGTTCGACAGTGATATTGGGCTGTTCATGCTGTCTGGCTTTCTTCTGGCGGTCACCGTGCGCCGGGAATTCGGCGTGCAATTGCTCATTGGCGAGCGCAGGCAACGGGAAGCCAGTGTATGGCAAACCCTGGACAGTTTCTTGCGTCCCGCCTTTGCCATAGGCTTGGTGTGGCTGTGGGGCGCAAAAGCCAGCTTGGTTTTATTGGGTTACATCCTGGCCAGCGTCACCGCCAACCTGATTGGCGCCATCGCGCAAGGCGGGAAACACGGCGAACCCTCACAACCGATGAATGCCAGCAGTTTAAAACGCGAAGTGTGGTCTTATGCCCTGCCGCTGATTCCAATGGAATTGTTATTTTGGATGAATGGCTTGGGCGACCGATATGTCATCGGCTATTTCATGACGGCGGCGGATGTGGGCATCTATGCGGCCAGCTATACGTTAATCAATGAAGCCTTCAACCGTAGCGCCATGGTTTTATTGCGCACTTTCCAGCCCGCCTATTTTAAATCTTCTGCTGACAAAGACCAACAAGAGGGATTTTATATCCTCTGGCTGTGGATAGCCTGTGTGGCGGCTTTGGGCGCCGCCGGAATATCCGCAGTATGCCTGTTGAAAGACTGGGTGGCTTTGCTGCTGCTTTCTAAAACTTATCATTCGGCGATTGCCTTGATGCCCGCCATAGCCCTAGGCAGTGCGTTTCATGCCTTGGGAACCGTGCTGGCCCAACCGCTGCTGGCCAACAAAAAAACCTCGTCCGTGTTGATAGGCCGCTTCTGCGGGACGGTGGCGGCTGTCATCGGCATACCGATCATGGTGAGCCGCTACGGACTGCTAGGGGCGGCTCTGGCAAACCCCATTTACTTTGGCGTGGAAGCCATCGCCATGGCAATCTTGGCAAAGCCGTGGCGGATGCAAGAAGCGTTGCCTCTGAATACACTTGTTTTGGCAGAAGAAGCAGAGTAGGCCGGAATAAGCCCGCCCGGTAGCGGCATGGCAAACATACGATGTCCAAAACGCCACGCTATTCCATTTAAATATTGCTTAACGGAGAAAACATGACAATTGCATCGGCAATCACCGCCTCCTATGGAGAACTGTTACAAGAATGTGTGGCCTGTGGCGGTAAGGAAATCAGCTTTTGGCGTTTGAAACGCTTTCAATACACCTCCAGCCACGGCGGGGAAATATTCCATATCTACCGTTGCGCGAGCTGCCGCACTGGATTTTTAAACCGTCCTCCACGGCGGCAATGGTTGCAAGCCATTTATCAATATTCAGGGCAGGCCTTGACCCAGCCGACCAGTTTGGAAAAAGTGCTGGCCCGTGAAGCCGCGTTTCCCAATTGCACGGTGGATGCGGAGCGGATGTCTGCCCAGGCGGACAGGCTCAACCGATCAGGCAATAAAACCGCCCTCGACATTGGTTCAGGCTTTGGGTTTTACACGCAGGCGCTGCGAAAATCGGGATACCGCACGGTCAGCATCAACCCGGGCCAGTATGAAAACAAAGTGTTCAGAGAGCTTAATGGCGACGAGCCTATGCCCATCCTGTTTGAGTCTTTTGAACAGGAGGATAAATTTGGCGTGGTGATGCTGTCGCAAGTATTGGAGCATCTGCTGGAACCCGACCGCACGATGCAAAAAGTGTCGGGTTTGCTTGCCAGCGGCGGCATACTGGCCTGCGCCGTGCCCAATTTCGCTTCGTTTTCCGTCAAGCTTTTAGGCACTGAAGATAATGCCTGTCTGTGGGTTCCCGAGCATGTCAATTATTTTACCGAAGCAGGACTGCAAGCCTTGCTGGAACGCAACGGATTGCGGGTTATCAAGCGGGAGCAGGTGACCCGCATTACCTACGACGCCCTGTCCAAAAGGCTTCGGTTGCAAGGCAAACCGGCTTTGCTGCTGAACCAGCTTACGCGGTTTGCGCAAATCCCGTTCGCAAGTTTGATGAACTGGCTGTGTCTAGGCATGTATATAAACTTTTATGCGGTGAAAGAATAAACCCACCATCCAGAAAGAGATATTTGAGGAGAAAGCGTATGTTGACCGCTGTCATTCTGACCAAAAATGAAGCACTTAATTTGCCCCGCTGCTTGGCGGCCATTCCCGACCGCTATGCCATCGTCATCGTCGATTCAGGCAGCGCCGATGCGACGATTGCCATTGCCAAGGAGTGGGCTTGTGCCATTTATCACAATCCTTGGCCGGGTTTTGCCGAACAACGCAATTTTGCCATTGACCAGTGCGGCATCACCACGCCCTGGATTTTGTTCATTGACGCGGACGAAGTGTATCCTGAAGAATTTTATGACTGGTTTGAAGCCGAGATAGCCGCAGCCAACAAGCCTATTGATGTGGTGATGGTGCCTTCGGTTCTTTACCTGCGCGAAAAACGCCTGAACCATGCCCCCGGCTATCCCATTTACCATCCTAGGCTGGTGCGCCGGGAGACTACGCGGTTTGTGACCAACCATACTGGACACGGCGAGTCCGTCGTCGATACCTGCCGGATCGCCCATGCGGAAATACCCTACGAACATTTTTTTTATCATGGCGATATTATCGAATGGATGCACAAGCATATTGGCAAGGCAGCGCAGGAGGTGCGTTTGCAACCCACCAAGGGGGCGGCCATGACGAAACGCGGGCGTTTGAGTGTTTGGCTGGGGCGCTCGGCCTTTCGGGTTATGGCTAGGTTTTTGTACCACTTTGTGTTGCGCGCCGGGTTTTTGGATGGCCTCGCCGGCTTGGAGTTTGCGCTGATGTTCACTTGGTATGAGGCCACGATTTACCTGCAAGCAAAAGCCGGCATACCGGCAAGGTTGGAAGCATGAAAGTTTCACTCGTTTTGGCGACCTTGGGGCGGGATAAGGAATTGCTGGATTTTTTGGATTCCCTGCGTCGGCAAACCTATGCCGATTTTGAATTGATTGTCATCGACCAAAACCGGGACAACAAGATTGATGCAATCATCGCGCTGTTCCAGCGCTGCTTCACGGTGCGGCATGTGAAAGTTGGTTTCACTGGCAATAGCCGCGCCAGGGATTATGGCATTGGCTTTGCGCAGGGCAGTATTGTCGCTTTTCCCGATGATGATTGCGTGTATGAGGCGGATGTGTTGGAGAAGGTTGTCGCCGAGTTTAAGCATAGGGACATCGCCATTCTTGTGGTAGGTTCTTATGCTTTCTCCGACACCCGGTTTAGCATCGGGGTGAACAGCAAAATCCCACGGTATTTCACCCGGCTGCATATGATGGGTGTCGAGTTCACCCATTTTTTCAACATGGATATGATAGATGGAAAGCAATTCCATCTGGACCACGATTTTGGGATTGGCTCGAAATACTCTGGGGGGGAAGGATTTGAACTTTTGTATCGTTTGCTGCGGGCCGGGTGCAAGGCATTTTACACGCCAGCCATCAGGATTCACCATGCGGACAAAGACCACTATAAACTAGGTGCATCAAGAATGCTGATGTATTCCACAGGCGTGGGCGCGTATATTAGAAAGTTCGCCAACCAGCACGATCCATTCATATTTTATTACATCTTCCGCAAAATGTTTGCCGCGCCTCTGCTGAAGATGCTGCTGGCCTTGATCTTGTTGAATCCCAAACTGCTGGCCTACGGTTTTTACAATCTTGTCGGCGTTTGGCGGGGGTTTTTGGCTTACCAAAGCTAAACCCCTACTTTGTTGGAAAGTATTTTCACTTAAAACTTGGAGAATCGTTATGGACGTAGGTGTTGTCGCAACCCATATCGCGCCGGCCAAAGGCTACGGCGGCGTGTCAGTCACCGCTGCCGTATTGACCAAGGCTTGGGCGGAACTTGGCTATAAAATCACCTTGGTGGCTGCCGATGAATCCATTGATGGCCGCTTGGACGCTCAGGATGTGCGGCTGGGCGATAATGTGGAAACCAGGCTGTATTCCTGCTACGGCTTCAGGCGTTGGGGTTTCGGGTTGGGCGCGATTCCCGCAGTGTTCAAGCTATGTTTGCAAGCCCCGGTGGTGTATGTCCACGGCATCGCCACTTGGCCGTCCACGCTGGCCGCTATTTTCTGCGCCTTGCTGCGCCGCCGTTTCATGGTGGCCGTCCATGGCGGGCTGATGCCCGAGCATGTCGCGCTGATCCGCCGCGAGAAACCGCACAAATGGCTGTTTTACCAGTGGCTGACGTTGCCGACCCTGCGCCGGGCCTGTGCCATCCATTGCACCAGCGAAACCGAGGCCGCAGGAGTGCGGGCGGTGCTGGGCGGGGATGCTCGGATCCTGCTGATTCCCAATGGCATCGACAGCCGCGAGGTGAAGCCGGGGGGCTATCCGGGAGGGGACGGCATGAAGCTCTGTTTTCTCGGCCACATCCAGCAGGAGAAGGGAATCAACGCCTTCATCAAAGCCTGGTTGAAGACACGGCGTCTAGGGGATCGGCTGGCAATCGCGGGCCGGAGTGTGGACGGCGCGTATTTCGAGGAGTTCCAAGCCTTGGTCGGACAGGCCGAAGGCGCGATCCGGTATTTAGGCTATTTGGAGCGGGCCGAAGTCTTGGCGTTGCTGGCAGACAGCCATTTTCTGGCGCTGCCCTCCGGGCTGGAGGAGGCCGGCGGCATGAGGGAAAACTTCGGCAATGTGGTGGCCGAGGCGATGGCGGCGGGGCGGCCGGTGTTGGTGGCCAGGGGTTTGGCCTGGGATCAGGTGGAGTCCATCGGGGCGGGCTGGGTTTTCGAGCGGGCCGAGGACTCCGTGTGCGCGGTCCTCAAGCGGGCGCAGTCGCTGGGCAGGGCGGAATGGGAACAGATGGCGCACAATGCCCGCAGCCATGTCGAGCGGCAACTCGACGCCGTGGCGCTGGGGGAGCGGGTTTGGCGGGCGCTGGCCGGCCCTGGCACGGCACCCCGCCCGCTGTTGGAGGGTTCCGCGTATGAATAAGGTCGGCCTCATCGTCCCCACCCTCAACGCCGGCGAGCCTTGGAAGGACTGGCTAGACGCCTTCGAGCGGCAGACCCGCAAGCCGGACTGCCTGCTGGTCATCGATTCCTCGTCCAGCGACGGCACCGCCGCCTTGGCGCGCGCCCATGGCTTTGCGGTGCGGACCATCCGCAAAGCCGATTTCAACCACGGCGGGACACGCCAATGGGGCTTGGGTCTGTTGCCAGAGGTGGAATTCGTCGTGTTCATGACCCAGGACGCACTGCTGGCCAGCCCCGCCGCCCTCGAACGCCTGTTGGCGGCGTTCGAGGACAATCAGGTCGGCGCGGCCTACGGGCGGCAGCTTCCGCACCGGGGGGCCGGGCCGATTGCCGCCCATGCGCGTCTGTTCAACTATCCGCCGGAAGGCCAAGTGCGCAGCCTGGAGGACCGCACACGCTATGGCATCAAGACGGCCTTCATCTCCAACTCCTTCGCCGCCTACCGGCGTAGCGCCTTGGCGCAGGCCGGGGGATTCCCCGCCGACACTATCATGAACGAAGACACATATGTGGCCGGCAAGCTGTTGGTCCTAGGCTGGAAAATCGCTTATTGCGCCGATGCGAAAGTGCGCCACTCCCACGATTATGGTTATCTGGACGAGTTCAAGCGCTATTTCGACATCGGGGTTTTCCACGCGCGTTCGCCTTGGCTGCGGCGGTTGTTGGGCGGGGCGTCCGGCGAGGGTCGGCGCTTCGTAAAATCAGAAATGCGTTATCTGCTGAACCATGCGCCCTGGCTGATTCCGTCCGCGCTGTTGCGCACCGGTTTGAAATGGCTGGGCTTCGGCATGGGGTCTTTGCACCCGGCATTGCCCGAGGCGCTCAACCGTCGGTTCAGCCTGCATCGGGCTTATTGGCTGCGTGCGCTGCCATGATCCAGGCCGGCCTCAAAACACTCTGCCTGCTGGTGTTGTTTGGCCTGCTGCCTGGCTGCGCCTGGTTCAACCGCGACATCGAGCCGCCGCCACCCCGGCAGGCGGTTTGGGAGGCTGTCGAGGCGCATGGGTTCCGCCTGGACGGGCAGGACAGCGTTGTCGGGCAACTGGCCAGCGTGCCGGCGCGGGACGGCGACACGCTGCTGGATCTGGCCCGCCATTTTGGTTTGGGCTACCAGCATATTGCCGAGGCCAACCCCGCCTTGGACCCCTGGGTGCCGCAGCCGGGCGACCGCGCCATCCTGCCCCTGCAATTCATCCTGCCCGACGCGCCGCGCAAGGGGGTCGTCATCAATCTGGCGACCATGCGCCTGTTTTATTTTGCCGACGCCCATGCGGTTTCCACCTGGCCGATAGGCATAGGCCGGGAAGGCCGTTCCACGCCGCTGGGGACCATGGCCGTCGCCGACAAGCGGGAGCATCCCACTTGGCATGTGCCGGAATCCATCCGCCGCAGCCATGCGCAACAAGGCGACCCCCTGCCCGCCGTCGTGCCGCCGGGCCCGGACAATCCGCTGGGCGATTACGCGCTTTATCTCAGCAAACCCAGCTACCTCATCCACGGCACCGACAAGCCTTTCAGCATCGGCCTGCGCGCCAGCAATGGTTGCATCCGCCTGTACCCTGAGGATATTGCCCAAGCGTTTCGGGAAATCCCCCAGGGAACGCCGGTGCGGGTCGTCAACCAGCCGTATTTGCTGGGCTGGCTGGACGGGGTCTTGTACCTGGAAGCCCACAAGCCGTTCGACGAACTGGACGGGCCGCAAGAAAAAAGAAAGCTGCTGGCGGAACTGCGGCAGATCGGCAAAAGGCAGGCGCGCAAACTGGATTGGCCGAAAATCGAGGAAACCCTCAGCCAGGCGCGGGGCATTCCGACGCCGATCTTCGAGCAGACCGCAAGCCTGGACGGGTGGCTGGCCGCTGCCCTTCGGCTGGAGCGCCCGGCGCGGCTGGCCGGACAGCCGGATGCCGTGGAACCCGCAACGGGGGGTTGGCTGCTGCGGACGGCGGAAACCGACGATGAATACCGCAGCAGGAGGCTGGCCGCCCAACTCAACCACATCGGGCCAAGGATTCCAGCCCAGGTGGTGGCCGAGGGTCGGCGCTACCAAGTCGTCGCCGGACCCTTCGCCCAGGAAAAAGCCGCCCGGAAAGCCCAGCTTATCCTCGACCTTGACTTTGACACCAAGAGCGAACTCGTCAAACCGGCGAAAGAGCCTGCCGGCCCCCTGTCAAGCGATCCAAGCTGATTGCATCACAGCGCCTGTTTCCCTAGCCCGAAGCGGCTGTCTATCCCCGTCGTGACGTGGATCGCGTAAGCCGCGTAGGTCGATGCGTTCAACACGGCTTCATCAGGCGTCAACTGGGCGTAATTGTGTGCGCTGCCATCCTGCGGAGCGCCGTCCGGCTCGGGAAACTCCATCGCAAAATGCCGGATCTCGTTGACGAAGCCCACAAAATGCGCACACTCGTGCACCAGCATGGCCGCCCGCGCATTCGGCCCGCAGGGAGGGAATTGCGCGCGGATGGTAATGTGGTTGAACAAAGGCGAATTCTTTAAATGAAAACCGCCCATGGGGGCATCCGCGAACCCCTGCCCCGGGCCGTCCTGGAAAAACCTGTCCGCTTCGCCCAGCACGTCCAGGCTGAGTTTGAAGACGTTTCGCAGCTTTTGCAGGTAAAAGGCATGGTTCGCCTTCAGGCGGTCGAAGTGGAAGTGTTTGTTGATGATCTGCACGATGGGCTGGGGCGGGCCGCTGAACGACGCGGGCGTGATGAGATTCATCGAGGCGAGCGCGCCGCTGACCCAGACGGTCGCCAGCGGAACCACCTCCAACGCCGAGGCTTTCAGCGGGCTGACCCCGCTGCCGCCGGCCGCGATTTCGTTCAGCTTCTGGAGCGTGCGCTTGCCCGGCTGCACCACGCCATCGTGGTAAGCCAGATGGGCGTCTTGGAAGCGATTGATCGCGCCTAGCGTTTCGGGGCCAACCTTGCCGTCCACCTTGATCGCGTTAGGCGGCACATGGGTCCGGGTGTGGGAGATGTTGAGCAGCTTCTGCACGGCCTCGACATCCGACGGGATGTTGCCTGGCCCCACCGGCCCGCCGACCAAGCCCACCGGTAGCTGCAAGACCACAGGTTGCGTGGACGCCTGGCCCACGGAGTCGCCTTCGCCCAGAGCCTGGATGGATGTCAGCGAACGACAGCAAAGAATAGACATGGTACGCACTCCTTTAACATCCCGCAGGCGGCTTGGCCTGCGGGGATTTGGACGAAGTTGGCCGAACTTCGCAGAACGCCCTGGGTCCCGCGACGCTTGTCGGCGGCTTAAGCTCCCGATGGGGAAAACGTCGCCAAGAGGCTACGGCTCCCGTGCGGAGAAACGCCGGGAAAACGTGCCATGCGGGCTTTGGACCAGACGCAATGGGTATGCCCAGCCTTTCCCCCCAAAGAACGCCTTCGCCGCGCCGGTCCATATAGTGCATCCGTCCATGCCGCCGCGCAATGGAATATTGCCGGTTAAATTCCTGGTTGCGGTTTCGCCTTAGTCCGGCGGGATTTCAGGCACCGTGGAATAGAAGATGGTTTTTAAGCCTCCGTATCGAAATTCCGCAAAAGACTTCAC
>CAZOTR010000066.1:0-3617 GCA_964582755.1 uncultured Methylococcaceae bacterium | reverse complement strand
TCGCCGATGTAAGTATGGGTAATATCCACCGCCACCGAAATGTCTTTGATGTTGCCGGCCGCGTCCGAGCTGAGGATTCGCTCGATGCCGGCCGGCTTGTTGTCGGGTATTGCCACGCCTGGAGACTCTTCCAGATTGACAATTTCAGGCTCGTCTCCCCCGCCCACGACCCCCTCGATGTCTATTTCCCAGCTATTCAAGCGGCCTGTGTCCCGCGCCGCCAAATCTTGGACATGCAGCACCCAGTCCCCGGCGATGGGCTGCTTGACCAAGTTGCGCAATCCAGATGTCGTTGTCACATCGAAAGTTGACTTGAGATTATCCGCGCCTCCACCGGCCCGGTTATGCAATACCACACTGGTTCCCGAGGGCGCATACAAGGTCACACAGAGATCCCCCCTATAGGTATGGGTAATGTCCACCGTGACTCTGATCGACACAAGGGTGGCGGCATCGGCAAAGCGGATTGTGTCGCGGATGCCGGTTGTGTTTTTGTCGGGAATGTTTTTGGCGGGCGCGGAACTGGCGTGGAATCTTTGGGTGTCTCCTCCGTCAAACAGCTTGGCGGAAAAAGTCATTGCCATGCCGGCTTCGCTGATGTTGAAGATATCCAAACCCGAAGCCCCGCCATCCCACCATTTTCCGCTCGGGCTGGTCACGTCGCTAAAGCGGTCGTTGTTGTTGCGGTAAAACAGATCCTTGGCGTCGCCATAATTCGCATTATGCTCCAAGTCAAAGCGATTATCCGCCTGCTCCAGGGAACACTCGTAATGCTTTTCCGTAGTCATTTCTTGATTGTCGTTGCTGCCCAGCTCATCGACATGCCAAATGGCAAGCCCCGATGCCGGCAAGGATTTGTCGCGTCCTTGCTGCTGCCTGTTCTCGATAATGAAATACTCCGCCGGGTTTTTGGCGTAAAGGAAAAAGTCGTTGTCCCCGGCGGCAATGCTTGCCTGCAAGCCATCCGTCACGGCCGTCGCCCGCGTGGCCCAGCCGGCCTTGTTTTTCAAATAGGCACCGATCTGCGTCGGGTTTTTGTCATCGGGGCCGCCATAACCCATCAGGCAATAATTGCCCGCCCCAGTGGACTCGTAACCGTAATCGTACAAATCGGGAAAATCGACTACCATGTGTCCGTTCTCATGGCAAAATGTCGCGATGGTCAACGCGCTCCCCATGTTGGTGATCTGGTAGTCATTGGCCAGCCTGCCGGGGGCCAACTGAAAAGGCGCGGCCAAAGCCCAAGAGTGCGGCCACAGCCCCTCGCTCCAATTGTTGACGCAGGCACCGGCGTAAAAGACGTTTACGGCGTAAATATACTCTTCGTCGTCGGCGCTCAATGGGCTGGCGTCAAATCCCTTGGCCTTGAGGCTGGCCAAGGCTTCCAAAATCAATTCACGCGCCCGGCTGCCAAAACTGATTTGTGGATTTGTGTAGTAAGCACGGGGATTTTTGGCGGTGTAATAGGCCGTGACGATATTGGTGTATTTGAACTTGTCCTTGGAATTGTCAACGAAATAGTCAAACACCGATCCGTTGTTGCCATTCCCCGCATAGCCTGGCTTGTTGCAAAAATCGGCTACCTCCGCCGGGTTGATCGTGCCTGGAACATCGGGGAATTGGATAAGCAAGCACAGGCCGACAAATTCTCCCACCGTGTGCCGGGCGGGCGGCGCGGCGACAGGACCGCCCAAGCGCAAGGCTTGCGCGGCGCGTTGGCGGCGAATATCGCAACGGCGCTGTCCGGTCATGGCGCGCACGGCGCTTAAGGCCAAGCGTTTGGCCGAGGCCGGATTGATTCTAATCTTTGGGCTTAAGCCAATGCTCCTAGGGTCCACAAGACCCACCCTAATCCCGGTCGATTCCAAACTAGACCCGTCCGCGCTCAGTTTGGCATAACAGTAAAACCGGGTTATTGGATCTTGGACAATGGTAAAGCCATCCAAGGTTTCAAACACCGCATAATGCTGGTCGCCCCAGCCTTTCACGGATAGTGTGGTGCCGTCGGGTTGGGTAAACTCGAAATCTTTGTCATGGAAGGGGAAAGACATGGCCGATACTCCTCTATTAAAAACCGCACATAGCCACCGTGGGACGCCGGGGAAATACGCGCGTCGTTCGGGTCACGCGGTCATGCGCGTTCTTCGTCGGCCTATCCACTCGCGCACCCTAGCAAACCGGGACGTGGTTTGCAAGCTAATTCTCCGCAATTATGGGTGGCTCGTCCACACTATTTGGGAGGGCTATTACGTTCGATTTTTTCGGGCTAATAAACCAGCGGTTTGCCTTGAAATACGAAGCATTCCCAATACCCGGAAAATTGCCTGCAAAAAATATTTTTCATGCGCTTGCCCTATTCGCCGAGGGGAGGCGGGAGTGGCCTAATGCCGTCAGGTTGGGGAAAATTCTCCAGGGGCGAACCGTTTTGTAGTCCCGGCTTTAGCCGCTCCCTTGGGGGGGTTCCCGCCTAAAGGCGGGACTACAAACGCTTAACTTAACGGCATTGGGGATTGGCCTGGCGGTGCCGCCAAGCACTTTATGCGCCGACGGTGGTCACAGCCTTGAGCGCGCTTTTATCTAAACCTTTAGGATAGGATCAAACATGTCCCACAAAAGCATCGGCCTGGACAGCAGGCTTTACGAATATCTGACCACGGTTTCGCTGCGCGAGCCGGACATCCTGCGGCAATTGCGCGAGGAAACCGCCGCCCTGCCCAACGCCGGAATGCAGATCGCGCCGGACCAAGGCCAGTTCATGGCCTTACTGGCGCGGCTCACTGGCGCGGCGAAGGTGTTGGAGGTCGGCGTGTTCACCGGCTACAGCTCGCTGTCGGTGGCCTTGGCGCTGCCGGGTGACGGCTTGGTTACCGCCTTTGACATCAGCCCGGAATGGACGGCGGTGGCGCGGCGTTATTGGCAGCGGGCCAAGGTCGCGGACAAGATCGACTTGCGCCTGGGGCCGGCCCTCGACGGCCTGGACGCCCTGCTTGCCGAGGTGGCGGCGGAGGGCAGCTATGACTTCGCCTTCATCGACGCCGACAAGGGGAATTATGACGGCTACTACGAACGGGCTTTGCGCCTGCTGCGGCCCGGCGGGCTGCTGCTGATCGACAATGTGCTATGGGGCGGGCGCGTCGCGGACGCGACGGCGGATGACGTCGACACCGCCGCCATCCGCGCCTTGAACCTGAAAATCCACGCCGACCCCAGGGTGGACATCAGCCTGCTGCCCGTCGCGGACGGCCTGACCCTGGCTTTGAAGCGGGCGTAAGCGGCGATTCTGTCTGGTTTTTGCTCGTTCCCAAGCTCCAAAGCTTGGGAATGCGGTCTTGGAAGCTCCAGCTTCCCGATGTGATGGCAAGCTAGAGCTTGCCGGGCCGGGTTGTTTCTCGTTCCCACGCGCTAGCGGGAACCCGTCTTGGCCGCTCCAGCGGTCGGTTACGCGGCGCTGGAGCGCCGGGGCAGGCATTCCCACGCGGGAGCGTCACTGCCATTAAGTTAAGCTGTGTTGAGTTGCCGCGTAGCGGCTTATCGAAGGTAGCCGGGGGATTCATCCCCCGGCGGAGGCGCAAAATTCTGCGTCGCGTAGCGACGCTTGAACGGCCCTTGCGCGAACG
>CAZOTR010000065.1:0-20802 GCA_964582755.1 uncultured Methylococcaceae bacterium | reverse complement strand
AGAGGAAATCCTTAAACTAACGAAAACTGTTGCGCTTCAAAATTGAGACCGCCCATCTATTTCTCCTTATCTGTTTGCCCCTACTCATATGGCTTTTCGGAAACCGCCCCGTTTATTAAAGTGGGTTCTGGGCTCCACTATGCCGATGTGGCCTAACGCCTGCGTTGACCGCCCCGCGCCACCCCACGAAACTTGACAAAACGAAGGCGCTTTGTGGCGCGGGTGCGGTCGAACGGATCGTTAGGCTTTGGAATCGGTGCGCACGATAAAGCCGTGCGCACCCTACCGGGCTTTGTGGCATGGGTGCGCTGGATAGGGCGGTTAGTCAAGTCAAGTAGGGTGCGCACCGCGCACCTTAACGGATGCCGAATATTGGTAAAGGTGTGCGATGCGCACCCTACGAGGCTCTCGGCTACCGCATCTTGCCGCGTTAATTTATTTTAGCCCGAAAAGATTTTGCATATGTATGCAAGGCAGCAGCTTCTTTGTGAATTGCCATCACTGAATCTTCTAAAGATTGCATATTTAAAACACAATTATCGTCATCAAAAAAAGCTGCTGACCGGATGCTTTTAAGCTTGCGCTCTACGTCTATCTTGGTCAGATTTCGCTTTTCTATAATAGAGCCTATATGAAAAATTATTGGCTCAATATTATCCTTGTGATTTGCCCCCAAGACAGTTGAGGTATTCCGATAAAATTCTTCCAACCTAGAATATGGTTGCGCATTCCTAAATCTATGTTCTTTGGGTATTTCAACTAACCCCGTCCAATTCTTGCTATTGCTTGCGGTTGCTGATCCATATTGGATTATATTTTCTACTATTTTTTGCCATATCATGGCTAGGTTTGTAGCTTCTGTTGATATTTCATCGAGATAGTCAGCGATTCGAAGTTCCGCTTCACGCTTGTTTGATGCCCATTTAAAAATCCATGATCCAGGGTCAACTTTAATCATTATCGCAATCTCTCATCAATTTTTTGATGCCTAACGCCAAGTCGGCCTCAAAACCGAAGCCGAACATCTTTTTCACTTCAAAATGACGCCTTATTTTGCATTATGGTTGAAATCTAATTCTATTATTCTTCGCCAGCATCTAATGATCCTATTTTAGCGCGTCAAAGCCATATGTTCATGGATAAGCTCCCGAGCCTACGTCCATGCCCTCTCATACCCCCTTGACCCCCACCTCTAACACTTGGCTCCAATGTCCCACTTGCTCGTCGCGGATGCGGTAAATGGCGCGGTATTTCCAGGCGGCGGCGGTGCCGGCGGGCGGGAGCGGGGCGTTGTCTTGGTAGCCGGGGGACATTTTGATGGTGAGCAGGCTGAAACTGCCGCCACCGTGGTCGGCTTCCAGTTCCAGCGCGTCCGCGCCGTTGCTTTTCCAATGCAGTACCGGATGGCCGCCTTGGAAATCGACGGTCAACACGGGTTGCAGGGTGGCGGGGTCGGTGCCGGGGCTTTGCGCGGCGATGATATTCAAAGCCCGGCCAATGGCCTCGGTGTAGTTCTTGTGCTTTTTGATGCGGGTAATCAACGCGCCGAGGAAGCCGAAGCTGTCGGCGAAGGGCTTGCTGGTCGGCGCGGCGGGAAGCGCCAGCGCGGGCGGCAGGTTCACGGCGGCGTTTTTCGGCCCGTCGCGCAGGACGCGCTTGAAGGCGAACAGGGAATCGGCGTAATTTTGCGCGGCGTCTTGCGCCTTGAGGATATAGTCGAACCATTCCGCGCCTGCCTTCAACAAGGCTAGGTCGTCGGCGGTGATGTCCAGGATGGTGGCGTAGGCGGGCAGGTTGGCATTCAAATGCCGCAGCAATGCCAGCTTGCCGGCGTCGTCGCGGGGTATGGCGGTGGCATTGGACATGGCGTGAACCCTCTTCGCATGGGCATCGGCGGTTGGATGGACACAGGCACGGTCAAATGATAGGTATTCCCAAACATGGAATGCAATTGCTTTTTTGCGGAAACCGGCGATTTTGGCGGATTTGGGTAATATTACCCAAAATACGGGGGTGCGAGAGGTGCGGGCGGCGTTTGCCGCGTGGCAATCACCTGTTACCGCGTGATGGTAGGCGCTTCCCGCGACGCGGTAGGCGCTTATCGCCACGCGGTAAGCGCTCATCGAGACGTGGCAGGCGCTTACCCTGTCGCGGTAGGTGTCCACCACGACGTGGCAGATGCTTACCATCATGCGGTAGGCGTCCACCACAATGCGGTAGGCGCTTATCGCCATGCGGTAAGCGTCCACCGTAACGCGGTAGGCGCTTACCACGACACGGGCAGCGCTTTCCGCTACTTGCGAACCTCTGTCCACAGGATGGGGGCCGCTGCGTGCCTCGCTTGCGGCCAAGCTTGCGCCAAATCTGACGCCCATCATGGGATCTTGCATCGAATCCATATTTCAATAATAATTGAAATATGGAAAATAAATCCGCCGTTATCGCGCTTGCCGCGCTTGCCCAAGACTCCCGCCTTGCCATCTTTCGCTTGCTGGTGCAAGCCGGTCCTGCCGGGCTGTCCGCCGGAAAAATCGGCGAGGCGTTGGGCATCTCGCCTTCTTCGCTGTCCTTCCATTTGAAGGAACTGACCCATGCCCGTCTCGTTTCGTCCAGGCAGGAGAGCCGCTATGTCATTTACCGGGCGAATTTCCAGGTGATGGACGAGTTGCTTGCCTTCCTAACCGAGAACTGTTGCGGCGGAGCGCCTTGCCTGGCAACGGTTTGTCCCGAGTGCGCCGAAGACGGCGAGGCGCTAAAAGCGTCGCCGCCTGAACCTTCTTTTTAACCAGAGAGCCATCCCATGAAACGTTTGCATGTCCATATCGCCGTTGAACAATTGGATGAAAACATCCGCTTTTACAGCGCCTTGTTCCAAACCGAGCCGAGCGTCCGGCAGGCCGATTACGCCAAATGGATGCTGGACGATCCACGGGTGAATTTCGCCATTTCCAGCCGGGGCGCCAAGGCGGGGCTGGACCATCTGGGCATACAGGTGGAATCGGGCGACGAGTTGGAAGGCGTCAACCGCAATCTGGCGGCGGCGGCCTTGCCGGTGGAGGCGCAAAAGCAGGCGGCTTGCTGCTATGCCGAATCCGACAAGTATTGGACGGTGGACCCGCAAGGCATCCCTTGGGAGGCGTTCCACACCTTGGGGCAGATCCCGGTCTTCGGCCAGGACGAGGTCGTGCAAGTCCAGCCGGCCAAGGCGTGTTGCGCCCCCGGCAAAGGCGGCTGCGCATGAGCCGCCCATTGAACATCTTGGTGCTTTGCACCGGCAATTCCTGCCGCAGCGTCTTGGGCGAAGCTTTGCTTAACCATCTGGGCGCGGGCCGCTTCCGCGCCTTCAGCGCCGGCAGCCATCCGCTCGGGCGGATCAACGCCAACGCCTTGGCGACCTTGGCCCGCCATGGCCTGCCGACCGAGGGTTATCGCAGCCAGTCTTGGGACGAGTTTGAGGATGCCGGCATCGACATCATGATTTCGGTCTGCGATTCGGCGGCGGGGGAGGCGTGTCCGGTTTATTTGGGCAAGGCGGTGCGTGGGCATTGGGGTTTGCCCGACCCGGCCCATGTCGAAGGCAACGCGGCGGAAGTCGAAGCGGCTTTTGAGGCCACTTATGCCGCCCTGGAAAAGCGCATCCGTCAATTGCTGGCCTTGCCGGTGGAAAGCCTGTCCAGGGAGGAATTGACGGAAGCGCTGAACAAAATCGGCGCGGAAACATTTTAAGCCATTGAGAGGATCGCAAGCATGAGTAGCCAGAAATCGAATAGCCAGCCCCGCCAAGCTTCCGGCTTGGGCCTAGCCCAGGCCGCCCCCAAACGCCTGGGTTTTGTCGAGCGGTTTTTGACCTTGTGGATTTTCCTCAGCATGGCGGGCGGGGTCGGCTTGGGGTATGGCGTTCCCGATTTCACGCAATGGTTGACCCGCTTCCAACTGGGGACCACTTCCATCCCCATCGCCATCGGCTTGATTTTGATGATGTATCCGCCGTTGGCGAAAGTGCGCTACGAGGAATTGCCGCAGGTTTTTAAAAACTTCAAGGTGTTGGCGCTTTCTTTGATCCAAAACTGGATCATCGGCCCACTGCTCATGTTTGCGCTGGCTATCGTGTTTTTGCGGGATTATCCGCATTACATGGTGGGGCTGATTGTCATCGGTTTGGCCCGCTGCATTGCCATGGTGTTGGTGTGGAATGAATTGGCGGAAGGCGACACGGAATATTGCGCCGGGTTGGTGGCGTTCAATTCCATTTTCCAGATGTTGTTCTTTTCCGTCTACGCTTATGTTTTTGTCACCATTTTGCCGGATTGGCTGGGGATTGCCTCGGGGTTGGAAGTCAAGATCACCATGCTGCAAGTCGCCGAGAGCGTGTTGGTCTATTTGGGCATTCCATTTTTCGGCGGCATGTTCACCCGGTTTTTCTTAGTGCGGAAAAAAGGCCGAGAATGGTATGAGGAAAAATTTATCCCCGTTATTAGCCCGATTACCCTGATTGCCTTGTTGTTCACTATTTTGGTGATGTTTTCGCTCAAAGGCGAATATATCGTGCAACTGCCTTTTGACGTGCTGCGGATTGCCGTGCCCTTGGTGGTTTATTTTCTAGTGATGTTTTTGGTGACATTCTACATGTCGGCCAAGGCCGGGGCGGGGTATCGCATCAGCGCCACGCTGTCTTTCACCGCCGCCAGCAATAACTTTGAACTCGCCATCGCCGTGGCGGTGGCGGTATTCGGCCTGCAATCCGGCGAAGCCTTCGCCGCCGTCATCGGACCGTTGGTGGAAGTGCCGGTATTGGTTGGCTTGGTGAATGTGTCGCTATATTTCAGAAGGCGGTATTTTGCCTGAGTGGCTTGGACGGCGGGTTGGGCAGGCGGCCCGCATTCCAGGGAGCGCGGGCGTTCCGTCAATTTCACACGCATCAAACCCGCCGCCCCCGGCAGGAATGATTTCCGCCCGGCGCGAAAATCGGAGGTGGATTTGATATTTTCCGTAGGAGCGGCCCATGGCCGCGAAAGGCTTCGGGCAATGGGTAAGACCCAAGATCGCGGGCATGGCCCGCTCCTACAATTCAATCAATTAAACCCATCACCCGAAAATCGGCCAATTTAACTGGCTATCTTCTGCAAAGCCGCATAAGCCGCGTCCAAATCCTCATGGGCGCGGTGGACCCAATCCTCGCCCCAATAGAAATTGCAACTGGTTTCCCCGCGCAGCAAATGCCATTGGGCTTCGGTCAGGGCGTTCCATAGCTCGGGGTTGTGTTGCTCGGTTTCGATGGCCTTGGCGCGCACCGCGTTCACCAGGCCGCTGATTTCGGCCACCCGCGCCAGCGCGTCTTTTTGCATTTGCGAGCCGGTCCATTGGGTGAAGCCGCGGCCATGGTGCCAGCCGGTGTTCCAGGCGCCTTCCTTGACGATTACCTCGCCATGGGCGCCGAACTTGTCCAGGTAGGCGTCGATGAAGGTGGGCTTGATCGCGCCGTCGCCGCGCGCCCGCTCCATCAATTCGCGGTAGAAACAACTCCAGAAATTGCTGCCTTCGGTGACGTTGCGGAACCAGCCGCCGTTCTCGCCGTCGGTGGCGGTGGTCACCAGCGGCTCGAAATTGCACCATTTGGTGCGCTCCGCCACTTCGTATTCAAACCAGCCAAACTCCATGCCGGCCTCTTGGGCGTCGGATAGGTCGCGGTCGCGCACCACGACGATGATTTCCGCGTCGCCGTGCCGGGCGATGTGCGGGCGGTAGCGCAATTCTTCCCAGCGCATGGCGGTCACCGGCTCGACATTTTCGCTATCGACGATGACATAGCGGTAGCCGGCGCGGACGAGGTGGGGGATCATCTCCATGCTAAAGCCCATCTCCGGCGGCCAGAAGCCTTTGAAGTTCTCCCGCCAGAACAGATGCCGGGCCTGCGCTTTCCAGCGGCCCAGATGCTCGTCCCAGTCGTTCTGCGGGATCAGCGGAAACACCGGGTGGTAATAGCCGGTGCCTAGGATGTCGATGATGTCGCGGTTTTGCCAATGCCACAGCAGCGAGCCGATGTCCACCACGCCGTAGACCTTTTCCTGGAATTTCTGGTCGGACAGGCTCTCCAGCAAGGTGCCCGACAGGGATAGATGCACCCTGCCCACATCCTCGTAACCCCACAGGGAGCGGGCGATGCGGTCGTAGGCGAAGAGGATTTCCTTCGCCTCCCATTCGTTCTCGGCGAACAAATGCTCCAAATTGCCCGGCGGTTGGTGCAGGTTGAGGACGAGGGCGTGGTGGATGTTGGACATGGCTGGCTCCTATTATAAAAATTTGCGCGTACTGTATGCGGAAACGGCGGGGGTGAACAGCCCTCATCCGTAAAGGGCGTGTTTAATGCCAAGAATCGCAGGGTCTGCCCGGTTGCCGGCAGGCGCATCCGCGCAGGCGCGGATGTTTGGGTTTCTTAAAATACGCGGACGGGCGTCCGGTGCCGTCCAAAGTTTCAGGTGTTTTTCTTGGGATATAAAAAAAATGCGCCGAGGACCAATAGGGCAGGGAGCAGGTTGCGGGTGATCAACCACAGGGCATTGGGGAGTTGGGTCACGAACCCCCAAAACCTATCGCGGTTGGCGGGGGAATAGTCGTTGGGCAAAAAACACGCCCGGTAAGAATAGAAAGTGCCGTCGAACACAAAGCACAAAGCGGTTTCCTTCATGAAGGTTTCGCTGTAGCTGGGATTGATCGAGGAATCGCCATACACCGATTGCAAGACATGCAGCGCGGCCTTGAGTTTCCTGCCTTCCGCCCCTGGATTTTTGGAAAACTCAAAAGTATAGTTTTCTCCGGTTTGTTTGACAGAGTATGGATAGTCCACGCCCTCGCTTGGGTAGACGAATTCCCCAGCGCCCTCGGCGGCGGTTAGGGTAGGGCAGGCGAGGGCCAAAATCACCAAAATCCGTGTCAACAGCTTGTTATGGATGGTCATGGGAGTGGGCGTCGGTTGATTATCGAGGAATTCGAGGCGCGGGCTTAACGCAAACGGTCGCGCAGGGCGGATAGCAAAAATTTGGCGGTCCTGTCCACCAAACTCAACTCCTCCAGGTTTTCCATGCGGCTGGCCCGTTTTTCATCGAGGAATTGGACGAATTTTGCGGCATCCACATCCAGGCTTTTTATGCCTTTGCGGTTGACGAAGACATAACGCGCCGGATCTTTCCCTATCCAGGTCAGGCGCAGAGGTATCCATGGGCCTTTTGCCGAGGCGAATTTTAACCATTCTCCGACGCGGAATCCCAGCAGCCGGTTGTGGAGGGTATAGCCTCCTTCTTGCGGGGCGGTGTCGGCGGGCGGGATTTCAACATACTCGGGCGCGCTGGGTTGGCGGTCGCCGTTGGGCAACAAGTCGGCGATTTTTTCCTGGATTCGGCCGACATCGGCCGGATCCACGCTAAGGCCGGCCAGTTGTTCCCCGACGAAGTTTAACAGCCATTGGACATTGAATTGGCTAGGCGGGCTGGCCGGGGGGGGCTGGGACAGCCACATCAGCAACAAGTCAATGACCGCCAATTGCCGCCGCCAAGCATCGTTGTCAGTCCCCTGGCGCAAATGGGTCAACACCAGCAATTGCCGCCAGCCGGCGTCAAGCAGGGCGGGGATGGCCGCAGGCACGGTTTTGCCGCCTAGGCGCGTGCCGATTTCCTCGTCAACCCGTCGGCGGGCGTGTTCCATGCGTTGCCCGCCTTCGCAGGCTTCGGCAACGCGCTCCAAGCGCGACGCATAAGCCTTGCCCAGGGGGATGGTCAGTTTTTTCAGTGACTCCAAGGCATCCGCGAACACCTCCGGGTTGTCGGCCACGGTGTCGGCGATACGGGCGAAGAGCATGTCGAGGGAGTGCAGCAGTTCGGCATTGTCAATTTCGCCTTGGGCGTTGGCGGCTTGGGTCAGATAATCCAGTTGGTTTAATATCTCCCGCGCCGGATGCTCCTTGCCGTGTAGCAACCCAGGGTCGGCAAAGGAGGCGATGAGCAAGGGGAGTTGCAATTTCTTGAAATAAGGGGTGGCGCCGACGGGAACGACCATGTCGCCGAGCAGGGTGTCCAGCAGCAAGCCCAGCAACTGTAAATTTTCCCTGGCTTCCGCGCTGGCCAGGAGTTTTTCCTGGCCGGTTTCGGCGAGGATTTGGTTGAGGCCAGCCTGTAGCCCCGGCGCGTTGAGATAGGGGGCCGCCACACTGGGGATGTTGGCTTGCAATTTCCGCAAGGCGGCGATGATCGCGGCGCGGCCGGCATCGTCTAGCGCTTCGCCCGCACCCTTGTTTGCCTGGGATTCCACATAACGGAACAATACTACAAAAGCCGTGAAGGCATCGGGTTGGGGCGGGCGGGACTCCAACGGCGCAGGGCTGGGCGCGGCTGCCGGGGCGGCGGGGCGAACCGACCGCGGCTTGATGGCGGTTTTCGCGGGCAGGGATGGCTCTGGCTGCGGGCGCGGGAGGGTGGCCTCGGCTGATCGGACCGGTGGAGGGGTGTCGTTGTTGGCAAGGAAGAGAGGGCCGGGGGCATCTTCCTTCTCGGCGCTGGCTTTCTTCAAGGCATCGAGCGGTTTGCTCAGGATGCGCAGGTCGGCGTAGAGCTTGGCCAGGCGTTCGTCGAGCAGGCTGGCGAAGATTTCGTAAACACGGTTGCGCTGGTCGTTGTCCAGCCCCGCCTCCCGCAGCGAGTAGTGGAAGGAGTGGCACAGCACGCTAGGCCCGAAGGGATTGTCGTGGTTGACGATATCCCTTTGCGCCAGGACGCTGAACCGGGACTCAAGCAACCTGAGGACACCCTCGTACTTGGATTCCAGGCGGATGACCTTGTCGATCAGGTTCATCCAGTCCTCGAATATGAGGCGCTGGGACTGGGACTCGCTATAAATGGCCCCTGCCTCCGGGTGCAGGCTTAAATCAGGGACGACAAAGCTTTTCGCCTGTTCCATGACATGGGCGTAAAACCGCTCGACTAGCGGCCGGGCTTGCTGTTCTTCCAGCGCGAAGGTTGCGGCCGGCGGCGGGTCCGGGTCGTCATTCGCCGCGTTGTCAAGCTGTTCGGCCAGGTCGGCTTGGATTTGGGCGGGCAATGACTCGACCAAGGGATACAGCGCATTTTCCAAAGCTTGCACACAGTGTTCATGGGTGTCGGCAAGCTTGGCCGGGACGCTACGCTGCGCCCAGGGGCTGGGCATGGATTTCTCTTGCAAGGCCAGCAAGACTTGGAATGGCGGGGCAAGGTCAAACACGAAGCCGACGCCGTTGGAGGAAACATGGCTTAACCGTCCCTCCAGCCGGAAAGTGGTTGCCGATTGGCCGGCAGTGAAAACCACCTCGACGCCGCCGAGGCCACGCGGCAAGGTGCGCTGCATGGCCGGGTCGGGCAGCTTGAGCAGCAGGCCGGCTTGGCAGAAGTTTCTGATTTCACATTGGATGTCGGCTGTGTCCGGGAGTCTAAGCACCGCTGTTTGAACCAACGGCTGCCGGAAATATCTGCGTATTTTCACGAGGCGTCTTTGCTGGGGTGGCTGTTGCCGGAAAGCCTTCAGGAAGCAATGGGATGAAGTCCCGGATAATTCTGCGTTAAAGTATAGGGGCAAACGGCGGGGCCGTTAAGCCAATCACGCAAACACTTGACGAGGCGATTGCCATGGGCGGACACAGCAGCATCGATGCGGACGAAGTGGCCTTTTACGAGCGGCTGGCCGAATTATGGTGGCAGGAAAACGGGCCGTTTTGGCCGTTGCATCGCATGAACGGGCTGCGCGTGGCCTATGTCCGCGACCTGTTGGCCGGGGTGTTCGGCCTGGACCCGGCCGCCCCGGCGCCGTTGCGGGGCCTGCGCGTCTTGGACATCGGCTGCGGCGGGGGCATCCTCAGCGAGGCAGTGGCCCGCCTGGGGGCGGAGGTGCATGGGGTGGACGTGGTGTCCAAAAACATCCGCGCCGCCACGCTGCATGCGCAAGCCGGCGGGCTTGCCATCCATTACGAGGTCGCCAGCGCGGAAATCCTCGCCGGGCGCGGCGAGCTTTACGATGCCGTGCTGAATATGGAGGTGGTGGAGCATGTGGCCGAGCTGGATGTGTTCCTCAACGCCTGCGTGAGGCTGGTGCGCCCCGGCGGGGTGATGGTGGTCGCCACCCTCAACCGCACCCTCGAATCCTGGCTGGCAGCCATCCTCATGGCGGAATATGTGCTGCGCTGGCTGCCGCGTGGCACGCACCGCTGGTCGCGTTTTCCGACCCCGCTGGAGGTGGAGAATCTTCTGGCGAATGGCGGCTTGGAGGTCTTCGCCCGCACCGGCGTGGGCGTCAATCCCTGCACCCGGCGTTTCCGGCTGACCGGCTACATGGGCATCAATTATATGCTGGCGGCGCGAAAAACCGGCGCGGCCATGGATCTAGGGGAAAATTCCGCCTTTGCCGGATTGGGCGTATGATGGCGGCTTTTCAACCTGCATTGAGTGAGGAGGGGCCTGGCATGCACACAGCAAGATTCGTCATTGAGATAGCGGCTTTTGTGGCCGTCGCCATCGTCGTGTGGAGAATGTTTTCCAGCAAAAAATAAGCAAGGGAACAGAGATGTCTTTTCTTTGAAACAGCGTCCGCAGATTTTAGGCGGGCGCTGTTTCGGTTTTGGCGCTGTTAAAGCTCGGCAATGATGCGGTTGCCGAATTCGGAACACGAAACCTCGACCGACCCTTCCATGAGGCGGGCGAAGTCGTAGGTGACGGTCTTCTTGGCAATGGCTTGCTCCAAGCCCCGCACAATCCGTTGCGCCGCACCATCCCAACCCAGATATTCCAGCATCATCACGGCGGAGAGGATGACCGAGCCGGGGTTGACCTTGTCCAGGTTGGCGTATTTCGGGGCCGTGCCGTGGGTCGCCTCGAAGATGGCATGGCCGGTGACATAGTTGATGTTGCCGCCGGGCGCGATGCCGATGCCGCCCACTTGCGCGGCCAGCGCGTCGGACAAGTAATCGCCGTTCAAGTTGGTCGTCGCGATCACGTCGAACTCCTCGGGCCGGGTCAGCACCTGCTGCAAGGTGATGTCCGCTATCGAGTCCTTCAGCAGAATCTGCCCCGCTTCCGGTTTACCGCCGCAGTCGTCCCAAGGCACGATGCGGCCGGCATATTCGCGCCGGGCCAGATCATACCCCCAATCGCGGAAAGCGCCCTCGGTGAATTTCATGATGTTGCCCTTGTGGACCATCGTCACGGATTTGCGGCGATGGCGGAGGGCATGGTCGAAGGCCGCCCGCAGCAGGCGCTCGGAGCCTTCCCGCGAGACCGGCTTGACGCCGATGCCGCTGGTGGCGGGAAAGCGGATTTTCGACACGCCCATTTCCTGCCGCAAAAAGGCGATCAGCTTGTCCGCCTCCGCCGAGCCTGCCGCCCACTCGATGCCGGCGTAGATGTCCTCGGTGTTTTCCCGGTAGATCACCATGTCCACCTTCTCGGGGTGCTTCACCGGCGAGGGCACGCCGTTGAAATAGCGCACCGGGCGCAGGCAGACGTAAAGATCCAGCAATTGGCGGATAGCGACGTTCAGCGAGCGGATGCCGCCGCCCACCGGCGTGGTCAGCGGGCCTTTGATGCCGACCAGATACTCTTTGAACGCTTCCAAGGTCTCGTCGGGCAGCCAGGTGTCGAACAGGTTTTTGGCCTTTTCGCCGGCGTAGACCTCGGCCCAGGCGATCTTCTTCGCGCCGCCGAATTCCTTCGCCACAGCGGCGTCAACCACGCGCACCGAAGCCCGCCAAATGTCGGGGCCGGTGCCGTCGCCTTCGATGAAGGGAATGACGGGGCGGTCGGGCACGTCCAGTCGGCCGTCTGCGGCCATGCGGACCGGTTCGCCGCCGTCGGGTATCACGGGTTTTGCTGAGGCCATGCTGTCTCCTGTTGGGGTTTGGGGCTGAAATAAGGAAGGCGTTTGCCAAGTAAGGATGATCCGCTTATTCGTCAGGCGCATCAAGATGGCTTGGAGGTTTGCTTTTAAATGGTGCTTTTTTGTGGAAACGCACCAATAACGGATGCCCGCAAAAGTGTTCCGCTTTTGGACTTAATGCGCCAAAACAAGGCGTTGGCGGGCCGGCAGGCATCTGGCCCGATTCTTGGTTATATGCCGCCCTATCGAGTCATCGCCATTTCAGAGTTCAACCCATGGATACAGTCAGCAAAAGCAGCGACGTTCTTTTTATTCTCCTAGGGGCCATCATGGTGCTGGCCATGCATTCAGGCTTCGCCTTTTTGGAGCTAGGCACTGTCCGGCGCAAGAACCAAGTCAACGCCTTGGTGAAGATTCTGGTGGATTTTGCCGTCTCCACTCTGGCGTATTTTTTCATAGGCTATTACATCGCCTACGGCATGCAGTTTTTTTCCGGGGCGGAGGCGCTGGCGCAAAACAGCGGCTACGAACTGGTCAAGTTCTTCTTTTTGCTGACTTTTGCCGCCGCCGTCCCGGCGATAGTCTCCGGCGGCATTGCCGAACGGGCGAAATTCAACCCGCAGATGGCGGCGACATTTATCGTGGTCGGCTTCGTCTACCCGTTCTTTGAAGGCATCGCCTGGGACAAAAACCTAGGGTTTCAGCCTTGGCTGGAGCGGACTTTCGGCGCGGAGTTCCACGATTTCGCCGGCTCCGTGGTGGTGCATGCGGTGGGCGGCTGGATTGCGTTGGGGGCTGTGCTGCTGCTGGGGGCGCGCAAGGGCCGCTACAACCGCGACGGCGGCATGTCCTCGCACCCGCCGTCCAGCATTCCGTTCCTCGCCTTGGGGGCGTGGATACTGACCGTGGGCTGGTTTGGCTTCAACGTGATGTCGGCGCAGACCTTGAACGCGATCAGCGGCTTGGTGGCGCTGAATTCGCTAATGGCGATGGTGGGCGGCACCCTGGCGGCGTTGGTTGTGGGCCGCAACGACCCCGGCTTCGTGCATAACGGGCCGCTGGCCGGTCTGGTGGCGGTGTGTGCCGGCTCCGACAAGATGCACCCGCTCGGCGCGCTGGCGACGGGGGCCGTGGCCGGCGTGTTGTTTGTGCAGATGTTCACGCTCACCCAAAACCGTTGGAAAATCGACGACGTGCTGGGCGTCTGGCCGCTGCATGGCCTGTGCGGCGCTTGGGGTGGCCTCGCGGTGGGCATCTTCGGCTTGCAGGGCTTGGGCGGCCTAGGCGGCGTCAGTTTCATGTCCCAGTTAATCGGCACGGCGCTGGGCGTGAGCATCGCGCTGACCGGGGGTTTTATCGTCTATGGCGCGTTGAAACAGGTGGTCGGCATCCGCTTGGATGCGGAGGAGGAATTCAACGGCGCGGATTTGACCATCCATCAAATCACTGCCTCGCCTGAAAAGGAAGGCGGGTTCTGAACCTGCCTTAGGCCGGCGCGGCCTTAAAAACCGCGTCGGTCTTCATCCGCCGGCTTGGAACGCCTTGTGCTAGAATGCGCCCCATTCCCACAGCGCCGACCTTTGTTGATCCGAAGCCATGCGAAAAGCGGTCATTCTCCTGTCCGGCGGTCTCGATTCCGCCACCCTCCTCGCCCTCGCCAAGCAGCAGGGTTATGTGTGCCACGCCCTCAGCTTCAATTACGGCCAGCGCAACGGGGCCGAGTTGAACGCCGCCCGCCATATCGCCGAACATGCGCGGGTGGCCGAGCACAAGCTGGTGCATATCGGCCTGGATTCCTTCGGCGGCTCGGCCTTGACCGACACCCGCATCAGTGTCCCCGACCACCTCGAACCGGGCATTCCGGTCACTTACGTCCCGGCCCGCAACACCGTGTTCCTCAGCTTCGCGCTGGGCTGGTCGGAAGTGCTGGGGGCGGCGGATATTTTCATCGGCGTCAACGCCGTGGACTATTCCGGCTATCCCGACTGCCGGCCCGAATTCATCCGCGCCTTTGAAAGCCTCGCCCAGTTGGCCACCAAGGCCGGCGTGGAAGGGCAGGCGTTCAAGATCCACACGCCCTTGATGGATCTGGGCAAAGCCGACATCATCCGTTTGGGACTGGGCTTGGGCGTCGATTACATCCATACCGTGTCCTGCTATGCCGCCGACGACGCAGGCCGGGCCTGCGGGGTCTGCGACTCCTGCCGTTTGCGCAAGGCGGGTTTTGAGGCGGCGGGCGTGGCCGACCCTACCCGCTACGCTTGAGGGCTTGCGCCGTTTTCCGTCCGCATGGACAGGCCGGCCCGCTATCCCTTAAAATCCCGCCTAATTTAAGACTGATCGACGACGGGAAGAGCCCGAGGGTTCCTCCCGTTTTGCACATCTAAGGTGATCTCATTTTGAAAACGCCCGCAATCCTAGCCCTCGAAGACGGGACCATTTTCCGGGGAAGCTCCATCGGCGCGGAAGGCTCCTCCGTCGGCGAAGTGGTGTTCAACACCTCCATCACCGGCTACCAGGAAATCCTCAGCGACCCGTCCTACGCCCGGCAAATCGTCACCCTGACCTACCCGCACATCGGCAATGTCGGCGTCAACGCCGAGGACGTGGAATCTTCCGGCATCTTCGCCTCCGGCCTGGTCGTGCGCGACGTGCCATTGCGGGTTAGCAACTGGCGGGCGGAAAAAAGCCTGACGGAATACTTGGCCGGGCATGGCGTGGTCGGCATTGCCGGCATCGACACCCGCAAACTGACCCGGCTGCTGCGCGACAAGGGCACGCAACGCGGCTGCTTGGCGGCGGGGGATGTTGACGCGGCCTGGGCGGTGGAGCAGGCGAAGGGCTTTCCGGGGCTGGCCGGCATGGATCTAGCCAAGGTCGTCTCGGCCAAATCGGCTTATCCGTGGACGCAGGCCGAATGGCGCTTGGAATCCGGTTATGGCGAGGCTAAAGATCAGGCGTTCCATGTCGTCGCCTACGATTTCGGCATCAAGCGCAACATCTTGCGCATGTTGGCCGAGCGCGGCTGCCGCCTGACCGTCGTCCCTGCGCAAACCCCGGCCAAGGACGTGCTGGCGCTGAATCCCGACGGCGTGTTCCTGTCCAACGGCCCCGGCGACCCGGAACCTTGCGACTACGCCATCGCCGCGATCCAGGAAATCCTGGCCGCCAAGGTGCCGGTGTTCGGCATCTGCCTGGGCCACCAATTGCTGGCTTTGGCGAGCGGCGCAAAAACCGTCAAGATGAAATTCGGCCACCACGGCGGCAACCACCCGGTGCAGGAGCTGGCGACCGGCAAAGTGATGATTACCAGCCAAAACCATGGCTTCGCGGTGGACGAGGACAGTTTGCCGGCTAATCTCAGGCCAATCTACCGCTCGCTGTTCGACGGCACGTTGCAAGGTGTGGAGCGCACCGACTGCCAAGCCTACAGCTTCCAAGGCCACCCCGAAGCCAGCCCTGGGCCGCATGATTTGGCGCCCTTGTTTGACCGGTTTATTGGGATGATGGGGGGGTAGCAAGGCTTGCTTGCCTGTCGGAGTGCAAGATTCATCTTGCGCAGAGTCATATCTTCCCGCGCATCACGTCGAAATCCAGGCGGGGATAGGGCGCGCATTGCGTATACCCTACGTCTCGTCATTCCGGCAGAAATGCCGGAATCCAGCGTCCATGGACGGCAAATCTAAGGGCTTGCCATGAACAGTGTCGAAGAAATCAAATCCGCAGTCGCTAAACTGTCCCGCGAGGAACTTTCTGCTTTTCGGAACTGGTTTCAAGAATATGACTCCGACGCTTGGGATAAGGAAATCGCGGAAGATATCGCGGCAGGCAAGTTTGACATACTTGCCGGAGAAGCCCTGCGTGATTTGGTGGAAGGCCGTTGTACTGAGCTGTGAGGGTTAGATGGTCACTATAGCCGACCAAATTACTGTAAACCCCGCCCAATGTGGTGGCCGTCCTTGCATTCGTGGCATGCGTATCCGCGTTAGCGATGTGTTGGATTTATTAGCGAACGGGCTTTCATTCGAACAAATTCTCGAAGAACTGCCAGATCTGGAATACCAGGATATTCAAGCCTGCCTGCGTTCACACTAAAGTAAGGACTAACAATGTACCAACTCAACCGGGTCAAAATATCGGGATTCCGTAGGTTGAACGAAGTGGATTTGCCCGTGAGACCCTTTATGGCATTGATTGGTGCCAATGGCGTAGGCAAGACTTCTCTGTTGGATGCTTTCTCTATTCTGTCCGCTTCGGCTTCCGGTAACCTAAATTCCATATTATCAAGGTTGGGCGGTATAACCAGTCTATTGACGCGAGGAAAAAGTGAAGATATTTCGTTTGTGGTTGATATGAATGTTCCCGGTCATAAACCGTTGGAATATGAGATTCATTTGGCACCAAATGCGAACGGCTACGCCATTTCCAGGGAGATTCTCTCTCAAGAAAAGGATGGATATTATGAGTCTTTCAAACATATCAATTCGAGTGATGGAGATATCCGCTACTATGAAATAGACTCAAATCGTCTGGTTCGCCCGGAGTGGGAACACAATCCACTGGAAACCTCGCTGGCCCAGGTGCCTAAGATGTTCCGCCAACCGGAAGAACTGCGGCGCATTCTTGCTACCGCTACCCAGTATCACGCGCTCGACGTAGGCCCCCGCGCTCCGGTTAAGTTGCCGCAACCCATGAAGCCGACGACGTTGCCCGGTTCCGATGGTGAGGACTTGGTACCGTATCTGTATTATCTCCGGGAAACTGATCGCAACCGTTTTGATTTGATTGTTGATTCCCTTGTCGCGGCATTTCCCGATTTTAAAGGCATGAGTTTCCCCCCTGTCGCGGCGGGAATGCTGGCGATGACTTGGAATGATCGCCGATTCGGCAAACCGTTTTATATGAACGAATTGTCCGAAGGCACATTAAGGTTTCTGTGGTTGGTGTCTCTGTTACAGAGTCCGCATCTGTCTACTGTAACTATGATTGATGAGCCGGAAATCAGCCTGCATCCAGAACTTCTTAGCTTACTCTCCGACCTCATGCGTGAAGCATCCAAACGAACCCAGTTGATCGTCGCTACTCATTCCGACCGCTTCATCCGGTTTCTACAACCGGCGGAAGTTGTGGTGATGGACGTTGACGAGGCAGGCTACACGACCGCAACTTGGGCGGACTCATTGGATTTGGATCATTGGCTGGAGGAATACAGTCTGGATGAAGTTTGGAGGATGGGCCGTATGGGAGGCCGATCATGAAGATCGCGATCATTGTCGAGGGAAAAACGGAGAAAGTATTTATTCCCTACCTGAGGAATTTTCTTCAAACTCGTCTGGCTAATCGTATGCCTAGGCTTTACACCAATGTCTATGACGGACGAATTCCCAAGGAATATAAACTAAAACGGGTAGTAGATACCGAATTGAAGGGTAGGAACGCTGTAGATCATGTTATTGCATTGACGGATGTTTACACCGGAACTAACCCGCCTGACTTTCTCAATGCGGCGGACGCCAAGGCGAAAATGCGACAATGGGTCGGGGACGAGCCACGCTTTCATCCTCATGTGGCCCAGCACGATTTTGAAGCCTGGCTATTGCCGTATTGGCAGACGATCCAAAAAATGGCAGGTCATAACAAAGTGGCCCCCGCTGGTCTTCCCGAAACGGTCAACCATAACAAACCACCTGCTTACCGGATTAAGGAGATATTTGAGATCGGTCAATGCAGAGATAGCTATGTCAAAACGCGTGATGCAGGAAAAATTCTTGGCCAGAATGACTTGACGCTGGCAATCGATGCCTGCGACGAACTCAAAGCATTCGTCAATACCATCATTGAAGTTAGCGGTGGAAATAAAATTCCATGAACTATCAGGAAATTGGTGAATTTTGGGATGAATACGATGCTGATGAATTTGGCGGGCAAACAGAAGTCCGGTAGGGTGCGCATCGCGCACCTTTTTCAATATTCAATATGCGTTAAGGTGCGCGGTGCGCACCCTACCGCCTTTTTTCTGGTTTCCATGTGGTGTGCGGGAACAAGTGGCCTTGCCCCCTAATTTTTCTAGGAGATATCATGCAAATCGCCGTCAACTTGCCGAATGATTTTGTGGATTTCCAGTTGGCTTCAGATATAGAAAGGGAAATGCGCTTAAGCTATTCTTTGTGGCTGTTTAAGAATGCCCGTGTCACCTTGTCGAAAGCCGCCGAATTGGCGGGCATGGATGTGTATGAGTTTATCGCAGCCTGCAAACACAATGATGTTCCTGTGATTGATATCAGCAAAGAGGAATTGCTGGAAGAATTGGCGGGAATGAATGGGATATGATTCTTGTGGCGGACTGTTCCGCGCTGATCGCGTTATCGGTTTGCGAGAGTTTGGTTTTGCTGGAAGAATTGTTTGATACCGTCGTCGTGCCTGAAACCGTCTACCATGAGGCTACCCGGCCCGACAAAAAGGAAGCCCAAGCGCTTAAACTGTTTTTGCAAGGCAAGGTTCGCCACGTTGACCTGCAAGGCTATGTGTTTTTGGATGCGTTTGCCGACGCGGGCGAGACGGAGGCGATGTTGCTGTATAAGCAAATATCAGCGGACAAGCTCTTGATTGATGACCGCCGTGGCCGCAAAGTGGCTAAGATCAACCACATCAGCACCATTGGTTCGCTCGGTGTGCTGCTTGCGGCTAAGGAAAAAGGCTTGGTCGCCGAAGTTTCGCCATTATTACGAAAACTTGAAAGCTCGGACATTTACTTGAGCCAGCAAGTCATTGCCACGGTTTTACAATTGGCGGGAGAACCCGATAGGCTTTAAAGCGGAGCAAGCCATCTTTGGGCAAGAATTTTAACCGTCAAGTTTAGTTCAATAACATACTTATCCTGATACCCACACCTCCCCATGCCAAAACGCACCGACATAAAAAGCATCCTCCTCCTAGGCGCCGGCCCCATCGTCATCGGGCAGGCTTGTGAATTCGACTATTCCGGGGCGCAAGCCTGCAAGGCGTTGAAGGAGGAGGGCTACCGGGTCATCCTGGTGAACTCCAACCCGGCGACGATCATGACCGACCCGGAGATGGCCGACGCGACGTACATCGAGCCGATAGACTGGCAGACCGTCGCCCATATCATCGAGAAGGAGCGCCCCGACGCGCTGTTGCCGACGATGGGCGGGCAGACGGCGTTGAACTGCGCCTTGGATTTGGACCGCGAAGGCGTGCTGGCAAAATTCGGCGTCGAGATGATAGGCGCGAGCAAGGAGGCCATCGACAAGGCCGAGGACCGGAACAAATTTAAGGAGGCGATGACCAAGATCGGCCTGGGCTCGGCGCGTTCCGGCATCGCCCACAGCATCGAGGAGGCGCTGGCCGTGCTGGAGACGGTGGGTTATCCCGCCATCATCCGCCCTTCGTTCACGCTGGGCGGCAGCGGCGGCGGCATCGCCTACAACCGGCAGGATTTCATCGAGATTTGCGAGCGCGGCCTGGAGCTTTCGCCCACGCACGAACTGCTGATCGAGGAATCCTTGCTGGGTTGGAAAGAATACGAGATGGAGGTGGTGCGCGACCGCAAGGACAATTGCATCATCATCTGCTCCATCGAAAACTTCGACCCGATGGGCGTCCACACCGGCGACTCCATCACCGTGGCCCCGGCGCAGACGCTGACCGACAAGGAATACCAGATCATGCGCGACGCCTCCATCGCGGTGCTGCGCGAAATCGGCGTGGACACCGGCGGCTCGAACGTGCAGTTCTCGGTCAATCCGAAGGATGGCCGGCTCATCATCATCGAGATGAATCCCCGCGTGTCGCGTTCCTCCGCCTTGGCGTCCAAGGCCACCGGCTTCCCGATTGCCAAGGTTGCCGCGAAGCTGGCGGTGGGCTATACGCTGGACGAGTTGAGGAACGAAATCACCAAAGGCGCGACGCCGGCCTCGTTCGAGCCGTCGATTGATTATGTCGTCACCAAGATTCCGCGCTTCACGTTTGAGAAATTCCCGCAGGCCGACAGCCATCTGACCACGCAGATGAAATCCGTCGGCGAGGCGATGGCCATCGGGCGCACCTTCCAGGAGTCTTTGCAAAAGGCTTTGCGCAGCCTGGAAATCGGCATCGACGGCTTGTCCCCCAAGCTGGATCTGAACGCCGAGGAAGCCCGCGAAATCCTCCAGCGCGAGCTGCGCGACCCTGGCTCCGAGCGCATCCTGTATGTCGCTGACGCCTTCCGGGCCGGCTGGACGCTGGACGAGGTGCAGGCTTACAGCCGCATTGATCCCTGGTTCCTGGCGCAAATCGAAGACTTGGTGCTGACCGAGCAATCCCTGGCCAAGCGCACTTTGGCAACCTTGACCCATGACGAGGTGTATTGCCTCAAGCGCAAGGGCTTCTCCGATTCCAGGCTGGCCAAGCTGCTCGGCAGCGGTGAAGCGGAAGTGCGGGCGATACGCCACAAACTGGGCATCCGCCCGGTGTACAAGCGCATCGACTCTTGCGCGGCGGAATTCGCCACCGCCACGGCTTATCTGTATTCCACCTACGAGGAGGAATGCGAGGCCGCGCCCACCGACCGGCAGAAAATCATCGTGCTGGGCGGCGGGCCGAACCGCATCGGCCAGGGCATCGAGTTTGACTATTGCTGTGTGCACGCGGCCTTGGCGTTGCGCGAGGATGGTTACGAGACCATCATGGTCAACTGCAACCCGGAGACAGTGTCCACCGACTTTGACACCTCCGACCGGCTGTTTTTCGAGCCGTTGACCCTGGAGGATGTGCTGGAGATCATTCATTTAGAGAAGCCCTATGGAATTATCGTCCAATACGGCGGGCAGACCCCGCTGAAACTGGCCCGCGCCTTGGAAGCTGCCGGCGCGCCGATCATCGGCACCTCGCCGGATTCCATCGACCTCGCCGAAGACC
>CAZOTR010000064.1:18866-21038 GCA_964582755.1 uncultured Methylococcaceae bacterium | reverse complement strand
GCCTACTTTTTGGCCGTATTCCCCGCCCCCGAAATCCCCATGTCCAATCCCAGATCCTTGGCGGCTTTGATCGACAGCAGGTCGATCATTTGCTGCGCCCCCAAACCGGCTTGCGCGCCGCCGCCCGCGACATAGGACGGCACCCAGTTGCCTTTGTAGTTTTCGATGGCCTGGGCATAGGCTTTTTGGATTTCCACATAGGCTTCCAGTTTTTTGTCCAAGGCGCCGTCGGCGTTCATGATCAACTGCTTTTTCTGCGCCTCGCCTTCGCCTTCCAATATCTGCTTGCGCTTATATTGCTCGGCGGCTTGCGCCTCCAACTGCGCCACTTCCAACTTTTGCTGGGCTTCGGTGACTTTCTGCGCCTTGATGACTTCCTGCTCCCATTTGGCTTTGGCGGCGAGGGCTTCGCCTTGCTTGGCGGCAGTGATGGCTTCTTGCTCGGCCTTCAAGGCGTTGGCCTGGGCGATTTGCACGTCTTGGATGGCCTTTTGGCGGTTTTGGATCTGCCTTTCGATTTCCTTGTCGTATTCGACTTGGTTGATGGAGATCGGCAGCAGGTTGATGCCGAAGTGGGTGATCGGGCTACCTTGCTCGCGCGCCGGTTTGCCGCCTTCGGTGACGATTTCGGCGGCATTGACGGTTTTCTCCACGCCCGAGATGGGGTCGGCGATTTTGACCGCCACGGTGCGGGTCATGTAGGTGCCGTTCATGGCTTGGTCCTGCATGTATTGCAGCAGCAGGTTGCGCTTTTCCGCCGAGGATTCGGTGGAGGACATCAAGGGGCCGGTGGTGTAGGCGGCGGATTCCATGGTCGGGCGGATGAGTTGCTGCTCTATCGCCTTGGAACTGCCGAATTTGCGATGCACGGCGATGAGATGCTCGTTGTCGGTGGGCATTTCCCAGCGGATCACGCCGGACACCGTGGCATGTCCGCCGTCGTTGAAGCGCAGGCGCAGGCTTTGGTCGTCTCCGCCTTGGCCGGGCCGTGCCGAGAAGTAAAACTGCGAGGACAGCGGGTATTTCCTGACCGTGCCAAAAAAGCGCGGATAAATGCCCGGCTCTGTGTGGGTTTTCAACTCGCCCCAGGGGTATTGGATCACGATGATTTCGGTGGACTCAAGATAGACGAACGAATACAGCAACCCGGCCAGCCCGGCCAGGAAGTACGCCGCCCGCAGCAGCCAGGGCTTGAGGTCTGCCGGGCTGGGGCCGGAGCCGTTGGATTTGAAAATATTGACCATGACCAATCTCTCGTTGGGTTTCCAGGTTGAATCGCCGATTCTGTTGTGTTTCCATGCGCGTTTTGCGGCTGGCTGTTGCCAGCTTAAAACATCATAAGGGCATTGCCATGTCAGTGAACACCACCCAGATCAACTTATTCGTCCAGGCCGCCGCCGCCGCCATCGACGCGAACGCCGAGGAAGTCACCGCGCTAGACCAGGCCATCGGCGACGGCGACCATGTCACCAATGTGCAGCGCGGCCTCGCCGTGCTGGAGGGCTTGGCGGGGGATTTGGGGGCGCTGGATTGGTCCGCCGCTTTCCAGAAGATGGGCATGAGCGTGATGAGCACCGTGGGCGGCGCCTCCGGCTCGCTGTACGGGACGTTTTTCCTCGCCTTGGCGAAGGCGTTCAAAGGCAAGGAGATGGGCCGGGAGTCTTTTGCCGAAGCTTTCGGGCTGGGCGTCGAGGCGATGAAGCAGCGCGGTAAGGCGGACTTGGGCGAGAAGACCATGTTGGACGTGCTGATCCCGGTGGCGGAAGCTTTGAAGGATGCGGCCGCCCAAGGCCAAGATTTGACGCAGGTGTTGGCGCAGGTCCAGGCCGTGGCCGAGGCGGGTTGTGAGTCCACCCGCGACATGGTGCCGACCAAGGGCCGGTCTTCCTTCCTCGGCGAACGCGCCAAAGGCTGCATCGACGCCGGGGCAAGGACCAGCCAGTTGATGATAGCGGCGATTTGCGGGGTTTTGGCGGGGTGACGCGCAAAGGATGGCATCGCTTCGAGCGATGTCATCCCCGCTCTTCCTCAGCAAGCGTTGGGCGGGGCTTGCAATCTTTCGATGTCCGCCAGCGGCAAATCGGTAAGGGCGGCGACTTGGGCAGGCTCCATGCCTTTCGCCAATAACCGTGCGGCTATCGCCAAGGCTTGGGCATGGGTGCCTTCCTCCCG